>NZ_VDYR01000001.1:1295000-1618750 GCF_006346325.1 Sphingomonas japonica | reverse complement strand
AGCACGGTCGGGGTATAGGCGAGGCTGACGCCATATTGCTTGTACTGGACCGAGATCGCGCCCAGACCCTGGTTGATCGGGATCGGGATTTCGCCGCCCGCCAGGAACGTCGCGGTCTCGCCCGACAGCGCGGTCAGGTTGGGATTGGCGAGCGTGGTGACCTGTCCGATGGTTTCGCCCAGGTCGATTGCCGACAGGACGTCCAGCCCGAACAGCTTGCCCGCCAGGTTGAGCGCGGTGCGCGTGCCGTCGGGCTTGTTGCCGAACTGGAATGCGGTGCCGGTGTTGGGATAGACGAAGGTGCCGCGCTGCGGATCGAAGGGCAGCGAGATCGTGCCCGCCGGAAACCCGAATTGCGACGATGCGTCGAGCTGGGGCAGCGACGAAGTGTCGACCGATCCGATCGATCCGGCGCTGCGGCCCGACGAAACGCCGAACTGGAACCCGCCGGTGCGGTCGCGGGTCTGCAAATTGACGCCGATATTCTTGACGAAGCTGCGGCTGACTTCGGCGATCCGCACCTGCAGATTGACCTGCAGCGGGCTGGCCGTCTTCAACCGGTTGATCACGCCGATCTTGAGCGCTTCCTCAGCGTCCGGATTGATGCCGGGGTTGAGGAGGGCGGTCACGAGCTGCTGCGCCTGCGCGCTCTCTTCTGGCGACGCTACCACTCCGTTCATCACCGCGATCTGGCCGATCGTGGTCACGCGGATATCGGCCTCGGGCATCGCCTGCTTGAGCATCCGGTCGAGCGAGGTGATGTTCTGGCTGACGCGGACGTTCGAGGAATAGGCGACGGTGCCGTTCGCCGTGGTCGCATAGATCGTCGCCTCGCCGAACGCCTTGCCGAACAGATAGATCTGGCGCGCGCTGCTGATATGCACGTCCGCGACCTCGGGGTTCGACGTCCAGACCTCGCTGACGGCGGCGGGCAACGAGATCATCTCGCCTTGGCCGATCGACAGCTGGACCTCGGTAGTCGGCCGCTGCGTGCCCGGCGGCAGCGGCGCCACGCGGGCACGCTGCGTCTGCGGACCGGCCCCGGCGAACGCGGTTGCGGGCGAGGTGACGGCGAGTGCCGTCGCCACCGTCGCACCCAGCGACCTCCGCAGCATCTGGATCATGCGCATGTCAGTTCTTCCCCCCAACCGCGACTTCGGTCACGGCATTGCCCCTTGCCACCCGGACCGAGGGTCCGGCGATGCGGACCGGCGCGACCGAGCCGTTGACTTCGGCGACCTGGCTCGTGCCCGGTGCCATATTCTGCGGCGGGACATTGCTGTCCGCTGCCTTGCCGGGCACGCTGCGCCGCTGGAACCGCGACACATCCGCGCCGGTCGAAATACTGGAGACGCCTTCGATCGGGCTTGCCGCAGCACGCGCCAGCATCGCTTTTTCGGCGGCCGGATCGCTCCCCTCGGGCACCTCGACGGTGCCGTTGGCGATCGCTTCCTCGAGCTCCGACGCATTGTCGGCGATCGATCGCAGCGACAGCGACAGCGACCCGATGGTCTGCGCGACCGCGATCTTCTCGGCGATGCGCGGCGTCGCCTCGACGGTGACCGTCGAATAGGTCGACACCACCGTGTTGCCGTTCTCGTCGACGCCCTTGTCGGTCTTCTGGTCGGTGGCGAGCACGCGCAGGTTGCGCAGCACCGTCTCCGACACCTTGAGCGGCGGGCCGTCGCCGCCGCCTGCCACCGACTGCGTCAGGATCAGGTCGATGCGGTCACCCGGAAACACGAACCCTGCCACGGCGCTCTGCGTCGAAACCGGAACGGTCACGGCGCGCATGCCTGCGCCCAGCGCCGCCGCCAGGAAGCCGCGGTCGCCCGGCTTGACCAGCGCGCCCTGCGTCAGCGGCTGACCCGCCGGGATCGCGAAGCGCACCACCGTGCCCTGCAGCTTGGCGAGATCGGGATTGTCCTTCTTGAGGAAGTACGCGCCCTCGATCAGTTCTTCGGGCCATGGCTGGAACTTAAGCGCGGTCGCGTCGATGATCGTGCCGACCGGCAGCGCCTTGGTCGCGACCATGACCTCGGGGCCGGTTGGAACCGGCGCCGCGGCCGCATCGGCGGCAGGCGCGGTCGATCCGCGCATCAGGCTGTGCGCCATGAACGCAGTGATCGCAGCGACGAACAGCGCGCCGACCAGCAGAATGATTTTCCGTCCATCCATGACGCTTCAGGCCTTTCCAAGTGCGGGCCAGGTGATCCCGCATCCGTTCATCGCGGAAACTGGTTAAGAATCGGTTCGCCAAGAACCATGAGGCCGGCGAGCGCGATTGCGACGCCGTAGGGAATTTCCGGAGCGTTCTTGCAGCGGCGCAGTTTTCCTTCGATCAGCATTGCCAGCGTGATCGCTCCGCCCAGCAACGACATCACGATCAGCACGAACATCAGCACGTCGAACGGCAGCCACAGCGCCAGCGCGCCGAGCATCTTGACGTCGCCGCCGCCCATCATCCCGAAGTGGAACGCGACCGCGAACAACGCGAACACGCCGATGCCCAGCGCGAGCTGGAGCGCCATGCCGGGCCATAGCGGCAGCCCGATCGCCAACCAGAACAGCGGTGCCAGCAGCGCGATCGCACCGTTCTTCCAGTCGGCGATCTCGCGAATGCGCACATCCTCGATGCCCGCGGACACGAGCAGCAGGCCGAGCAGGCCGAACAGGACCAGAACCGAAAAATCCCCCATCGCGCTATTCCCTAGACGCGGCGGCTTGCCAAAACGTAACCAGCGGCCATGGACCCGATGTTCGATCGCCGCGCCGTTCCCTCAGGCGCCGTATTCACCCGCTGGACCGCTGCCGATGGCTGGGCTCTACGTCGATTCGACTGGCCCGTGGCAGGCGCCGCGCGCGGATCGATCCTGTTCCAGGGCGGGCGCGGCGACATCCCCGAAAAATATCTCGAGAGTTTCGCGCACTGGCACGCCGCCGGCTGGAACGTCAGTTCGCTCGACTGGCGGGGGCAGGGCGGGTCGGGGCGCCTGACACCGCGCCCGCATTGCGGCCACATCGACTCGTTCGAGGATTATCTGCGCGATATCGACGCGTTCGGCCGCGAATGGCGGGCAGCATCGCCGGGACCGCACGTCGCCATCGGGCACTCGATGGGAGGTCACCTGATCCTGCGCGCGCTGGTCGAGGCGCGGCTTGCCTGCGACGCAGCCATTCTCGTCGTCCCGATGCTCGGGCTCAAGGCGCCGATCAGCGCGGCGTTCGGGGAGCGGCTCGCGCGCATCCTCGCAGCGTTCGGCAAACCCGATCGCCCCGCATGGAAAGGCAATGAGAAGCCGCACACCACCGAGACTCGCCAGTCGCTGCTGACGCATCACACCGCGCGCTATGAGGACGAGCTGTTCTGGCAGGCGAGCGATCCCGCGCTGATGACCGGTCCGCCGAGCTGGCGCTGGCTGACCCAGGCGTTCGCCTCGACGCGCCAACTGCGCACCGACCCCCGGCTGGCGAAGATGCGAACGCCGCTGCTCGCGCTGATCGCCGATGCCGACGGGCTGGTCGATCCCGCCGCCGCGCTGGCGATGCTCGCGCGGCTGCCCGATGCGCGCCTTGTCCGGTTCGGCAATGAATCGGCACACGAGATCCTGCGCGAAGTCGATGCCGTCCGCGACCGCGCGCTAGCAGAGATCGACGCCTTCCTCGCCGAACGCGCGCCAGCGTGGTCGGCTGGATGATCCGCGCCGACATCGCCATCATCGGCGCGGGCATGGCCGGAGCCAGCCTAGCCGCCGAGATCGCGGCCGGGGCGCAGGTCGTGCTGGTCGAGGCAGAGACCGCGCCGGGCATGCACGCTACCGGTCGCTCGGCCGCTTTCTGGTCGGAAACCTATGGCGGCCCCGGCATCCAGCCGTTGACCAGCGCCTCGGGGCCGATCCTGGCCTCCCCGCCGCCCGAGCTGGGTGAGGAGGGGTTCCTGTCGCCGCGCGGCGAATTGCTGATCGGCCGTGCCGAGGACGCCGGCCTGCTCGATGCGTTCGTCGCCGAATTTGCGGGATCGAGCGTTCGGCTGGACCGCGTGGCGCCTGCGGACCACGTCCCCGGCATCCACGGCGAATGGCAGCGCGGCGTGCTCGGCCCAAGCTGCAGCGACATCGACGTCGCGCGGCTCCACGCCGCCTATCTGGCGCTGGCCAGGCGCCGCGGCGCGCAGGTGATGAGCGACGCTACGGTCACCGCCCTCGATCGCCGCGACGGTGCCTGGCATCTTTCGACCCGCGCCGGGATGATCGTCGCCGACACGATCGTTGATGCTGCGGGAGCCTGGGCAGGCCCGGTCGCCGCGATGGCGGGCGCGCAGCCGATCGCGATCGCGCCGCTGCGTCGCACGATGGTGCAACTGCGCGTGTCGCCGCCCGTCCCCGCCGATCTGCCGCTGGTGATCGATGCGCGCGGCGGCTTCTACTTCAAGCCGGACGCGGGTGGCCGGCTATGGCTGTCGCCGCACGACGAGACACCGGTGGCGCCCGGCGATGTCGCGGCCGAAGAGATCGACGTCGCGATCGCGATCGACCGGCTCGAGCGCGTCGTCGATTGGCGGATCGAGGCGGTCGAGCGGCGCTGGGCCGGCCTGCGCAGCTTCGCGCCCGACCGCCTGCCGGTCTATGGCTTCGACAGACGCGCCCCCGGCTTCTTCTGGTGCGCGGGGCAGGGCGGGTTCGGCATCCAGACCGCGCCCGCCGCCGCCAAGCTGGCCGCTGCCCTGCTGCTCAGCCGTGCGCCCGAAACACCGGTCGCGCATATTGACCCGGAGCCCTACGCTCCGGGCCGCTTCGCCTGACCGCTCAATAGGCGACCCGGGTCGCTTTCAGGTCGCGCTTGCCGAGCCACACCTGCACCGAATCCGGTCCGGCAAGATGCCCCGCGCCGACCGCCATGAACACCTTGCCCGGCGTGTCGAGCCGCGTGTCGATCCAGTCGGCCCAGCGCGCGTTGCGATCGGACAACAGCACTTTGCCGACCTCGGGCGTCTCGCGCAGTTCCTCGTTCATCACCTTGCCCAGGGCGTCGGGATCGCCCGCGCTCCAGTGAACGACCATCGAATCGAACACGCTTTGCACGCGCGGCAGGCTATCGATCGTCGAGCGCAGGAAGCCGATCTGCGCGGGTTCGGGTAGCGTGTCGAAAAAGCCCAGCTGCTCGTCGAACGTCTCGACGCCCGAGATCGGCTTGTTGGCCGCCTCGGCTGCCTTCATCAGCACGCGCTCGGCCCCGGTGTCGGGGGAATAGCCCAGCTTCTGCAGCGGGATAAGCGACAGCATGAGGCCCGGGAACCATGGATCCATCCGCTCGAACGCAGCGACCGGTACGCCGTTGTCGGTCATCGCCTTTTCATATTTCGCCTTGAGGTCGGCGGGGAGTTTGTCGCTCAGCGCGGGCCCGGTCGGGTTGCTGGCGATCTTCATCATCGCCGGGCCCGCTACGGCATCGGGCGGCGGCACCATTTCGAGCACCAGTTGATCGCTCGCGTCGAATGCCTTTTTCACCCCCTCGTCGAACCAGCTCAAGCCGGGCTTGAGCACATGGACGGTGCCGAACAGATAGATCGTCGTGTCGTCGTCCTTGACTACCCACAGGGCAGGATCGGCATCGACGGCCGCCGGGGCCGGTGTCGGCGCGGGCGCGGTTTGCGCGATCGCGGCGGGCGGTCCGGCCAGCGCGAGCGCGGCAAAGGCGGTCAGCAAGAACGTCTTCATGTCAGCTTCCTTTCGAATGGCTGCGATCACGGTCGCCAGCGCTTCCAGAAATAGGTCAGGGTGACGACGACCAGCGTCGCGACGAAAATCATCTCGGGATTCGTCTTCGGCGCGATCCCGCCGCGCGACAAGGCGTACCAGCAGGGATAGACCAGCGCGTAGAAATACAGGCCGACGGTCGCCGCGATCAGGTTGTCGCGCAGGTCGAGTTCGTCGATCTCGCGGAAATAGAACCAGGATCCGCCAAGCACCCCTGCCAGCATCACGATCACCCCAATCACCGCTACACCCGGCGAGATCGCGCCGCCGCTGCCGATCCGCGCGCTGTCGATCCCCGTGGCGATGCCCAATACGAGGCCAAGCCCGAGCAGCGCGCCGATGATGATCCGCAACCGCCGTCGCTTGGCGATGAATGCGCGCTCGCCATCGCTGACTTCAGGCCGTTCCATCGCTGCCCCCATCATCGAAAATCTCCTCGATCGGCTGACCGAACAAGCGCGCGATGCGGAAAGCGAGCGGCAGCGACGGATCGTATTTTCCCGTCTCGATCGCGTTAACCGCCTGGCGCGACACGCCGAGATGCCCGCCCAGCTCGGCCTGGCTCCAGTCGCGCTCGGCGCGCAGTATCTTCAGCCGGTTTTCCACTATCTCATCATGTCATGTTTCCATGACCAAATGTCATGGACGCATTGCCATGTCAAGCACCCCTGACGCAAGGACATGTGATCGTCGATTGCGCCGTCGCTTGCACCGGGTAGGATCGGGGCGAATCGATCGGGGGACAGGGTGATCCGAAATTGCATGTTGTTCGCGGCTTTTGCCGCAGCATTGGCCGGGTGCGCCACCAGCGACGTTGAGCCTGCCTCCGCCAGCGCAGGAGCTACCACCGACGCGCGTTCATCGAGCAGCGACGCCGCGGATCGCCGCTACGATCGCAATCCCTATCCCTCGACCTACAAGCCCTATCCGGGCCGTCCCACACTGATCACCAACGTCACCATCCTCGATGGCGAGGGCGCGCGCATCGACAACGGCGCGGTGCTGTTCCGCGACGGCCGCATCGTCGAGGTGGGCCAGGCGATCGCCGCCGACGGTGCCGACGTGATCGACGGCCAGGGCAAATGGGTGACGCCCGGTATCATCGACGTCCACAGTCATCTCGGCGACTATCCGTCGCCCGGCGTCGATGCGCTGTCCGACGGTAACGAAGCGACCTCGCCGATCACCGCCGATGTCTGGGCCGAGCACAGCGTCTGGCCGCAGGATCCCGGCTTCGCGCGCGCGCTGACCAATGGCGGCGTGACGACGCTTCAGATCCTGCCGGGGTCGGCGAACCTGATGGGCGGACGCTCGGTGACGCTCAAGAACGTCTATGCGCGCACGATGCAGGGCATGAAGTTCCCCGGCGCGCCGTACGGCCTCAAGATGGCGTGCGGCGAGAATCCCAAGCGCGTCTATGGCAGCAAGGGACGCCAGCCCTCGACGCGGATGGGCAATGTCGCGGTCGATCGCGCGACCTGGGCCAAGGCACAGGAATACAAGTCCAAATGGGACAAATATGAAGAGGATGGCGAGGGCAGCGCCCCATCGCGCGACATCGGCATGGACACGCTGCGCGGCGTGCTGGCGGGCGACATCCTCGTCCACAACCACTGCTATCGCGCCGACGAGATGGCGGTCGTCATGGATATGGCCAAGGAGTTCGGCTACAAGGTCACCGCCTTCCACCACGCCGTCGAAAGCTACAAGATCGCGGACCTTTTGAAGGCCAACGGCGTGTGCTCGGCGGTGTGGGCCGACTGGTACGGCTTCAAGATGGAAAGCTACGACGCGATCACCGAGAATCTCGCCATCCTCGAAAAGGAGGGCGCGTGCGCGATGATCCATTCCGACGACGCCAACGGTATCCAGCGCTTGAACCAGGAAGTGGCCAAGGTGCTTGCCGCCGCCAATCGCGCCGGGATGGCCATGACGAAACAACAGGCGTGGCGCTGGCTGGCGATCAACCCGGCGCGCGCGCTGGGCATCGAAGCACAGACCGGCAGCCTCAAGCCTGGCAAGATGGCCGATGTCGTGCTGTGGAACGGCGATCCGTTCAGCGTCTATACCCGCCCCGAACGCGTCTGGATCGACGGCGCGTTGCTTTACGACGCCAATGATCCGCGCTTACGGCCGGTGTCCGATTTCGAACTTGGCCAGCCCGGCGAAGGGGATGTGAAGTGAAGCGATTGCTGCTCGCCCCGTTTGCGTTCTTGGGCGCGGCGTCGCTTGCTTCCGTCCCGGCTTCTGCACAGGACGTTGCGATCACCAATGCCCGGCTGGTCGTTGGCGACGGCTCCGGTCCGGTCGATGGCGGCACCGTCGTCATCCGCGGCGGACGTGTCGTCGCTGCGGGGACCGGCGTGGCGGTGCCGACCGGGATGCGCACGATCGATGCCGCGGGCAAATGGGTGTCGCCGGGCATCGTCGCCGGTTTCTCGCGGCTCGGCATCGTCGAGGTCGACGCGGTCAATCCCACCAACGACGCCTTCGCCAACGGATCGCCGTTCAATGCCGCGATCGACGTCGCGCCGGTGGTCAATCCGCGCGCGACCCCGATCGCGATCAACCGCGCAGAGGGCGTGACCCGCGCGATCGTCGCGCCGCAGGTCGGAAGTTCGATCTTCGCCGGGCAGGGGGCGGTGATCGATCTTGGCGACGACATGGCCGCGGTGACGATGCCGCGCGCCTTCCAGTTTCTCGAGTTCGGCGAGGATGGCGCGCGCGAGGCCGGCGGCAGCCGCGCCGCGCTGATCGTCCAGCTGCGCAATGCCCTGTTCGAGGCGCAGGCCTATGCGCGCGATCCGGCGTCGTTCCTTGATCGCGGCAAGCAGGCGCTGCTCACCCGCGCCGATGCCGAGGCGCTGGTACCGGTGCTCGAAGGCCGCGTTCCGCTGCTCGTCCATGTCGAGCGCGCCGCCGACATCCTCAGCCTGCTCGACCTGATGCGCGAATTCGACGCGATCGAGCCGGTACTGGTCGGCGCTACCGAAGCGTGGACGGTGGCGCCGCAGATCGCCGCCGCGGGTGTCCCGGTGATCGCCAGCGCGCTCGCCGATCTGCCCGCCAGTTTCGAACAACTCGCAGCGACGCAATCGAACATGGGCCGCCTCAAGGCGGCGGGCGTCACGACCGCGCTTGGCATGATCAACGACGAGGATGCGCGCCAGGCACGCTATGCCAAGCAATATGCCGGCAACCTCGTTGCGCTCGGGCGCATCCCCGGCGCTGCCGGTCTCAGTTGGGGCGAAGCGTTTGCGGCGATCACTTCCCTTCCCGCGCAGGTGATGGGGATGGGCGCCGAATTCGGCTCTCTGGCGCCGGGACGTCGCGGCGACGTGGTGATCTGGGACGGGGACCCGCTCGAGATCGGCACGGCGGCGACGGCGGTATTCATCGACGGCGTCGAACAACCGCTCGAGAACCGCCAGACCCGGCTGCGTCAGCGCTACCTCGATCCCAAGGAAGGCGCGCTGCCCAAGGCCTATCAGCGCTGAAACAGTCCTCACGCACGACAATAGTTGCGCAATAGCCACAGCCCGCACAACTTCGTGCGCAGATCGATCCTGTCCTGAAACAATCGGGTAGGCGGGGCATTTCCGCTACGTAACCGCGCCTGTTGCCGATCGGCAACGTCGCCCGATCAATATCGGGCAGGGGGCCGACTGGCGATTGAACCGGTTACATCGATGTGCTTGACGCGGGGCATATCGCCGTCCTTCACGACTGCGAGCACCGCCAAGGTGCCGTTTTTCCCAGGGGAATCCACTGAAATGGCTCACCAACTCCAGCTCCGTCGCACTCGCCGCACGATCCGCGCCGCCGCCGCGCTGCTGCTCGGCACCGCGATCGGCGCGGTCGCGATCACGCCCGCTGCCGCCCAGCAATCGACTGCTTCGATCCGGGGCACGATCACCGCAGGCGAGGGCGGCCAGGCGACGCAGGTCATCGCCGTCGATCAGAATTCGGGCATCCGCCGCACGTCCTCCGTCGGCGCCGACGGCAGCTATAACTTCGCGTCGCTGCGCCCCGGCCAGTACCGCCTCGAGATCGTGCTTCCCACCGGCAGCCGCCAGACCGACGTCATCACGCTTACCGTTGGCCAGGCAGCGCAGCTCGATTTCGATTTCTCCGCGGCCGCTACGCCGGCTCCCGCGACCAGCGACGCCGACCTCGATGCCGCAGCCGAGGCCGCTTCCGAAGCGAGCGTCACGGACGTCGCTGCCGAGGGCGAGATCATCGTCACCGCCAACCGCCTCGTCACGCTCGACGGCGGCGAGGTCGGCACCACCATCTCACAGCGCCTGATCGAGCAGTTGCCGCAGAACAACCGCAACTTCCTCGCCTTCGCCGACCTGGCACCGGGGGTAGCGTTTGTTACCGCCTCGAACGGTAATTCGCGCATCCAGGGCGGCGCGCAGCGTTCCAACTCGGTCAACGTGTTCATCGATGGTGTCAGCCAGAAGGATTACGTCCTTCAAAACGGCATCACCGGACAGGACTCGACGCAGGGCAATCCGTTCCCGCAGCTCGCGGTCGGCGAGTACAAGGTCATCAGCTCGAACTACAAGGCCGAGTTCGATCAGGTGTCGTCGGTGGCGATCACCGCCGTCACCAAATCGGGCACCAACGAATTCCACGGCGAAGGCTTCATCGACTTCACCAACCAGGATTTCCGTGCGCTGCGCCCCAGCGAGTTCCAGCCCGGCGCGAGCAAGATCGAGACGCAGGACATGCAGTTCGGCGGCGCGCTCGGCGGGCCGATCATCCGCGATCTCGCCCATTTCTTCGTCACCTACGAAGGCAAGCGCCAGCAGGTGCCTGTCGACATCTTCCCCGGCGACAACCGCACCGTCGCCTCGATCCCGGCTGAATATCAGGGCATCTTCGGCAGCACCAACCGCAGCTTCAACGAAGACCTGTATTTCGGCAAGATCGACCTTGTGCCGACCGACAACGACCTGTTCGAAGTGTCGGTGAAGTACCGCAAGGAAACCGGCGAAAATCTCAACAACGGCATCGCCGCCGCCTCGACCCGCTCGCTGGTCGATACCGAGGAACTGCGCGGCACGTTCCGCTGGGAGCATACTGGAGAGACCTGGGTCAACGACCTCAAGGTTTCGTACCAGGATGTGAAATGGAACCCGACCCCGGCCGAATTCGGCAATGCGTCGCTGTTTCAAACGACCCGGTCGAACATCAACGACGAGGGCAATCTCGTCATCACCCGC
This sequence comes from Sphingomonas japonica, assembly GCF_006346325.1. Lineage (NCBI taxonomy): Bacteria > Pseudomonadati > Pseudomonadota > Alphaproteobacteria > Sphingomonadales > Sphingomonadaceae > Sphingomonas > Sphingomonas japonica. The sequence goes on along the minus strand of NZ_VDYR01000001.1, from coordinate 1,607,763 downwards.
GCTGATCTGTTCCGCATCGGCGGCAGCAGCAATTTCCAGGACAAGGGGCAAAAGGGCACCACCGTCCAGGACGATTTCACCTATACCGGGTTCGATGGTCACACGATCAAGTTGGGCGCCAAGGCCAGCTGGATCCAGCTCAATTCGGTCGAACAGAACAACTTCAACCCGCTCTACACCTACAACAGCGACCTGTTCGGCGACGGCACGTTCAACGACACGATCCCATACCGCGTGCAGTTCGGCGCGCTCGGGCCATCGGGCAGCCCGGTGGTACGGTCCGACAATTTCCAGTTCGGCGTCTATGTTCAGGATGACTGGGACGTCACCGAACGGCTGACGCTCAACCTCGGCATCCGCTGGGATTACGAACGCACTCCGGCATTCCTCAATTACGCGCACCCCGCCGACGCGCTTGCCGCGGTCTCGCCGGAAAACTACCCGAACCTCGTCAATGCCGATTACGACATCAACGACTATATCTCGACCGGCAACGAGCGCGAGGTGTTCCTGGGCGCGTTCCAGCCGCGCATCGGGTTCAGCTACGAACTCGACGCGGATGCCCGTTTCATCGTGTTCGGCGGCTATGGCCGCTCGTACGATCGCAACCAGTTCGATTTCCTCCAGCAGGAAACCAGCACCGGCGCGTTTCCGACCCGGACGTTCAACTTCATCACCGACGATCCGCTCAACGAATGCGACCCCGGTGCGACCTGCCTTCCGTTCGATCCGATCTATCTGACCCAGGAAGGCCGCGACCAGCTTGCCGCCAATGCGTCGGGCGGCGGTCGCGAGCTGCGCTTCATCAACAACGACCTCAAGGTGCCCTATTCGGATCAGTTCAGCCTGGGGCTGAAAACCCGGTTCGATCCGGTCGATCTGGAAGTCGGCTACACCCACATCGAAAGCCGCGACGGCTTCGTCTATCTGCTCGGGAATCGCCGGCCCGATGGCAATTTCTTCGAACCGGGCGCGGCTCCCAATTCGCCGTTCGGCTTCGCGCCTCCGGGGTTCGGTTCGATCATCATCGGCGACAACGGGTTGGAAACGAGTTCCGACGCCGCTTACGTAAAGCTCGTCAAGCGGTACACCGTGGCTTCGCCGTGGAGCATCGACGCGACCTACACCTATACCCAAGCCGAGGAGAACCGGGCATTTGGCGAGACCTTCTCGCTCGATTTCCCGTCGATCGAGGATTATCCGGTGCTGCGTTCGTCGGGCGTGCCGCGGCATCGCTTCGTTGCTGCAGGCAGCGTTGATCTGCCGATCGACTTGTCGCTGTCTGCCAAGTTCACCCTCGAATCGCCGCCGTTCCTCAAGGGTTTTATCAACCAGGGCTTTGCTCCGTTCGAACGCATACTGGTCGGCACCGAGGCAGAGGGTAACGGCGATCGCTGGGGCCGCCGCCAAATGGATCTGGCCGTCACGAAGTACATTCCATTGGGCTTCATCTCCGACGAAACCCAGATCCGCTTCCGCGTCGACATCATCAACCTGTTCAACGATCGCAATTACATCAATTACAATGGCAACCCCGCCGACGATTCACGCGACGACGGTTCGCCAACAATCTTCGGCGAGCAGAACGGCTTCGATACTGGCGGCAATCCGCCGCGTACGATCAAGGTGTCGGCCGGGTTCAGCTTCTAGCCATATCGAGAGCGCTGCCCGTCGCCCGGGTGACCGGCGGGCAGCGCCATCGCTTCTCGCAGTCACCCGGGAGATGTCTGCGTGAAGTTCCGTTCGATTGCCGCCGCGGCGCTGGCCAGCGTCACCCTTGCCAGTTGCACGCCAACGCTGCGCTCCGAACCAACCGCCGGCACGACGACCTACTCCCCCGCGCAGCAAGACGCCTTCGCCGACGATCTCTCGCGCCGCACCTTTGCCTATTTCTGGGACACCACCACCCCGGACACCTGCCTCGCGCCCGATCGCTGGCCGTCCAATCCGTTTTCCAGCATCGCCGCGACCGGCTTCGCGCTCACCGCCTACGGCGTCGGCGTCGATCGCGGCTATGTCACGCGCGACGAGGCCGCGAAGCGCACGCTTGCCTGCATGCAATTCTATCACGACCTGCCCCAGGGCGGGGCCGAGACCGGGATGGGCGGGCACAAGGGCTTTTTCTACCACTTCCTCGACAACAAAGGCCGCCGCTACAAGAACACCGAGCTGTCGACCGTCGACACCACGCTGCTGCTCGGCGGCATCCTGTTCGCACAGAGCTTCTACGACGCCGACACCCCGACCGAGGCACGCATCCGCGCCCTTGCCGAGGCGATCTACGCGCGCGTCGACTGGACCTGGGCCCAGCGCAAGAATACCGGCGAGCCGTCGCGCAATTCCGAGAATGGCGAGGCGATCACGATGGGCTGGAAGCCGGAGCGCGGCTTCGAGACGCACGACTGGGTCGGCTATAATGAAGGCATGCTGGTCTATATCCTCGCCGCGGGATCGCCGAGCCATGCGATCGACAAGGCGGCATGGGATCGCGGCTGGGCACAGCGGCTGGAAAGCGACTGGGGCACCTATTACCGGCAGGAACATCTGACGTTCGAGCCGCTTTTCGGGCATCAATATTCGCACGTCTGGGTCGATTTCCGCGGCATCCAGGACGCCTATATGGCTGCCAAGGGCATCGATTATTTCGAGAACAGCCGCCGCGCCACGCTGTCGCAACAGGCATATGGCGCCGACAATCCCAACCGCTGGACCGGCTATTCGGGCAGCATCTGGGGCTGGACCGCATCCGATGGCCCCGGCTATCGCAAGGCAACCGTCAATGGCCGCGAACGCACCTTCATGGGCTATTCGGCGCGCGGGGTCAGCCCGTTCGACGTCATCGACGACGGCACCATCGTGCCCACCGCGCCCGGCGGCTCGATCCCTTTCGCGCCGCAGGAGACGCTGTCCGCGCTGATGGCGATGCGGGCGCAATATGGCGAGCGGCTCTACACGCGATATGGCTTCAAGGACGCGTTCAACCCCAGCTTCACCTTCGCCGACACCCCCAATCGCGACGGCACCGTCGATCCGCGGACCGGCTGGGTGGCGAACGACCATCTCGGCATCGACCAGGGCCCGATCCTGCTGATGCTCGAGAATCACCGCAGCGAACTGGTGTGGAAGGTGATGCGCAGGAACCCGCATGTCGTGCGCGGGCTCAGGAGGCTGGGATTCGCTGGCGGCTGGCTCGATGCGGCGGATTGAACCCTACCGCTCGACGCCCTTCGCCTTCCCCCACGCCCGCGCCGCGGTATAGCCGAGATACCCCGTCCCGAAGAGCGCGTAGAGCTCTTCGGGAATGCCGCGCAGATATGCGGTCATACCGCGCGCGATCGCCGCGCCCATGTCGGGCGACGCCGCGCCGATCAGCCCCATCGGGATCGACCACAGCAGCAGGGCGTACATCACGTACAGGAAACTCGGCCGCGCCCGGCTGGTCCACGGATCGGCCGACTGCGCCTCGGCGACGATCGCCGACAACTGCGTGCGAAGCCCCTCCATTTCCTGGCTGCCCTGCAGCTTGAGCAATTCCAGCTTGGCGGCGTCGCGCGCCTTGGGATCGGGGATGATCTTGTCGATCAGTCCGGCGATCGGTCCGACTATGCCTTCGATGATGCTCATACGGTGTCCTTCGCCGGTAGGAAGTTGCACAAACTGGGACGACGCACCTAACCGATCCGGTTGGCGAGCCAGCCGTAGAGAAACGCCTCGTTGGCCGGCCGCTGTTCGGCAAGGCGAAGATAGCGCTCGCCTTGCAGCGCTTCGATCGCCTTGAGCAGCACCGTCTCGCCGGCATCCCCCCGGGTCGCCAGGAACCCGCCGAGTGCAGCCAGCGTTCGCGGGCCGATCACGCCATCGAGCGTCAGGTCGGGATAATCGCGCGCGCCGCGATTGAGCGCGTTGAGCGCCCTCTGCAGGAAACCGGTCGCGACCGACGGGCCCATGTTGATGCCGGTATCGAACAGTTCTGCGGCGATGTCGGGCGCCTGTTCGGCGACCTGGTAAAAGCGGGGCGCGATCCAATAGCGCTGCCGATAGATCGCCACCGCCGCCTCGCGCGGAAATGCCGGCATCGACCCAACAAAGCCGTGCGCCCTTGCGACCGCCTGCGTGATGCCGAAGCGCGTCGCGCCGCCACGGTCCGCCGGATGATCAACAAACCCGCCTTCGCGATCGATCACCTCGTCGATCAGTTCGTCGATATTCATGCCACTCTCCCCGACTCGCAACGAGCAGATAACCTATAAGGTTAGCTGTAGGAAAGCGTTTGTTTGCGGTATGTTCTAATCCGGCAACGGCGCGCCAATCGCCGACGGGGCCAGCAGCCCTCGCCAAAACATCTCTAAAGAATGGAAAATCTGGTCGGGGCGACAGGATTCGAACCTGCGACCCCCACACCCCCAGTGTGATGCGCTACCAGGCTGCGCTACGCCCCGACCAAGGGCGCGCGTGTACGGCGATCGGGCGGGGGAGGCAAGGGGGCGTGTGCCGCGCCAGCGCTATGGTTGCACCCTTGGCCAGCGCGTGATAGCGCGCCCGGCTTGAACGATGGGGCGCTCCGCCCCGCCATTTCAGGCATCCGGGAACCATGATCAGCACAGCTTTCGCCCAGACCGCAGGGGCCGCGAGCGCCGATAGCGGCCTCGCCTCGATCATCTCGATCGCGCCGCTCGTCCTCATCTTCGTCGCCTTCTACTTCCTGATGATCCGGCCGCAGTCGAAGCGGATGAAGACGCTTCAGAACGCTATCGCCAATGCCAAGAAGGGCGACAGCGTCGTCACCGGCGGCGGGCTGGTCGGCAAGATTTCGCGCGTTGAGGATACGGTGTTCGAGGTCGAGCTGGCCCCCAACGTCAAGGTCAAGGTGCTCAAGGGCACCGTGTCCGAAGTGACGCCGCTCGGCGGCGGCAAGCCAGCGAACGACTGATGCTCGACTTTCCCCGCTGGAAGGTCTGGGCGGTCTGGCTCACGATCGCCGCCTGCTTCCTGCTCGCGATCCCCAGCTTCCTGCCTGCCTCGGTCACGCGCCAGCTGCCGGCGTGGGTTACCGCGCCAAAGATCAACCTCGGCCTCGATCTCGCCGGGGGCAGCTACATCCTGCTCGAAGCCGACACCGCCGACGTCGCCGAAACCCGGCTGGAAGCGATGCGCGAGACGGTCGCGTCGGAAATGCGCCGCGCCACGCCGCGCATCGCCATCGGCGACATCTCGACCCGCGGCGGACGCCTGAGCTTTCTGGTGCGCGACGCCGCGCAGGTCGATGCCGCTCGCGAACGGCTGCTGTCGGTAACCGGCAGCGGCGCCGGTCTGACCGGCCAGCGCGAATGGAATATCGAGGTCGTCGATTCGACGCGCTTCGTGCTGACCCAGACCGAGGCCGGGATCAACCAGGCGATCGAGCAGGCGATGGGCGATGCGACCGAGGTGGTGCGCAATCGCATCGACGAACTCGGCACGCGCGAACCGACGATCATCCGCGAAGGCGGCAACCGCATTGTCGTGCAGGTGCCGGGGCTCGAAGATCCCGAAGCCTTGAAGGCACTGCTCGGCCGCACCGCACGGCTTGAATTCAAGCTGGTCGACGTCAATGCCAATCCGCAGGAAGTCGCTGCCGGCCGCGCGCCGATCGGCAGCCAGATCCTGCCCTATGCCGAGGGCGGCGGGCCGATCGCGGTCAAGCGCGCGACGATCCTGTCGGGCGACCAGCTTACCGACGCGCGTCAGGAATTCGATCCGCAGAACGGCCAGCCGATGGTCGCGATCACCTTCAACTCCGAAGGCGGTCGGCGGTTTGCACGCGTGACGCAGGAAAATGCCGGTCGCCCGTTCGCGATCATCGTCGATGACGAGGTCATCTCGGCCCCCAATATCAACGAACCGATCCTCGGCGGCGCCGCCACCATCCAGGGCGGCTTCACCGTCGAGAGCGCCAACAGCCTCGCGATCGCACTGCGCTCGGGCAAGCTGCCGGTTGCGCTCAAGGTGGTTCAGGAAAGTTCGATCTCCGCCGAACTCGGCGCCGAATCGATCCAATCGGGCGTGCTCGCCGGCGTGGTAGCATCGGTCGCGCTGATGGTCTTCATGATCGTCACCTATCTGCGATTCGGGGTCTACACGACGCTGGCGCTGCTGGTGAACGCGGTGATGATCCTTGGCATCATGGGCTTCTTCAACGCGACACTGACTCTGCCCGGCATTGCCGGCTTCGTGTTGACGATCGGCGCGGCGGTCGATGCGAACGTGCTCATCAACGAACGCATCCGGGAGGAATTGCGCAGACCGCGCGGTGCGATCCAGGCGGTCGAGTTCGGCTACAAGGAAGCGTCGACCGCGATCTTCGACGCTAACATCACCAACGTCATCTCGGCGGCGATCATGTTCGTGTTCGGCTCCGGTCCGATCCGCGGCTTTGCGGTAGTGCTGGCGATCGGCATCGTCACCTCGGTATTCACCGGCGTCACCTTCACGCGCCTGCTGGTCGCCGACTATCTCAAGCGCAGCCGTCCCAAGACGCTGCACATCTGAGGCCCTGATCCATGCGTCCGCTGAAACTGGTTCCCGACCATACCAACATCCCGTTCCTCAAATATCGGGTGGTGGCGATGGTCACGTCGCTGCTGATGCTCGGCGCCAGCATAGTTTTGTGCTTCGTGATGGGGTTCAACCTCGGCATCGATTTCGTCGGCGGGCAGAGCCTGCGCGTGACCTTCGCGCAGCCGGTGTCGCAGGACGAAGTGCGCGAACGCGTCGAGGCGCTGGGCTTCGGCGAAGCGACGATTCAGCAATTCGGCTCGCCGCAGGAAATCGGCATCCGCACGCCGGTGCCTGAGGGCGGCGTCGATGCCGCCAACCAGGCCGCGGTCAAGCTGCGTTCGATGATCGAGACGACTTATCCCGGCGCGACCATCGGCGGCGTCCAGAGCGTCTCGAGCAAGGTCAGCGAGGAACTGTTCCGCACCGGCGCGATCAGCCTCGCGCTGGCGATGGCGGCGATCGCACTGTACGTCTGGTTCCGGTTCGAATGGCAGTTCGGCGTTGGCGCGCTCTTCGCGCTATTCCACGATGTCGTGCTGACGCTGGGGTTCTTCGCGATCACCCAACTCGAATTCGATCTCAACATCGTCGCCGCGATCCTGACGATCATCGGCTATTCCTTGAACGACACCATCGTCGTCTATGACCGCATCCGCGAGAATCTGCGCAAATACCGTAAGATGGACATCGTTTCGATCCTCGACCTGTCGATCAACGAAACGCTGTCGCGCACCGTCGTCACGTCGCTGTCGATCGGCATCACTCTGGCGATCCTGCTGGTACTGGGGCCGGAAGTGATCTTCGGTTTCACCGCGGCGATGCTCCTCGGCATCGTTATCGGCACCTTCTCGTCGGTCTATGTCTCCGCGGCGATCCTGCTTTGGCTGAAGCTGAAGCCCGACAGCTTCGTGCCGAAGGACGTCAACCCGCATGGCGCCGAGCGCGTGGCGGCCAAAGATCTTCCCTGATGCGGATCGATAAGGCGGGGCCGAGCGAAGGCCCGCTGATCGCCGCGATCGTCGGGCGGGGGTTCAAAGTCGATGACGGCGTCTATGAAGGGCTGACGATCACGCCTCTCCGCGCCGATGCGTGGAGTCCGCCGCCGCTTGCCGAGCTCGGTATCGAGGCACTGGCGCCGCTGCTCGCGATCGATCCTGCGCCCGAGTTCATCCTGCTCGGAACCGGCAGCAGTATGCGTCGTCCGCCGCGCGCGCTTATCGAGGCGCTCGACGCGCGCGGCATCGGGCTCGAATTCATGGACAGCCGCGCCGCTGCGCGCGCCTGGGGTGTGCTGCGCGCCGAACTGCGCTGGATCGCCGCCGCACTTTACCCGCTAGACTGAGCGTTCGCGACGATCGAGCTCAGATGCGCGAACAGCGCGTCGCTATTGGCCTGCCAGGTGAAGGGCATCGCCGCCTCCCGGACATCGGCGGCGGCGGGCGGTGCTGACAGCAACGCGCCGATCGCATCCGCAAACGCCCCGGCATCGCGCGCCACGATCCGCCCGGCGGCAGGGCGATCGACCAGTTCGGCAGCGCCGCCGGCCGCGGTGATCACGATCGGCGTTCCGCACGCCAGCGCCTCGACCCAGGCGTTGGCGAGACCTTCCGACGCCGATGCCAGCGCCATCACGTCGGCCGCGGCGAGCAGCGTCGGCAGCGCCTCGTGCGCCACCGATCCCAGCAGCCGCACGCGATCTCCGATGCCGAGCCAAGCGATCTGCGCCGCCAATTTGCCGCGCTCCGGGCCTTCGCCGGCGATGTGAAGCTGCACGCCCGGCAGTTTGGCGACCGCGTCGATGACGATCGCGTGACCCTTGCGCGGGATCAGCGCGCCGATCGACGCCACGAGCGGACCGGAGACGCCGATTGCTTCCTTGAGCGCCGTGCGGTTCCCCGGCGCGAACCGGTCGAGATCGACTCCGGTGCGGTGGACGCGGATACCGGCTGCATCGACGCCGAGCGCAGCGATATCGGCGCGCAATGCCTCCGATACCGCAAGCACTCCGCCGGCTGCCCGCGCGGCGTTCCGGACTTGCGGGGCAGTCGCAGGACGGGTTCCCCAATAATGGATGTCGGCGCCGCGCGCCTTGATCGATACCGGCACACCGAAATGCCGCCCCAGCGCGATCGCGGCGGGCCCGTCGGGAAAGAAGAACTCGGCATCGATGATGTCGAATGCGAACGAACCCCGCAGACGTTCCAGATGCGGGAGCAATGCCCGCACCAGCATCGCCGTGTGAAATCGCCCCGCAGTGGCGGGGATGGCGGCGAAGCGCGGCCGTGTCACGGTCAAGCCGCGCCACTGCTCGGCAAACGGCAGACTGGCGAGAATGCGATGTCGGTGTCCGAGCGAGAGCGGGAAGGGCGGCAATCCGACCGGCGCGACCACGCGCAGCTCGACATCCGGGCGTGCCGCCAGGCCCTTTGTTTGCCGCTCGACGAAGATCCCGAAATTGGGCCGCGTCGCGTCCGGGAACAGCGTCGAGAGCGTGAGGACACGAAGCATGCTTCGCGCCTACACGCTCCCGGTTAACGCCGCATTTTCGACGTTACGTCTCGAGGCTATGCTCGAGCGTGATGTCGGTGTTGAGCAGTTTGGAGATCGGGCAGTTCGCCTTGGCATCGAGCGCGATCTTCTCGAATTCAGCCGCATCGATCCCGGCGACCCGAGCTTTCAGCGTCAATGCGGAGCGCGTCACCTTGAACCCGTCTCCGTCCTTGTCGAGCGTCACCTTTGCGCTCGTGTCGAGCGTGCCGTCCTTGTACCCGGCCGCATCGAGCGCGAAGCTCAGTGCCATCGTGAAGCACGATGCGTGGGCCGCGGCGATCAGCTCCTCGGGATTGGTCCCCGGTTCGTCGCCGAACCGGGTCCCAAATCCATAAGGCTGGTCGGATAACGCGCCCGACCCTGTCGAGACATGACCGACCCCGGCCTTGCCCAGCCCTTCATACCGCGCCGACCCGGTGTTTACCGGCACTGCACATCACCCCTGTCGATCTGCTCGCCCGCGATCGCGCCACCAGCGCCGCCGATCAGCGACCCGAGCGTCTTCGATCCGCCCGGCGCGATGATGTTGCCGAGCACGCCGCCGGCGATCGCACCGACGATCAGGCCGGTCGACCCGTCGTCGCGCTTGCAGTAATAGCGGTTGTCGCGACCGCGGAAGACCTGGTCGTTGCGGCCGAGACGGCGCGTCTGGTAGTTCGGCCCGTCGCGATAATATTGGTCGGCATAATACGGATCGCCACCGCCGCCGAGACCGCCGAACAAGCCGCCGCCGGCACCGCCATATTGCGAACATGCACCCAGCGACAGCATCGCCGTCGCGCCGAGAATCATTGCTGCCTTACGCATCATCTTCCTCCTGTTGAACCTGTGAAAAGGGGCGGATCAGCGACCCGCCCCATTGTCGTCAGCGGCAGCCGCTGCCTTCGCGCTCGATCGTGCGTCCGGCGAGCGCGCCGGCACCGGCACCCAGCAGCGTACCCAAGGTGCGATCGCCGCGGGTGTCGATCGCCCGTCCGGCAAGCGCGCCTGCGACGCCGCCTACCACCAAGCCGGTGGTTCCGTCGGGCTTGCGGCAATAGCGACGGCCGTCGCGCCCTTTCCACTCGCGGTATTTATAGCGCTTGTGCTTCTGCGCAGCTGCTTCCGCCTTGTCGGTCGGTACGGCCATTGCGACCGGCACCGCGAGCGACGCTGCTGCCGCCATCAACATGAGGTTACGCATGATATACTCCATTCACTCGGTTGAATCGTCGGAAGCGTAACGAGCATCCTGCCCGCGGGTTGCATGAACGAACCGACAGGCTCGGGTCGTGCCGCGCAAGCTATTGAGAGCGCATGGGGAAAAGGCGGTGAGCAGACCGAAGATTTAGCTCGCGCCCGCATCGCCGGATATATCCGGCGGCGACGCACGACCAGCGACGGGGTTCGTCCCCGATATTCACGCTATCCACAGGCCGCGGGGTCGATTTCGTGCTTGGCGCGACTCGTCGATGGTGACACCATCCTATCTGTAGACGGCGGACGGATCCGGCGAAAGTTGAGGAAATCCGCGGGATACAGGATTGTTCGGACGGTGGCGCCTATATGGAAACCGCGTCGGGACAGTTCGGGCGAAGGAACTGCCACCGCCGATCGCCGCTGCTCTGCAAGGACAGTGGCGGGATGGTGGAGCAGGGACGGAGCCCAGACCGATCGGCGCTTCGGCGTGTATCGGGTGGCCGATCGGGCGGAATGCGCTTTTCTTCGGAAGACCGGATTCGCGTCGCGGCCACAAGGCAGCGAAGGGCTTGCCCGGAACTGCTGGCCGCCGAGGATGGAATGCGCCGCGCGTCACCGCGCCGAGCCGTCCATCCCGGTGACCGAACATTCGGATCGTCGCCCTCGCCGGTGCGACCCGGGTGCTGCCGCCGACACCAGGGCGCGATGATCCGCAAGGATGTGCGCGACCGGGAGCTGGCGACACGGGGACCGACAGCAATGTCGGTCCCCTTTTTTGATTCCGTAGCTCGGGTCTTTCAACGCCTTGTGAAATCGCTCATCCTCGATCCACGGATCGGGACGGCGCCATATCGGCGGGTATTGTGATCCATTGGCGGCTGGGGATTGCGGATGCGACACATGGCGATACTGGCGTGCGCGCTGTTGCTCGCAAATTGCGCCTGGCCGCTGCCGGCGCTTCCGCCCGGCGCCGATGCGTCCGCGCGGCCCGAACGCAAGCCCGATATCGGCTACCAGCCGACGCCGGAGGGCGTCGTCGTCAAGATGCTCGACCTTGCCAAGGTGACGGCGGCGGACACCGTGCTCGATCTCGGCTCGGGCGACGGCCGCGTGCCGATCGCCGCGGCGCGCCGCTACGGCGCGCGCGGGCGCGGTATCGAACTCGAACCCCGGCTGGTCGCGGTCGCACGCGCCAATGCCGCCGCCGCCGGGGTCGCCGATCGAGTGACCTTCGAAGAGGGCGACATCTTCAACGCCGACCTGTCCGGTGTCAGCGTCGTCACGCTGTTCCTGTGGCCATCGATCAACGACCGGCTCGCGCCCAAGCTGCGCGCGGAATTGGCGCCGGGATCGCGCGTCGTCGGCTATTATCACGATATCGACGGATGGGAGCCCGAGGCGGTGATCGGCGGGTCGCTGCTCGGCAAGATCTATCTGTGGCGCGTGCCCGAGCGCGCGGATGCGGCTCAACCCAGCGGATAGCGCTCGATCGGGACATATCGTGCGCCGTCGCTGCCAAGATGGCTTTCGAACAGCGTGAAATGTTCGAGCGCGAACGGCGCGCTGGTCATCGCAGTGTGCTCGGCGACGAAGCGCTCGCTCGGTCCTGCGCTCGCGCCGAGCCGGGCGAGCGTGATGTGCGGGAGGTAGGCGCGCCGCTCGGGCGGCTGGCCGGCTCGCACGATCGCATGATCGATCTTGCGGTGCAGCGCCGCCAGCGCGTCGTGCGGCGCCACGCCTGCCCAGATCGCGTTGACGCGGCTGCGCTTGGTAAAGGTGCCGACGCCATTAAGCGCGACGACGATTTTCGGAAACCGAACTGCCGCCAGCGCAACCGTTATATCGTCGGCTGTCCGCGCATCGACTTCGCCGACGAAGCGCAGCGTGATGTGAAGCTGCTCGTCGTCCTGCCAGCGCGCGCCGGGCACGTCGCCCATTGCCGCGATCAGGCGGGCGCGGATGTCGGGCGGAGGCCGAAGCGCGACGAACAGGCGATGCATGTCAATGCCGCGTTACCCTTTGTTACAAAGACTGCCCACCGGTTTCGCTTGAAAAACCGGGGGGCAGGGGCGATATTCGGCCTATCCGGCGAAGTGCCGGGCAAAGGAGTTTTCGATGGCTAACTGGTCAGACCCCCGGACGACCGCCGCGCCCTTTGCGACGGGCGCCGATACGCGCTCGGTCGCGTATGACGCGGGGCTCCGGTCCTACATGCTTTCTGTCTACAACTATATGGCGTCGGGCGTGCTGCTGACGGGCATCGTTGCGCTGCTGTTCTCGATGGGCGGCACCTCGTCGCCGGCCGCGGCCGTGTTCATGAGCGGCGGCATCCTCAAATACATCATCATGCTGTCGCCGCTGGCGTTCGTTATGGTGCTGAGCTTTGGCATCAACCGCCTGTCGACCGGCGCGGCGCAGATGATCTTCTGGGCTTTTGCCGGTGTGATGGGCCTGTCGATGTCGACGATCTTCCTGGTCTATACCGGGTCGTCGATCGCGATCACCTTCTTCGCGACCGCCGCAGCGTTCCTGTCGCTGTCGCTCTATGGCTACACCACCAAGCGCAACCTGCAGGCGTTCGGCACCTTCCTGATCATGGGCCTGGTCGGTATCATCGTCGCCAGCCTGCTCAACCTGTGGTTCCAGTCGGGAACGATGAGCCTGGTGATCAGCGCGATTGGCGTGCTGCTGTTCGCGGGGCTAACCGCCTATGACACGCAGCGGATCAAGCTGATGTACAGCCACGTCGCCGGTACCGACATGATGGGCAAGGCCGTGATCATGGGCGCGTTGTCGCTGTATCTCGACTTCGTCAACATGTTTCAGTTCCTGCTGTCGTTCCTCGGCAGCCGCGACTGATCGCGTCTCGCAATCCCGAGATCGAAGGGCCCGGCGTCTGATCGCCGGGCCCTTTTTCGTTTGGGAACGGCGCACGCGATCGCCCGTTGATCGCGGATGAGGAGTTTTGCCATGACCGACACCAACCCAATCGACGACAGGGCGATGGACAGCCTTTCCGTGGCCCCGCCCGATCCCGCAGGCGACGCCGGTACCGATCGCAGGATCGAGAAGCGAGTGGAGCGCGATCCGGACGACGAGGACGCGGTGCTCGACCGCGCGCTCGACGAATCGATGGATGCATCCGATCCGCCGTCGAACACGCGCCCGGGTGGCGACGAGCCGCACCCCTCCTCGGGCTATCACGAGGAAAGCGAACGTCAGCAGGACGCTTGACGCGGATCGTCACCCCGGCACGTCGCAGGGGTGACCTCGCCGCCTCTATCGTTTCAGGACCTCGAGCGCTGCGGCGGTCATCGCCTCGGTAGCTGTGGCAACCACCGTTTCGGCGTCGGGGGCCCACTTCGCACTATGCAGCGACGGCAGCGCTGAGCCGTCTTTCTGTGCAGTCTGCCACTTGGCTTGCGGCACGCCGCCGACCCACAGCATCAGGCTCTCGATCGACGGGTCGGCAAGATGGAAGCGGCCGAAATCCTCGCCGCCCATCACCGCCCCCGGATCGACCACGCGCGCGTCGCCGAAGCGCGCAGCGAACACCGCCCGCATCGTCTCGCTCAGCTGCGGCGTGTTGTACGTCGATGGCGTGAACTCGTCCTTGACGGTCACTACCGGCATGCGGTCTTCGGGAATGCCGGCCGCGATCGCCTCGCCGCGCGCGATCCGGGCGATGCCGTCGAGCAACTGCTTGCGCACCGCGTCGGTATAGCTGCGCACGGTCAGCAGCAGCACAGCCTCGTCGGCGATGATATTGTGCTTCGATCCGGCGCGAAAGCTGCCGACGGTGACGACCGCTGGCGATTGCGGATCGACCTCACGCGAAACCAGCGTCTGCAGCGCCATAACGATCCTGGCGCCCAGCACTACCGGATCCTTGGTGGTCGCCGGATACGCGCCGTGCCCGCCGACGCCGCGCACGACGATATCGACCGAATCGACGTTGGCCAGCGTGTAGCCGGCATGCACCCCGATCGTCCCAGCCGGCAGCCCGGCGCTGTCGTGAAAGGCGAGGGCGTGCGTGGGCTTGGGGAAGCGCGAGTAGAGGCCGTCGTCGAGCATCGCCTTGGCGCCCTTGCCGCGTTCCTCGGCGGGCTGCGCGATCGCCACGATCGTCCCTGACCAGCGGTCTTTCATCGCCGCAAGGTTGGCGAGCGTCCCCACCCAGCTCGCCATATGGGTGTCGTGACCGCAGGCGTGCATCACCCCGCTTTCGATCCCCTCCTCGGTCGTCGCGCGGACTTTGGAAGCGAACGGCAGCCCCGTGTCCTCGGTCACCGGCAGCGCATCCATGTCGGCGCGGATCAGCAGGACGGGCCCCGGGCCGTTCTCCAGCACCGCGACGACGCCGGTGCCGCCGACCTTTTCGGTGATCGAGAATCCCAATGTCCTGGCTTCGCTGGCCATCCGCTTGGCGGTCTCGACTTCGGCGCCGCTAAGCTCGGGGTGTGCATGGAGATGACGGTACAGCTCGATCAGCTCGGGCAACCTCGCAACCGTAGCATCGCGCACCGGGTCGGCGCTGGCCGGAGTGGCGATCAGGAGCGCGGAGGCTAGCAGGGCGGCGTTGATCATGCCGCCGGCACCAGCTCCACCACGTCGAGCTGGGATTCGAACTTGGGCCAGGGCAGCGCCATGCGCCAGCGCCGCTCGCCGACGCGCTCGACGAAGCCCGCCATGTCGCGCTGGTCGTCGCGGCCATATTCGAGCGCGGTCTGTTCGTCGCCGAGCATCAGCGTGCCGAGGAACACCGCGCGCGATCCGCCGTCGCTGAACAGATGCCCGATCGGCCGTTGCGACCCGGTCAGCTTGTAGAAGCTCTTGACGTCGCCCTCGTCATCGACGCGGCAATCGAAATACGGATAGGCGGTGAAATCGCGCATCGCCGTGCCTGCGCCGCCTAGCTTGAACACGCGGCAGCGATAGTCGCCGGCGGGCGGCATCGCGCCGGGCAACGCGTTGTCTGGCTGGAAAAGCGCACCCTCGCGGGCGACTGCACCGCTGTTCGCGGAACGCGCGGCGGGCAGCGCCGTCATCCAGGCATCGCGCCAGCGTCGCAAGCGGTCGCGGTCGGTCTGCGTCGCGACGCTGCGCCAGTCGGGGGCGGGGCTGTCGACGCCGCTGGCGCTTTCGATCGGTAGCGGGCCCGGCTGTTTGGCGCAGCCGACAGCCAGCACTGCCAGCACGGGCAGGATGAAAAATTGATACCCCATGATACGCGACCCTCTTCTTCCCGGTCGCGATGGTAGCGCCAATCAGGCGCAGCGGAAGCCCCCTCGTATCCCGGCGGTCAGGCGGCGTAAGGGGGCCGATCGAACCCGCCGGGACTGAGCGTGAAAATCTCGCAGCCATCCTCGGTGATCCCCACCGAATGCTCGAACTGCGCCGACAGCGACCGGTCGCGCGTCACCGCCGTCCAGCCATCGTCGAGCAGCTTGACGTCGGGCCGCCCGATATTGACCATCGGTTCGATCGTGAAGAACATGCCGGGCTTGAGCTCGGGGCCGGTGCCCGGCTTGCCGACATGCACGACTTCGGGCGCGTCGTGAAACAGCCGCCCCAGGCCATGCCCGCAGAAATCGCGGACCACGCCATAGCGATGCTTCTCGGCATGGCGCTGGATCGCATGCGCGACGTCGCCCATCGTGTTGCCCGGCCGCGCCTGTTCGATGCCGAGCATCAGGCATTCATACGTGACGTCGACCAGCCGCCGCGCCTTGATGCTGACATCGCCGACCAGATACATCCGGCTCGAATCGCCGTGCCAGCCGTCGAGCAACGGGGTCACGTCGATATTGACGATGTCGCCGTCCTTAAGCGTGCGCTCGGACGGGATACCGTGGCACACGACATGGTTGATCGAGATGCAGCTGGCGTGGGTATAGCCGCGATAGCCGAGCGTCGCCGGAACCGCGCCTGCCGACTGCATCACGCCGAATGCGATCGCGTCGAGCTCGCCGGTGGTCACGCCGGGGACGACATGTGGGACCAGCGCGTCGAGCACTTCGGCCGCCAGCCTGCCCGCGCGATGCATACCCTCGAAATCGGCGCGCGGATGCAGCTTGATTGCGCCGGTGCGAGTGGTCGGCGCGTCGGAAGTCACGGTCACATAATCGGTCATGATGGCCGATATAACGTGCGAAGGGCGGCTTTGCGAGGGCCGTGCCTTGGGCTATCGCAGCAGGCATGACCGATCGCATCTGGACCGCCGCGCTTGTCGTCATCGGCGACGAAATCCTGTCCGGGCGCACGCAGGACAAGAATGTCGCGCAGCTCGCGAGCTGGCTCAACGTCCAGGGCATCCGCCTCGCCGAAGTGCGGGTGGTGGCCGACCGGCAGGAGGCGATCGTCGAGGCGGTGGACGCGCTGCGGGCGCGCAACGACTATTGCTTCACCACGGGCGGGATCGGGCCGACGCATGACGACATCACCGTCGATGCGATCGCCGCGGCGCTTGGTGTCGAGGTCGTGGTGCATCCGCAGGCGCGCGCCATCCTCGAACGCCACTACGAGACGCGCGGCGGGCTGACCGAGGCGCGGCTGCGCATGGCGCGGGTGCCTGCAGGCGCCGACCTGATCGAGAATCGCCTGTCGGGTGCGCCGGGCATCCGCATCGGCAATCTGTTCATTCTGGCGGGGGTTCCGCACATCACCGCCGGCATGCTCGACGCGCTGACCGGTACGCTCGAGGGCGGGTTGCCGGTAGTCAGCCGCACGATCGGCTGCTGGGTCGCCGAAAGCGAGGTCGCCGACCTGCTGCGCGATGCCGAACGCGCGCAGGAGGGCGTATCGATCGGCAGCTATCCGTTCTTTCGTGACGGCAAGGTCGGCGCGAACTTCGTGGTGCGCTCGACCGATCCGGACAAGGCCGATGCGTGCGTCGCCGCGGTGACGAAGGCGCTGGAAGGGCAGGGACGCGAGGTGGTCGCCGGCGGCGTGTAGGGTGGCGGGTACCGCCGAGCCAAAGCTCCGCTCGAAACGAACGGAGCGGGGGCTGGAGTAGCGCTTATTCCACCGCCAGCAGGCAATCGCTCCTCAGCCACAGCGGCGCGAGGCATGCCGGCACCGACGACAGCGGCAATACCGATTCGGACACGGCGATCCCCAGCGTATCGCGCATGAAGCTGCGGCGCGCCTGCATCCGGCCCCACATCTGCGGATGCCGCTCGGCAAGCTCGCTGCGCAATGCGGCGTCGGCGAACACCACGCTGTCTTCGCAATTGAGCGCCCAGCCGTCGCGCATCGGCGTCGGGATGATGTCGACCTGCATATGCATTCCCGATCGGATACGATCGGAGGAACCGGGCCGGATTGGCGTGTGCGACCATTCCTCATGTCCGGTCAGATGGCCGGGATTGAGCAGCGAGCGCAGCCCGGCGTCGGCGAGATGGCCGGTGACGCGATCGTGGATCTCGCCGCCCGGAACATCGATATCGGCGGCCGCATACCATTGAGCGATCGCGGCGAAATAGCCGCTGGCGACGGTGACGAATTCGGCATCCTCGTCGGTCACCAGTCCGGCGCGCGCGGTCAGCCCGCCGCATAGTCCCACCGCGGTGGAAATGCCGTCGCCCCTGGCGATGCGGCGCTGTCCCGGACTTTTCAGGCCGTTGACGCTGCCTTCGCGCGGGCCGCCGCTGGTCAGCATGGTGTGGACGTTGAACGGCATGCCGCGATAGCCGAACCGTGCGGCGGCATCGCTCTCGCGCTCGCCCGGCTGCGTGCCCGTCACGATCGCCCAGACCATTTCAGAGCCGCGCGCGGCGGCGGCTTCGAACACTGCGATCTGGTCGGCGTCGATGATCGAGCGCTGCCCGGTCTCGGGATGGAGCAGGATGTCGCTGCGGTCGATGACGCTGCCTGCCACCCGATCGAGCGCGGCGACATAGGCGGCGGGGACGAACGACGGCGCCGGGCCTTCCTCCCATTCATCGGCGCCGAGATATTTCCAGCCGACCAGCGCGACACTGTCGCTTCCCGAAATGCCGCAGTCGCGCAGCACGTCGGTCAGGCGCGGCGCCTGGCTGCGATCCTGGCCGAGCAGGCTCATCGTCTGCGCCAGCCACACCTCGAGTTCCGGCAGCGGCGAGACGTCTGCGTAGGGCACGCATTCG
Organism: Sphingomonas japonica; assembly: GCF_006346325.1. Classification (NCBI taxonomy): domain Bacteria; kingdom Pseudomonadati; phylum Pseudomonadota; class Alphaproteobacteria; order Sphingomonadales; family Sphingomonadaceae; genus Sphingomonas; species Sphingomonas japonica. Next base: position 1,589,371 of record NZ_VDYR01000001.1, on the reverse strand, counting down.
TTGCCGGTGATCAGAATGGTGCGATCGTCCTTGCCGAGCAGCAGCAACGCCTCTTCGAACCGCGGTTCGAATCCCGACAGGAACAGGATGTTCGCGAAATGCTCGCGATCGGCATAGACTATCAGCCAATCGGCTTGCGCCGCGGCGAACGCACGGCGACAACGCTCGCGATAGATGCTCGCGTTCAGTGCGGGCGGCGGATCGATCACCCCGAAGTCGGGAATGGCGATCGGGCGATGAACGACGCGCATGGCTTTCTCCAATCCTGGCGTTGCGCGATCGAATATATATGACTTAAACGGGTGGCAAGCTGGAAGGGGAGCGTGCGATGGGGTTTCGAAGCAATGCCGGTGCCGTGATCGTGCTGCTGGGCGCGGTCGCGCCGCCGCTCGCCGCCGCTCCGCAAACCCCCGACCATGCCGCGCGCGTGACGATCGCACGCGACGCACGCGGCATCGCACATGTCCACGGGCAGAGCGACGCCGATGCGGTGTTCGGGATGATCTATGCCCAGGCGGAGGACGATTTTCCCCGGATCGAACGCAACTATCTGGTCGCGCTGGGGCGGCTGGCCGAGGCCGAGGGCGAGACCGCTTTGTGGCAGGACGTGCGCCAGCGGCTGTATATCGACGAAGCCGATCTGCGCCGCGACTATGCCGCATCGCCGCCGTGGCTGCGCACGCTGATGGACGCATGGGCAGGCGGCCTGAACCACTATCTGGCGACGCACCGCGACGTGCGCCCCCGCGTGCTGACACGGTTCGAGCCGTGGATGGCGCTGGCCTTCTCCGAAGGCAGCATCGGCGGCGATATCGAACGCGGCATCGACCTCAGGGCGCTAGCGGAGTTGTACGGTGATGGCCGCGTGCAGGTCGCGTCGGCCGATCGCTGGCGGATGCGCGAGCCGCAGGGGTCGAACGGCATCGCCATCGCTGCGCCGCGCACCCGCGACGGCAAGGCGCTGCTGCTGATCAACCCGCACACGTCCTTCTATTTCCGCTCCGAAGCGCAGGTGACGAGCGACGCCGGCCTCGACGTCTATGGCGCATCGACCTGGGGGCAGTTCTTCGTCTATCAGGGGTTCAATCCGCGGCTCGGCTGGATGCACACGTCGAGCGGCGTCGACAATATCGACGAGTTCACAGAGACGGTGGCACACCGCGGCGGTCGGCTCGAATATCGCTATGGCAGCGAATGGCGCGGCGTCGAGGAGCGCCCGATCGTGGTGCGCGTGCGGCAATCCGACGGTTCGCTGGCTCAGCGCAGCTTCACGACGCTGGCGACGCATCACGGGCCGATCATCCGGCGCGAGGGCGGCAAGCTGATCGCGGTGGCGATGCTCGATTCGCCGCGTGCCGCGCTCGAGCAATCGTTCCTGCGTACCAAGGCGGCGACGATCGATGCGTTCGTCGACATATCGGATCGCAAGGCCAACTCCTCGAACAACACCATTGTCGCCGCCGCCGATGGATCGATTGGCTATCTGCATCCGCAGTTCGTGCCGGTGCGCGACGACCGCTTCGACTATCGCAAGCCGGTCGACGGCAGCGATCCGGCGACCGACTGGAAGGGACTGCATCCGCTGAACACGCTGCCAAGCGTCGTGCGGCCGGCATCGGGCTGGGTCGCCAATTCGAACAACTGGCCGTGGTCGGTAGCTGGCCGCTCCAGCCCAAATGCCAGCGCCTATCCGCGCTACATGGATCAGGAGGGGGAAAATCCGCGCGGTATCCACGCGACGCGGATGCTCGCCGCCGACGACGCGCTGACGCCCGGCGGGTTGCAGCGCCTCGCCTATGATCCGGCGCTGCCGCTGTTCGAAACGCAGGTGCCATGGCTCAAGCGCGGGTTCGATGCGCTGCCCGCCGCCGATCCGCGCCGCGCGCGGCTGGCCGGCCCGGTCGCGATGCTCGATAGCTGGGACAAGCGCTGGTCGACGACTTCGGAGGCGACCACGCTGGCGGTGATGTGGGGCGAGGCATTGTGGGAGCAGGAAGGGCCGAAGGCGGCGGCGGCATCGATGCCGCTGTTCCAATATTGGGACGAGCGCACCACCGATGCGGCGCGGCTCGACGCGCTCGATACCGCGCTCGCGCGGATACAGCGCGACTGGGGCGGGTGGCGCGTCGCCTGGGGACGGGTCAATCGCTTCCAGCGGTTGGACGGGGCGATCGCACCGCGGTTCGACGACGGCCGGCCCAGCTTTCCGGTCGGCTTCACCTCGGGCAATTTCGGCTCGCTCGCCGCGTTCGGGGTAGAGTGGCCGCAGGGGCAGCGCTGCGCCTATGGCACCAGCGGCAACAGCTTCGTCGCCGTGGTCGAGTTCGGCGCCAAGACCCGCGCCTGGGCGGTGTCGGCAGGCGGCGAGAGCGGCGACCCGGCCTCGCCGCATTTCGATGACCAGGCCGCGCTGTACGCTGCCGGACAGATGCGCCCGGTGCTGCTCGATGCCGCCGAAGTCGCGAAGCTGCCGAGCTATCGTCCGGGCGAGAAGCGCCCCGCATCGATACCCGTCGCACACGTTCCCGAGCCGACGACGCGCTGCGGCGAGCCTTGAGCTTTAGGGCCGCGGCGGGTGGCGACCGGCAGCGAGCAACAGTTCGAGCGCGCCCTGGATCAGGTCGCGCATCGTCGTCGCCGCGCCGTCGGCATTGCCGCCGATAATCGCGTCGGCGACTTTCTTGTGATCGCGCGCGCTCGCCCGCGACACGCCCTTATATTCGTTGGTTCGCCGGATCGAGTAGCGCAGCGTCGTTTCGATCAGGTCGGTGAACTGCCGCATGAAGCGGTTGTTGCTGGCATTGAGCACGGCGATATGGAACGCGATGTCGGCGTCGAGCGCATCGGTATCGGCATGTTCGGCCTCGACCATGCGATCGATCGCCTCGAGGATCGCGCGGCGCTGCGGCCCGTCGGCGCTGTGTGCGGCGAGGGTGGCGGCGCGCGGCTCGATCGACATACGGATCTCGGTAAAGTCGATCAGCAGGTCGATAGAGAAATCGCGTTGCAGCATCCAGCTGAGTACGTCGGGATCGAACAGGTTCCAGCTGTCCTCGGGCTGCACCACCGTCCCGGCACGCTTGCGGGCGAGCAGCAGGCCCTTGGCGGTCAGCATCTTGACGGCTTCGCGCACCACCGGACGGCTGGCCTGATAGCGCAGGCACAGCTCGGCCTCGGTCGGAAAAGCGACGCCGGGCCGAAATGTCTCGGTCACGATCGAGCGGCCGAGATCCTCGACGATCCGCCCGGTCAGGTTGCGGCCGTCGTCGGGGGGCGTCGGGCGCGTCGCCTTGGTTGCAACATCCATCGCGTCTGTCCTACCCGGCCGGGCGCTGCGACGGTAGCCCGTACGATCACCCGCCTCCAGCATCTTCTATCCGATAATAAATATGATATAAATTGACGAATGTCGATCGATCCCGCATGATGGCGATCAAGAAAGGGGAGGATTCTCGAATGGGCGTGACGCGGCGGGGCGTGCTGATCGGCACGTCGCTCTCCAGCATTGCCATGCTCGGCGGCTGCGCGGGCGCCGCCGACGGCATCCGCATCGGCTTCGTCGTGAAAATGCCCGAAGTGCAGTGGTTCCAGGACGAATGGGCGTTCGCCGGACGCGCGGCGCACGCGCTCGGTTTCGATTTGCTGCGGATCGGTGGCGAGGATGGCGACCGCGTGCTGGCGGCGTTGGGCACGCTCTACGCCCGTTATGCGCAAGGCCTGGTGATCTGCGCGCCCGATCCGCGGCTTGGGCCGGCGATTGCCGGCTTCGGGGCGCGCACCGGGATGAAGATCCTGTCGGTCGACGATCGCCTGACCGGTCCCAGAGGGGCACCGATCGCGAGTATTCCGCATGTCGGCATCTCCGCCGTCGCGATCGGTGCGACCGCAGGGGAGGCGGCGCTGGCCGAGGCGAAGCGGCGCGGCTGGAGTCTCGACACGCTTGGCGTTCTGCGGATCGCGCACGACAGTCTCGAGACCGGGCGCGACCGCACGATGGGTGCGGTGCGCGCGCTGGTCGCGGGCGGCGTGCCGCAAGCGCGCATCTTCGACGCGCCGCAGCGCACGACGGATACCGAGGGCGCGTTCACTGCGGCGGCGCCGGTGCTGACTCGCTCGGGCGGCGTTACCAACTGGATCATCCTGGGGTTGAACGACGAGACCGTAGTCGGCGGAGTGCGCGCAGCCGAGGGATTGCGGCTGGGCGCCCGCCAGGTGATCGGGGTCGGCATCGGCGGGTCGCAGGCGGCGATCGCCGAGCTCGAACGCCCGCACCCGACCGGTTTTCTCGCGTCAGTGCTGCTGAGCGCGCGGCGCCACGGATATGATACCAGCGCCGCGATGTATCGCTGGATCACGCAAGGCCTGCGCCCTCCGGCGGAAACGCTGACCCCCGGCATCCTGATCGATCGCGGCAATTTCCGCGCCGTGCTCGCGCGGGAAGCGGCATGACCGCGCTGATCGAATATCGCGGCGTCACCAAGCGCTTTCCCGGCGTGCTGGCGCTCGACCGCATCGATTTTGCCGTCGGCGCAGGCGAGGTCCGCGCGCTGATCGGCGAGAATGGTGCGGGCAAATCGACGCTGCTCAAGATTCTCGCCGGCGAATATCGCCCCGATTCGGGCGGCATCGCCATCGATGGTCGCCCCGCCGAGTTCGCCTCGCCGCGCGACAGCCAGGCGGCGGGCGTCGCGATCATTCACCAGGAACTGCAGCTCGCCCCCGACCTGAGCGTCGCGGAGAACCTGATGCTCGGCGCGTTGCCGGTACGCGGGGGACTGCTCGACCGCCGGGCGCTCCACGATCGCGCACGCGCCGTGCTCGATCGGCTCGGCGAGGCGATCGATCCAGCGACGCGCGTGCGCGACCTGTCGATCGGCCAGCGCCAGATGATCGAGATCGGCCGCGCCTTGCTGCGCAACGCGCGCATCCTCGCCTTCGACGAGCCGACCAGTTCGCTGAGCACGCGCGAGACCGAGCGGCTGATGGCGATCATCCGCGAACTGCGCGATCAGGGCTGCGCGATCCTTTACGTCAGCCACCGCATGGAGGAAGTGTTCGCACTCGCCGACACCGCGACGGTGCTGCGCGACGGGCGGCATGTGCTTGATGCTGCGAATGTCGGTCCGGCCGATGAGGCGCGGCTCATCACCGCGATGGCCGGGCGCGAGGTTGCCGATATCTATCGTTATCGCCCGCGCACGACCGGCAGAGCCGCACTTCGGGTCGATGGCCTGACGGGGAAGGGCCTATCGGCACCGGCTACGCTGTCGGTGCATCGCGGCGAGGTCGTCGGGCTGTTCGGACTGGTGGGGGCGGGGCGGACCGAGCTGTTCCGCCTTCTCTTCGGCGCCGAGCATCCCACCGCCGGGACCGTGTCGGCACACGGGAACGCCATCGCCCCGGGCGATCCGCGCGCCGCGATCGCCGCCGGGCTGGCACTCGCGCCCGAGGACCGCAAGGACCAGGCGATCGTCCCACGCGCGTCGGTGTGCGAAAATATCGCGCTCGCGTGGCGCAACCTTGGCAGCGGTTCGGCATGGACAAGCCCCCGCGCGGAACGCGAAGCTGCGGCGGCGCAGATCGCCGAGCTTGGGATCCGAACCGCCAGCGCCGAAACCGCAATCGCCAGCCTGTCGGGAGGCAACCAGCAAAAGGCGATCCTGGCGCGCTGGCTGTTCGCCGGGTCCGATATCCTGCTGCTCGACGAACCGACGCGCGGAATCGACGTCGGCGCGCGCAGTGAACTGTACGACCAGCTGTTCGGCTTTGCCGAGCGCGGCGGCACCGTCGTCTTCGCGTCGAGCGACCTCGCCGAAGTGCTGGGTCTCGCCGACCGCGTCATCGTCATGCGCGACGGTGCGATCTCCGGCGTCGTCGCGCGCGCCGACTTGTCGCCAGACCGTGTGCTGCGGCTGGCGCTTCCCGAACCCGTACGATCGATCGAGAACGCTTTATGACCTCGTCCGCTCTCCTGCGCCGGCTCGCGCCGCTTGCCGCGTTGCTCGTCCTGGTCTTCGCACTGTCGCTGTTCGTTCCCGATTTTCTCGGACCCCGGAACCTGCGCGGCCTGCTGCTGTCGGTTACGCTGGTCGGGACGATCGCGGCGACGATGATGCTGGTACTGGCGATGCGTGAAGTCGATCTGTCGGTCGGATCGACGGTGGCCTTGTCGGGCGTGCTGGCGGCAGTGGTGATCGCGAATAGCGGCAGCGTGCTGCTTGGCGTGGTCGCGGGACTGCTCGGGGGCGCGGCGGTCGGCTTCGTCAACGGCGTCGTCGTCGCCCGGCTGCAGGTCAATTCGCTGATCGTGACGCTGGCGATGATGGAGATCGTGCGCGGGCTGGCCTTCCTCGCGTCGGGCGGGGAATCGGTCGCGATCCCGGCAGAGCGCTTCTACGAACTGGGATCGGGCGCGTTTCTCGGGCTCAACTATCCGATCTGGGTGATGCTGTGCAGCTTCGCGCTGTTCGGCTTCGTCCTCAACCGTACGGTGTTCGGGCGCAACATCCTCGCCATCGGCGGCAATCCCGAAGCGGCGCGGCTGGCAGGCGTGCCGGTAACGCGGGTGCGCATCCTGGTGTTCGTCGCGCAGGGCCTGGTCGCCGGGCTTGCCGGGATCATCCTCGCCGCGCGCATCACCAGCGGCCAGCCCAACACCAGCATCGGGCTCGAACTCGCGGTGATCTCGGCCTGCGTGCTCGGCGGCGTGTCGCTGGCAGGCGGGGTCGGGACCATCGCAGGGGTGGTGATCGGCGTGCTGATCATGGGCGCGGCGCAGAACGCGCTCAACCTGCTCAACGTCCCCACCTTCTACCAATATGTCGTGCGCGGCGGCATCCTGCTGGTCGCGGTCATCATCGATCGGATGCGCCAGACCGGAACGCTGGGAAGCCTGGGCTTTCTCGTCCGCCCGCGCGCGCCGACATCCCAACCCGCCCCCAAGCGCGAGGAACCGCATGGATAAGATCGCCCGCCTCGAAACCTTCATCGTGGCGCCTCGCTGGCTGTTCGTCCGGATCGAGACCGACGATGGCGCGGTCGGCTGGGGCGAGGCAAGCCTCGAGGGTCATGCCGAAGCCGTCGCCGGCGCGATGGAGGCGGCGCGCGATCGCATCACCGGGCTGCCCGCCGGACGCATCGAGGATATCTGGCAGCTGCTCTACCGCATGGGATTCTATCGTGGCGGGCCGGTACTGATGTCGGCGCTGTCGGGGATCGACCAGGCGCTGTGGGACCTCAAGGGCCGGCGGCTCGGCGTGCCGGTCGCCGACCTGCTCGGCGGGCGCGTGCGCGACCGGCTGCGCGTCTATGCCTGGATCGGCGGCGACCGGCCGGGCGACGTCGCCGAAGCTGCCGCAGCTCGGCGCGAACAGGGCTTCGATGCGGTCAAGATGAACGGTACCGAGGACATGGACTGGCTCGACAGCCCGGCCGCGGTCGACGCCGCGGTCGAGCGGCTCGAAACGGTTCGCGCGACCGGCATCGACGTGGGCATCGATTTCCACGGCCGCGTGCATCGTCCGATGGCGCGCCAGCTGGTCCACGCACTCGCCCCGCACCGCCCGCTGTTCGTCGAGGAAGTGCTGCTGAGCGAGCAGCCCGAGGCGATCGCGCAGATCACGCAAGGCACCGGCGTGCCGATCGCGCTCGGGGAGCGGCTCTACAGCCGCTGGGATTTCCGGCGCTTCTTCGAACTGGGGGCGATCGACATCGCCCAGCCGGACTTGAGCCATGCCGGCGGCATTTCCGAATGCCGCCGCATCGCCGCGATGGCCGAGACCTACGATGTCGCGTTCGCCCCGCATTGCCCGCTCGGCCCGCTGGCGCTGGCGGCGTGTCTTCAGGTCAGCGCCGTGTCGCCCAATTTCGTCATTCAGGAGATATCGCTCGGCATCCATTACAACCAGGCCGATGCCGACCTGCTCACCTATGTCTCCAACCCCGAAGTATTGGCGGTGACGCAGGGGTCGGTCGCCGCGCTCGACGGGCCGGGGCTGGGCATCGACATCGACGAGGCGCGCGTGCGCGAGGCGGCGGCAAGCCCACATCGCTGGCGCAATCCGGTGTGGCGCGGGCGCGACGGGAGCCTGCGCGAATGGTGAGCGAGTGCGTCGCGCTGATCACCGGCGCCGCAGGCGGGATCGGCGGAGCCGTCGCGCGCCGGTTCGCCGCGGGCGGCGTGCAGCTGGCGCTGATCGACCGTGATTTTCCCGAGCCGGTATCCGATGCGCTGATACTTCCGGCCGACCTGAGTGATGCCGCGCAGGTGGCCGACGCGTTCGATGCTGCGCTCGATCGGCTGGGACGGATCGACATGCTCGTCAACGTCGCCGGGATGATGATCTTCAAACCGCTTGCCGAGCATCGCGCCGACGACTGGCAGCGGCTGCTGGCGGTCAACCTCGTCGCCCCTGCGCTGCTGTCGGGCCGCGCGCTGGCGGCGATGCGACCGGGCGGCGCGATCGTCAACATCGCCTCGGTACATGCGCGGCGCACTTCGCCCGACGTCGCATCCTATGCCGCGTCGAAGGCGGCGCTGGTCAGCCTCACGCGCTCGACCGCGATCGAGGGCAAGCCGCTCGGCATCCGCTGCAACGCGATCCTGCCCGGCGCGATCGACACGGCGATGCTGCACGCCAGCCCCAATATCGCAGCCGGCAAGGAAGTGATCGACCCAGCCGATATTGGTCGGCCCGAGGATGTCGCCGAACTGGCGTGGTTCCTGGCGTCGGACGCGGCGCGCTTCATCACCGGCGAGGACGTCGTCACAGATGGCGGGCGGATGGGCTGGCTTTAGGACCTTGCGGAGAGCTAAGAGCACTGGACCTGGAAGCGCTCACCCGTCGGCGCTGAACGTCAGCCGAGTGACCGAACGCCACGTCTCGCCGGGATCGAGCCGCGTGGCCGGAAAGCCCGGACGATTGGGCGTATCGGGAAAATGCTGCGCTTCGATCGCGACGCCGCTGCGGCGGCCGCGGGCGAGACCGTCGTCTGGCAGTGCGTTGCCGCTATAGAGTTGCAGCCCCGGCACGCTGGTCGCGATTGCCATGCGCCGGCCGCTGCCGCGATGGCTGAGCACTGCGCTGGTGCGGTCGAGACGCGGCGTATCGAGTGCGAAGCAGTGGTTGTAACCGTCGCCTGCCTCGATCTGGGGATGATCGGCGTCGATCCGCTCGCCGATCGCGCGCGGTGTGCGAAAGTCGAACGGCGTGCCGACAACCGGCTCGAGCGTACCGAGCGGGATCGCATCGGGGGCGATCGGCAGATAGCGGTCGGCAGCGATCGTCAGCAGGTGGTCGGCGGCCGTTATGCTGTCACGTCCGGCCAGGTTGAAATAGCCGTGGCTGGTGAGGTTGACGTGGGTCGGCCGGTCGCTTGTCGCTTCGTACGCGATCTCCAGCGTGTCGCCGTCGATGATGCGGAACGTCGCCTGCACGGTCAGCGTGCCGGGAAAGCCCTGGTCGCCGTCGGCGCTCTCCAACTGCATCGTCACGCCATCGGTGACGAGCTGTGCATTCCACCGGAGCGCGTCGAACCCGACAACTCCTCCATGGAGATGGTGCGGCGGATCATTGGCGGCGACCCGATATTCGTGGCCGTCGAGCACGAAGCGTGCGCCGGCGATGCGATTGGCGAAGCGCCCGCAGGTCGCGCCGAGATAATGATGCGACCGCGCCGAACCGGCGACCGGATAATCGGCGAGATCGTGTGATCCGAGCAGGACATTGTCGACACCGCCGTCACGGTCGGGCGCCGAGATCGCGATCAGCGTGGCGCCGAGATCGGACAGGGTGACGGTCAGCCCTGTCCCGGCACCTAGGGTGAACAGCTGTGCATCGGTGCCGTTTGGCAAGGCGATCGATCGGCTGCGCACCACCACCATCGCCTGTTGCCTTCTGCTCACGAAATAAACGGCCGCGACCCTTCAGCCGCGACCGTCCCCCTTATTCGATCAGAAGCTGGCGCGCAGCCCGGCGGTGATGCGGCGTCCCTGGTCCGACAGCGTGATCAGCCGCTCCTCGAAGCGCGAGAAGCTGCGGAACTTCTCGTTGGTGAGGTTGAGGACTTCGCCGAAGAACGACAGCTGGTTGTTGATCTTGATGCTGCCGCTCAGGTCGACCTGGCTGTACGCGCCGATATTCTCCGGCTGGCTCTGCGGCCCGAAGGTCTGGCGCAGGAAGCCGTCGCGCCAGTTGTACGCGGCGCGGAACTGGAACAGCCCCTTTTCATAGAAGGCGATCAGGTTGGCCGAATCCGACAGCCCCTCGACATTGAACGTCTGGTTGCTGAGCGACGGATCGAACCGGATCGAGCTTTCGACCTTGGTATAGTTGGCGGAGACCCCGAAGCCGTCGAACGGTGCGGGCAGGAAGTCGAACGTCGTCTGCACCGCTGCCTCGAGCCCGTATACCTCGCCGTTCTGGGCGTTGTAGGGGCGGTTGGCGATGAAGGTCAGGCCGAAATACTCCTCCGGCTGCTGGCCCGAAATGATGAAGTTCTGCAGCTTCTTGTAGAAACCGTTGATGCTGACATAGCTCGACCGGTTGAGATAATAGTCGACCCCGGCATCGGCATTCCACGCCAGGAAGGGCTTCAGGAACGGATTGCCGCCGCTCACCGTATTCGAGTTGGGCGGGCGGAACACGAAGTCCTGCGACAGCCCCAGGCGGCTCAGCGTCGGCCGGGTCAGCGTGCGCGATCCGGCGAGGCGGAACACCAGATCCTCGGTGATGTTGAGCCGGAAATTGAGCGTCGGCAGGAAATAGGTGTAGCTGTTGTCGGCATCGACCGGGATGGTCGGGCTGTAGACCGGAACCGCCGCGGTCGGATCGGCGGGGTTCTGGATGATGTCGAGCAAGGTCACCGAATAACCGGTGGCGTGCAGGTCGGTGTGGATGACGCGCCCGCCCGCCATTGCCGTCCACCGGCTGCCGCCGAAATCACCCTCGAACGACGCCTGCAGATACGCGGCGAAGGTATTCTCGCGCACCGTGCCCGACCCGCGCTCGCGATCGATCGGATCGAGGCTGTTATTGTTCCCGCGATAGACGGCGAGGAAGCGGTTGCGCGCGTCGATCGCCGCCTGGCTTTCGTCGCCGACCTGCGAAACCGCGGCGTCCGACCCGTAATAGGCGACCAGCGCGTCGCGGTCGTAATCGAGCCACGTCATCGGACGGCCGAGTACGTCGGCGCTGAAATCGCTGAACAGCGATCCCGGCGCTTCGGCGAGATAGCCGCAATAGAAGCAGCCGAGCGGCTCGGGCGATTCGCGAACGATGCTGATCTTCTTGCGATTGGTGAACAGCACGCCGCCCTGCAGCTTGTCGAGCAGCCCGTCGATGTCCCAGGTCGCGTCGACCGTCGCCTGGTTGGTGGTGTCGCCGTTGCGGCCGCCGCGTTCCGAACAGCAATGCAGCAGGGGACGCGAACGGTCGTTTGCGGGAAGCACGTTGGTCATCGTCGGCAGCCCGCCGGGGCCGTCGAGGATGAAGGTTGGGGTGACGCCGACCTGACGCGTGCCGACCACGTAGAACAGCTGGTCGGCCGCATCTCGCGAGTTCGAATGCGCGCCATCGACGACGACCGTCAGTTCGTCATTTGGCGTCCAGGTGAAGTTGCCGCCGATCTGATAGGTGCGGGCATCCTGCGGCGCGGTCGATACGATATTGTCCGACGCCAGCCCGGCATTAGCAGTCGCGGGCAGCACCGTGAATTCGGTCGCGGTGCCATTGGCGTTGACCGTGGCATCGGTGATCCGGGCGGGATCGACATAATAGCCGAGCTGGTTGGTGCGGCTCGCCACCTTTTGCTGGGTATAGAGCGCGTCCATCGTGAATTTGAGCTGGTCGGAGAACACCCAGTCGAGCGCGAAGGTGCCGCCAATCCGCTCGCGGCTGCTGTCGGTGGCGGTGAAGTTGAGCGTGCGGGGCAGCGACACGCCGCTGGTGTCGGTCGCGCCGTCGCCGTCGGTGTCGATCGTCTGGTCGATGATCCAGCCATCGGTCGAGATGTTGGTCAGGTTGAAATTGCGCTTGTCGTAGACCGCGCTGACCAGCACGCCGAACGTCCGATCGGCGTTGCTATGGCTGAGCACGCCCGACAGGAACGGCGTGATCTCTTCCGACGTACTGTCGTGGCGACCGGCGGCGCTGCCCGCGAAATGGGTGCCGGCGCGATCGGTCGGGCGCGCGGTGCGCAGGATCACGGTCGAACCGATGCCGCCTTCCTGCAGCCGCGCTTCGGACGATTTATAGACTTCGGCGCCGCTGATCAGTTCGGACGAGAGGATGTCGAACGAAAAGGAGCGTCCGCCGACCTCGGTCGACAGCAGGCGGTTGTTGAGCAGCACCGTGTTGAATTCCGGCCCCAGTCCGCGAACGGTGATGCCGCGGCCCTCGCCGTTGACGCGGTCGATCGACACGCCGGAGATGCGCTGCAGCGACTCGGCGATGTTGGCATCGGGGAAATCGCCGATGTCCTCGGCGGAAATGGCATCCACCACGCCGATCGCGTCGCGCTTGATATCGAGCGCGTTCTCGAGGCTGGCGCGGATGCCGGTGACGACGATTTCTTCGCCTTCCTGGTCGAGCGCCGGATCGGCAGAGGAGTCGTCGGAAGTCTGCAACGGATCGGTCGTCTGCGCGGCGGCGGGGGCCACCCAGGCAAGCGTCGTGACCCCTGCGAGCAAAATGGCCAGACTGCGTGCGTTCGTCATGCTCATGGTTCCCCTCCTTGATCCGCGGCCTCTCCCGCTTGCAGATTAAATATGATATTAAATCGACCTTGTCGAGTGACTTTTTTGGCGACATGCGTCGAGCTAAGCGTTAGCTAGCGCCAAACTCCGCGATGCCGAGCGATGTGGGGTTCATTTATGTATGATAAGACGGAGGGGTCGATGAAGCGACGACATTGGCAGGCACTGGCGGCAGCAAGCGCGCTGCTGAGCCCGGGTGCGGCGCTCGCACAGGCCAGCTACGATGCCGGAACGCGCATCTTCCGCCTCGACGGCGCCGACGTCACCTACGCGTTCAAGATCAATGCCAGCGGCATGCTGCAATCGGTCTACTGGGGCAAAAGGCTGCACAAAGGCGACCCGCTCGAGGCGCCCGAACTGTCGGGGCATAGCGGCTTCGACGTCGTCACCAATATCGTGCCGCAGGAATATGCCGGGCAGGGCGGGGGCCTCTATGCCGAACCGGCGCTCAAGGTCAGCTACCCGGACGGCAACCGCGATCTGGTGCTCAACTATCGCAGCCACGAAATCGACGGCGACGAAATCCGCGTCTTGCTTTCGGATATCGACCGGCCGCTGGAAGTTACGCTGCGCTATCGGATCGATCGCGACACCGGCGTGATCGGTCGCTCGGCGGTGATCGAGAACAAGGGCACTGCCGACGTCCGCGTCGATCAAGCGGCGGCGGCAGGCTACACCCTCCCGGTCGCCAACGACTATCAACTCCACTATTCGACCGGGCGCTGGGCGGCGGAATGGACGTTGCAGCAGCGCGCGCTCAAGCCCGGTTCGACCGTGCTCGAAAGCCGCCGCGGATCGACCGGCAGTCAGAACAATCCGTGGTTCGCGATCACCCGCGCCAACACCACCGAGGAAAGCGGCCCGGCCTGGATCGGCGCGCTGGCGTGGAGCGGATCGTGGCGGATCACCCTCGACCAGGACGTGACCGGGCGCATCCGCATCGTCGGCGGCTACAATCCGTTCGACTTCGCCTATCGCCTGCAGCCGGGCGCTAAGCTGCTGACCCCGACCTTCTACGTGGGCTATTCGGATGTCGGGATGGGGGAGGCGTCGCGCATCTTCCATCGGTTCCAGCGGCAGGAAATCCTGCCCAAGCATGACGGGCTGGAATCCGAAGGCCGCAAGACCGAGCGTGCGGTGCCGCTGCGCAAGATCCTCTACAATAGCTGGGAAGCGACCGAGTTCGACGTCAACGCGGCCGACCAGATCGCGCTCGCGGAGCGCGCCGCGACGCTGGGCGTCGAGCGCTTCGTGATGGACGACGGCTGGTTCGGCGCGCGCAACAACGACAGCGCAGGGCTGGGAGACTGGGCGGTGAACCCCACCAAGTTTCCCGAGGGCCTTACCCCGTTGATCGACCGGGTGAAGGCGCTCGGCATGGATTTCGGGCTGTGGGTCGAGCCCGAGATGATCAATCCCGATAGCGACCTGTTCCGCGCCCATCCCGAATGGGTGATGCAGTTCGACGGACGCCCGCAGACGCAGGGGCGCAACCAGCTAGTGCTCAATCTCGCGCGCACCGACGTGCGCGATTACGTCCTTGCCGCGCTCGACAAGCTGCTGCGCGAGAACGACATCGCCTTTCTGAAATGGGACTATAACCGCAACTGGTCCGAGCCCGGCTGGCCGGATGCGGAGGTCGATGATCAGCAGACGCTGTACGTCGCCTATGTCCACAATCTCTATTACATCGTCGACGAGCTGCGAAAGCGCCATCCGACGATCGAGATCGAAAGCTGTTCGGGCGGCGGCGGGCGCGTCGATCTTGGCATCATGGCGCGCACCGATCAGGTGTGGCCGTCGGACAATACCGACCCGTTCGATCGCATGCAGATCCAGGACGGCTTTACCCAGGCCTATGCCCCCGGCGCGATGATGGCGTGGGTCACCGACAGCCCGAACTGGGTCAACCAGCGCCAGACGACGCTGGCGTTCCGCTTCCTGTCGGCGATGCAGGGCGGGCTCGGCATCGGCACCGACCTGAACGACTGGCAGGAGATCGATTTCACGATCGCGAAGCGCTATGTCTATGCGTACAAGCAGATCCGCGAGACGGTGCAGCGCGGCGACCTCTATCGCCTCAATCGCGCCAACGATGCGGATGCGCGCTGGAGCAACCTCTACGTCGCGGCCGACCGCAGCCAGGCGGCGCTGTTCACATTGGTCGGATCGACGCACAAGCTCGACACGATGTCGGCGATCCAGCTGCGCGGGCTCGACGCTGACGCGCAATATCGGATCGAGATGATGGACGGCGCGGCGCTGCCGGCGACTGTGCCGGTCAACGCCAGCGGCGCATACTGGATGAACCACGGCGTCGACGTGACGCTGCGCGGCGATTTCCAGGGGATGGGCTTCATCCTGACGCGAATGTAGCGTCGCTGCTTTCGTGAGCGAGCAGCCATTTCTTGACGCCAAGCCCGCCGGCAAAGCCGGTGAGCTTTCCGCTCGCGCCGATCACGCGGTGGCACGGCGCGAGGATCGAGATCGGGTTGCGCCCATTGGCGGCACCGACCGCGCGGGTGGCGGTGGGGCGGCCGATCTGCGCGGCGATGGCTGCGTAGCTGCGCGTCTGGCCGAACGGAATGGTCAGCAGCGCCGCCCAGACCTGCCGCTGGAACGCGGTGCCGGCGAAGTCGAGCGGCACGGTGAATTCGGTGCGCTCGCCGCGGAAATATTCGGTGAGTTGCGCTTCGGCCAGATCGAGGATCGGATGGTCCGCGGCGTCGTCCATCGCGCCGAGCGGAACCCGCGTCGGAGCGTCGTCGGGCCACAGCACTGCCGCCAGCCCGGCATCGCGCGCGACCAGCGTCAGCGTGCCGATCGGCGAGGACAGGCGACGTGCGGCAAGCGGCTTGGCGGTGCGCATCGACATCTCGCAATGATAACCGCAAGCCGCATCCTTGCCATCCCGGCGCTTGCGCTCAAACCAGCGCGTTCATCGTCAGCAGGTCGTAGGTCGCCACAAGGTCGCCGTCCTGATTGGTCACCCGCACGTTCCAGCGCACTTCGCCCATTTCGTCGGTCTTGAGCACTTTCGACTTGCACGTCAGCACCGCCTGCATGGCTTCACCAGGCTTGAGGGGCTGGACGAAGCGCAGGTTCTCGAGCCCGTAATTGGCGAGCACCGGGCCGGGGGCGGGATCGACGAACAGCCCGGCGGCGAAGGCGAGGATGAGATAGCCATGCGCGACGCGCCCGCCGAACAGCGGATTTGCGGTCGCGGCCTCCTCGTCCATATGCGCGTAGAAGGTGTCGCCGGTGAAATGCGCGAACTGCTCGATGTCGGCAAGCGTCACGGTACGCGGCGCAGTGCGGACGCTGTAGCCGGGCTCGATCTCGGTAAAGGTCAGGCGGAAGGGATGGCGGTCGCCCTCAACGATCGGGGCGCCGGGAAGCTGTTGGCGCACCACTTTCGACAGCAATGCCGGGCTACCCTGGAGCGCGGTGCGCTGCATGTAATGCTTGACCCCGCGCAGCCCGCCAAGCTCCTCGCCGCCGCCTGCACGGCCGGGGCCGCCGTGGACGAGCACCGGCAGCGGCGAGCCGTGCCCAGTCGATTCCCCGGCGCTGTCGCGGTCGGCAAGGAGGATGCGGCCGTGGAATGCTCCGGCGCCGAGCGTGACGTCGCGCGCGACCGCGGCATCGTGCGTGAACACCGACATCACCAGCGATCCCTTGCCGCGATTGGCGAGCATGACCGCGTCGTCGAGGTCGCGATACGGCATCAGCGTTGCGACCGGTCCGAACGCCTCGACCTCGTGGATCAGGCTGGCGCTGCCGGGGTCGTCGGCGCGCAGCAGCAGCGGCGACAGGAACGCGCCGCTTTCGAGGCCGTCGCCGGTCAATGCGACATCGCTCAATGAACCGTGCACCAGCCGTGCCTCGGCCGCCAGCTCGGTCACGCGCGCGCGGACATCGTCGCGCTGGGCGCGGCTGACCAGCGCGCCCATGCGCACGCCCTCGACGGCGGGATCGCCGACGACGATCTTCGCGAGCCGGGCCGACACTGCATCCTGAACGTCGTCGATCAGCGACGACGGGACGAGCGCGCGGCGGATCGCGGTGCATTTCTGGCCGGCCTTGACGGTCATCTCGCGCACCACCTCGCGCACGAACAGGTCAAATTCAGGGCTGCCCGGCTCGGCGTCAGGGCCCAGGATCGAGGCATTCAGCGAATCGCGCTCGGCAGTGAAGCGCACCGCCTCGCGCGCGATCACCGAATGGTTCTGCAGCTTCTGCGCGGTTGCCGCCGATCCGGTGAAGGCGACGACGTCCTGTCCGCCGAGATGGTCGAGCAGGTCACCGGCCGAACCCGACACCAGTTGCAGCGCGCCTTCCGGCAGCAACCCGGTGTCGAGCAATAGCTGCACGCACGCTTCCGAGACATAGCCGGTGGCCTGCGCCGGCTTGACGATCGCGGGCATCCCGGCGAGCCAGGTGGGGCCAAGCTTTTCGAGCATGCCCCATACCGGAAAGTTGAAGGCATTGATGTGGACCGCGACGCCGTGGCGCGGGCTCAGGACGTGCTGGCCAACGAAACTGCCGCCGCGCCCGAGCGGTTCGGGTTCGCCGTCGATCCACAACTGGTCGTCGGGCAGCTCGCGCCGCCCTTTCGATGCGTAGGAGAACAGCGTGCCCGCACCGCCCTCGATATCGATGGCATTGTCGCTGCGCGTCGCGCCGGTCGCTACAGCTAGTGCGTAAAGCTCTTCCTTGCGTGCCATTACCGCCTGCGCCAGCGCCTTGAGCATCGCCGCGCGTTCGCGGAACGTCATGGCGCGCAAGGCGGGGCCGCCGACGCGCCGCGCGAAGCTGACCATCGCGCCGAAATCGAGCCCATCGCTGCTGGTCTGCGCAACGACGGCCCCGGTCAGTGCAGAGGCGACGGATTGCAGATTGGCGGCGGGCGTGTGCCAGCGACCCTCGGCGAAACTTTTGACGATAGAGATTGGTTGGGGCTGCATCGGTTGAGGATGCCGGGACGCAGCGAGACTCGCAAGGCGATTCATTGACCGATCGGTCGATTAATTGTACGATCGCTGCCGCAGGAGAGTGCAGATGTACACCACTGAACTTGGCAAGAACGACCCGAAAGCGCCGGTACCGATCGGTCAGGAAGACCCGGCCCTGCTCGAAGCGTTCGAGGCGCGCGTCGCCGCCGACGAATTCATCGAGCCCAAGGACTGGATGCCCGAGGCGTATCGCAAAACATTGGTGCGCCAGATCTCGCAGCACGCGCATTCCGAGATCGTCGGCATGCTTCCCGAGGGCAACTGGATAACCCGCGCGCCGTCGCTGCGGCGCAAGGCGGTGCTGCTCGCCAAGGTCCAGGACGAGGCCGGGCACGGCCTGTATCTCTACTGCGCGGCCGAGACGCTGGGCACCAGCCGCGATCAGATGACCGAGGCGCTGCTTGCCGGGAAAGCCAAATATTCGACGATCTTCAACTATCCCACGCTGACCTGGGCCGACATGGGCGCGATCGGCTGGCTGGTCGACGGTGCGGCGATCATGAACCAGGTGCCGTTGCAGCGCACATCCTATGGCCCCTACGCCCGCGCGATGGTCAAGGTGTGCAAGGAAGAGAGTTTCCACCAGCGCCAGGGCTATGAGATCATGACCGTACTGGCAGGGGGTACTCCCGAGCAGAAGGCGATGGCGCAAGACGCGCTCGATCGCTGGTGGTGGCCGTCGCTGATGATGTTCGGCCCGCCCGACGACAATTCGCCCAATACCGCGCAGTCTATGCGCTGGCGGATCAAGCGCGACACCAACGACGCGCTGCGCCAGAAATTCGTCGATATCACCGTACCGCAGGCAGAGTTCCTGGGGCTGAGCGTGCCCGATCCCGACCTTGCGTGGAATGCGGACAAGCAAGGCTATGATTTCGGCGCGATCGACTGGGACGAATTCTACGCGGTGGTGCGCGGCGAGGGACCGGTTGCCAAGGAGCGGATGGCGGCGCGGCGCCAGGCATGGCAGGACGGCGCGTGGGTGCGCGAAGCCGCCGATGCGCATGCGGCCAAGCGCGCCGCGAGGATCGCCGCGTGAGCCAGCCCGACTGGCCGCTGTGGGAAGTGTTCCTGCGCTCGAAGGGTGGCTTGAGCCACCGCCATGTCGGGTCGGTCCATGCGCCCGACGGCGAACTGGCGGTGCGTCATGCACGCGACGTCTACACCCGGCGGATGGAGGGCGTCAGCCTTTGGGTCGTGCGTTCCGCCGACATCGTCGCGTCCGATCCCGATCAGGCGGGCCCGATGTTCGCGCCTGCCGAGGACAAGGTCTATCGCCACCCGACCTTTTACCAGATTCCCGACGGCGTGAAGCATATCTGATGCCGTCGCTGCCGACCATCCAGCCGCAGGACGAGGCGCGCGCCGACCGTGCGTCGCATGCGGGCACATTCGATGCGCCCGTCGCCGACGACCACCGTGATGCGCATTTCGACTATCTCCTGCGCCTGGGCGACGACGCGCTCATTCTTGGCCAGCGGCTGAGCGAATGGTGCGGGCATGCGCCTGCGCTCGAGGTCGATCTCAGCCTCGCCAATATCGGCCTCGACCTGATCGGGCAGGCGACACTGTTTCTCGATCACGCCGCCAGCGTCGAGGGGGCGGGGCGCGACGCCGATGCGCTGGCGTTCCGGCGCGACGTGCTGCAGTTCCGCAATTGCGTGATGGTCGAGCAGCCCAACGGCGACTTCGCGCGGACGATGGCGCGGCAGTTCCTGTTCTCCACCGCGCACGTGCTGCTGCTCGACGCGCTGACCGCATCGGCCGACCCGCAGATCGCGGCGATCGCGGCAAAGGGCGTCAAGGAAGTGCGCTATCATGCCGACCTGTCGGCCGACTGGGTGATCCGGCTGGGTGACGGCACCGACGAGAGCCGGGCGCGCATGATCGACGGGTTCGACTGGCACTGGCGCTTCGTCGACGAACTGTTCGCGATGGATGCGATCGAGGAACGGATGGTCGCGGCCGGCATCGCTGCCGACCGCGCAGCGCTGCGTCCCGCATTCGACGCCCGGCTGCAGGCGGTACTGGACGAGGCGACCATTCCTGTTCCCGAACTGCCGCGCGCGGTGGTCGGCGGGCGCAAGGGACACCATAGCGAGCATCTCGGGCATCTGCTGGCAGTGATGCAGCATCTGCCGCGCAGCTATCCCGACGCGACATGGTGACGGCTGAAGCAATCGACGAAGCCGCGGTGCTGGCGGTCCTTGCCGATGTTCCCGATCCCGAGATCCCGGCGGTATCGGTGGTCGACCTTGGCATCGTGCGCGGGGTGCGGGGCGGACGCGTGCTACTGACGCCGACGTATAGCGGCTGTCCGGCGACGCTGGCGATCGAGCAGTCGGTGCGCGACGCGCTCGACGCGGCGGGAATGCGCGGCGTCGGCATCGAAACGATACTGGCCCCCGCGTGGAGCACCGACTGGATCACCGAGGCGGGGCGCGCCAAGCTGGCGGCATACGGCATCGCCCCGCCTTCGACTGCGCCGACCGCGACCTGTCCGCAGTGCGGATCGATCGACACGGTCGAGGTCAGCCGATTTGGATCGACGCCGTGCAAGGCGCTGTGGCGCTGCCGGACCTGTGCCGAGCCGTTCGACCGTTTCAAATGTCATTGAGGGGCGGGATGTCCGACCAGTTCCACCGCCTGACCATCGCCGAAGTCCGGCGCGAGACCGATGATGCCGTGTCCGTGCGCTTCGCCGTACCCGAAAATGCTGCGCAGCATTTTTCATTTCGTGCGGGCCAGCATGTCACGCTGCGCGCCGAAATCGACGGTGAGGAATTGCGCCGCAACTATTCGGTGTGCGTCGCCCCGCACGAGGGCGAGCTGCGCGTCGCGATCAAGTCGATCGCCGGCGGGCGGTTCTCGACCTGGGCAAATGCTGCGCTTGCCGCGGGCCAGCAGATCGAGGTGATGGCGCCGCATGGCAGCTTCACCTGGCGCTTCGACGTCGCGGCTGCGCGCGACTATGTCGGGTTTGCCGGCGGGTCGGGGATCACGCCGATCCTGTCGCTGCTCAAGACCGCGCTCGCCACCGAGCCGCTCAGCCGCTTCACCTTGCTCTACGGCAATCGCCACTCGGCCGGCATCCTGTTCCTGGAGGAAATCGCCGCGCTGAAGGATCGGTATCTCGACCGGCTGGTGGTTCACCACTTCCTCGAGGACGAGGAGGAGGACGTCGCCTTGTTCAACGGGCGGCTCGACGCGGCCAAGGTCGGCGACGTGCTGGCGGGGCTGGTCGATCCGGCGCGGATCGATGCAGCGTTCATCTGCGGTCCCGGACCGATGATGGACGCAGTCGAGGCGGGACTGCGCGGGGCGGGGGTCCCGGCCGAGCGCATCCTGATCGAACGCTTCACCGCCGGACCGCAGACCGCCGAGCAGCTGGCGCATGCCCGCGCCGCGCAGGCCGAGGCGGCGGGGCGCACCGTGCAGGTGACGCTCGACGGGCGCAGGCGCACGCTGCGCTTCGATCCTGACAAGGGCAGCATTCTTGAGAACGCGCGCGCTGCGGGACTGCCGGCGCCTTTCGCGTGCAAGGCCGGGGTCTGCGCTACCTGCCGCGCGCAGGTGGTGGCAGGCGAGGTCTCGATGCAGGCCAATTACGGGTTGAGTGCCGAGGAAGTCGCGGCCGGATATGTGCTGACGTGCCAGGCAGTGCCGCTGACCGACGATGTCGCGCTGGATTACGACGCATAGCCTGAACTGCCGCCGTTCAGCCCGGCTTGGCCACCATCTCCAGCGCCATATCGGCGATCGCGTCGGCACTCAGCGCGCCGGCAGGATCGAACCAGGTGTGGGTCCAGTTGATCGCACCGAACAGCAGCATGGTCTGCGCCGTTGCCCGATCGGCGGCGAGCATTGGGTCGATCTCGATCAGCAGCGCCCGCACTGCTTCGACGATCCCGCGCTGTTTGGCGACGATCGTCCGGCGGCGCTCCGGCGGCAGGTTGGCGAGTTCGTTGAGCAGGACTTTCTGCCGGTCGGCGGCACCGACATAATGCGCCATGAATTTCTGGAGCAGCAGCCGCAACCGTCCCGTCGCCCCCTCCGTCGAAGCGCGCACCGCCGCAACGTCATCGACCAGTTGATCGACATGCGACGCCATCACCGCATACAGCACGTCCTCCTTGGACGGATAATAATGATAGATCAGCGATTTGGACGTCTCGCACGCGGCGGCGATGTCGGCGATCGAGGTGCCGCGAAATCCTGATCCCGCGAACAGCCGTGCAGCGCGATCGACGATCGCTGCCTGGCGTTGTTCGAAATCGGCGGCCTGGGTTCGGGCCAAGATGCGCTCCGCAAGATATCCGCGTCCCGGCTAGTCGAGCAGGGCGTCGGTGTCGACATCCGCCGCCGCAGCTTCGGATTGGCGCTCGATTTGCTCGGTCCATCGCATCGTCGAAGATCGCGCAAGGGCTTTGCCGCGCCGGGCAGTATGGCGCGAGGATGCATCGTTCCCGCGACTTACGAAGAATCACCGCCGTCCTGTTGGCGTCATCGGCGTTCTGCGCGGCCGCCCCCGCTCGGGCGCAGGTGATCCCGGGCATCACGCCAACCCCTACACCGACGCCGCAGCCAAGCCGCATCACGCCGCCGATCACCTATTCGCTGCCATCGGGAAGCGGCAGCACGCCAGCGCCGACTCCAGCGCCAGCGCCGACGCCTTCGCCCACGCCTGTGGAGCAGGCGCCTGCAACGGCGGCGGACCCGGTGGTGGTCGTGCCACCGCGCGCGACCGCGCCCCCGCGTGCGACACCCGCACCGGATCGCCGCGCTGCAACCGCCGATCCGGTCGCGACCGAGACTGCGCCGGTCGAGGCTCCGGTTTCCGATCAGCCCGCCGCCACGCCGGTCACTGCGCCGTCGCCGGTCGAACCGTCCGCCGAACTCCCGCCGCAGCAATCCGGGATGCCCGATACAGGGTCCGCGGCCGAACCTCGCGACGATGCCAGTGGCTGGCCGTGGCTGCTGGGGATCGCGGCGGTGCTGGTCGCGGTCGGCGGCATTGCCTTTGCCCGCAAGCGCGGCCGCGGCAGCGACGAAGCGGAGGAGGAGGAGACAACAGTCATCGCCGAGCCGGAGCCGCCAATCGCTGCGCCGGCAATTCCGGTCGCATCCCGAACGTCGCCATCCGCCTCTCCGGAAGTGGCGGCGCCTCGGGCCCCCGCGTTCCTGACCCCGGCATCGCGACCCGCCACGGCGGCGGCTCCGCTCGATATCGCGCTGGTTCCGCATCGCGCGGGCATGACGATACTCGAAGGCGTCGTCGATTTCTCGATCGTCGTCACCAACCGCGGCGAGGCGCGCGCCGAGCACATCCTGTTGTCGGCATTCCTGCGCACCGCGCATGCCCAGCAGGATGCCGAGATTGCCGCGCTGCTCGGCGAAATTCCCGATCCGCGCACGCACAATCCGTTCGCGCTCGCGCCGGGTGAGTCGCGTCGGTTCGACGCCGGGCTGACCATTCCCAAGGCGATGATCCACGCCGTCGCAGCGGGCGAGCGCCGCGTGTTTGTGCCGCTGCTGGTCGTCGGCGCTCGCTTCCGTTCGGGGCTGACCACCGGCAAGCGCGCGTCGGCGGCGTTCCTGATCGGCCGCGAGCGCAGCGGGAGCGACCGGCTCGGCCCGCTGCCGTTCGACGGCGAGCCGCGGATGTTCGATCGGCTTGCGGCGCGGCAGCACGTCTCGCCTGCGGCACCGCCGCTGCGCATGGCGGGATAGTCAATCCGGTTGCACGATTCACTGGTTGCTGTAGCATCGCGCTAACACAGTTCGATGGGGGAGTCGGCGATGCGAGCGAGACTTGGATTGGCGTTGATGGCGGGCGCGGCGGCGCTGATGCCGGGGGCCGCGATCGCCAAGGATCCGCCGCAGGCGCAGGCCGCAGCGGCGCGGCTGGCAGTCGACATGCAGTATTTCACGCTGCCCAGCGGGCTCAAGGTCGTGCTGTCGCGCGACACGCTGGCGCCGACGGTGACGGTCGGCGTCTATTACGGTATCGGTTTCCGCGTCGAGCCGCGCGACCGCACCGGGTTCGCCCACCTGTTCGAGCATCTGATGTTCCAGGGATCGGCAAACGCGCCCAAGGGCGTATTCGACACCACCATCACCAATGTCGGCGGCCTCAACAACGGCTCGACCCGGTTCGACTTCACCAATTATTTCGAGATCACGCCGTCGAACGCGCTCGAACGGCTGCTGTGGCTGGAAGCCGATCGCATGGCGCGGCCGGTAATCGACGATGTGGTCCTCAAGAACCAGCAGGGCGTCGTCGCCAACGAGGTCAAGGTCAACGTCCTCAACCAGCCCTATGGCGGCTGGCCGTGGATCGACCTGCCGATGCTCGCCAACACCAACTGGCACAATGCGCACAATTTCTACGGCGAGCTCGACCAGCTCGAAGCAGCGACGGTGGCGGATTCGAAGCAATTCTTCGACAACTACTATCGGCCGTCCAACGCGGTGCTCGTCGTCGCCGGCGACCTCGACTATGCGGCGACGCGCGCAATGGTCGAGAGATATTTCGGCGCGATGCCCAACAAGCCCAAGGTCGCGCAGCCCGATATCTCCGAACCGCGCCAGACCGAGGCCAAGTTCAAAAGCCGCGTCGACAAGCTCGCGCCGCGCCCCGGCTATTCGGCGGGCTATCACGTGCCGCCGCGCGGCACCCCCGAATGGTATGCGATGGGGCTGATCGACATGATGCTGGTGCAGGGCGACGACAGCCGTCTCCATGCCAAGCTGGTGCAGGAGGAGGGCGTCACTGGATCGGTCGATGGTGGTATCAACGCGCTGGGCAACATGTTCAATTACAAGGGGCCGATGCTGTGGGCGTTCAGCTTCCAGCACGATCCCACGATCGGCCATGAAGCGATCACGAAGCTGGTCGACAGCGTCGTCGAGGATCTGCGCTCGAAGCCCGTTGCCACCGCCGAACTCGAGCGCGCGCGGACCAAGATGCGCTCGGCGCTCTACAGCACGGTCGACGGGCCGGGGCGTGTCGGGCTGATCGATCTGCTCGCGGTCTATGCGCTGTTCGACGACGATCCGCAGGCGATCAACCGCATCGAGGACGGGTTCGCCAAGGTCACGCCCGCGCTGATTCAAAAGACCGCACAGGAATATCTGCGCCCGACCAACCGGTCGATCCACGTCATCCAGCCGGGCGCCGCGGCACCCGCCGCCGCGGGAGCACAATGATGTCGAGCCTTCGCATGATTTTCGCCGCGGCGTTGCTGGCAGGCATCGCTGCCCCGGCGATCGCGCAGCAATTCCCGCCCGCGCCGCCGATCGGCGAGCCAAAGCCGTTCAACGTCCCGGCGTATGAGAGTTATACGCTGGCCAACGGCATGGAGGTGACGCTGATCCCCTACGGCGTCACGCCGAAGACGGTGGTGTCGCTGCGCATCTATGCCGGCGCGGTCGACGAAGGCGGCGACACGTGGCTGTCCGACCTGACTGCCGACATGATGAAGCAGGCGGCGGGCAATCGCGATGCCGCGGCGATCGCGACCGCCGCGGCCGACATGGGCGGCGGGCTTTCGACCGGGGTGAGCGGCGACGTCACCAGCGTGTCGATGAACGTGCTGTCCGAACACGCCGCCGACGCGATCGCGCTGGTCGGCGACGTCGCGCGTCGTCCGGCGTTTCCGGCGGGCGAGCTCGCGCGTGTGAAGGGCAACTGGTCGCGGCAGCTGGCACAGGCCCTGGCTGATCCGGGCAGCCTGGCCGACGCCGCGCTGGCCCGGACCTATTACGGGACGCAGCATCCATATGGCTCGCTGTTCCCAAGCGCGGCCAAGCTCGACGGCTATACGATCGATCAGGTGAAGCGCTTCTATGCCGACAATTTCGGTGCGAAGCGCGCGCGGCTCTACATCGCCGGCAAGTTCGATGCCGCGTCGGTCAAGGCCGCGGTGGAGGCGGCATTCGGCGACTGGAAAGCGGGTGCGGAGCGGCGGATGTTGCCGCCGACCCCCGTCAAGGGACCGCAGCTTGTGCTGGTCGATCGCCCCGGCGCGCCGCAGACGACGCTGCGCATCGCCTATCCCGCGCCTGCTCCCGGCACGACCGGCGATATCCCGCTGCGCGTCACCGACGCGCTGCTCGGCGGATCATTCAGCTCGCGCATCACCCGCAACATTCGCGAGGATAAGGGCTACACCTATTCGCCCTACTCGTCGTACGACCACACGCCCTATGGCGGCCGCTGGACGTTCAACGCCGACGTCACCACCGCGGTGACCGGCGCGTCGCTCAGCGAAGTGTTCAAGGAGATGCGCACGCTCCAGACCACGCCGCCGCCCGCCGAGGAAGCGACCGGCATGGGGCGGTACCTTGCCGGGCTGTTCGCGATCCAGAACGCCACCGCTCCCGCACTGGTCGGCACACTTGCCGAACGCGACGCCCTCGGGCTGCCCGACAATTGGCTGCAGAACTATGTCCCGGCGGTGCTGGCGGTGTCCCCGCAGGCGATGACGCAGGCGGCAGAGGCGACGCTGCCGATCGACCAGGCGACATTGGTGGTGGTCGGCGATCTGGCGACGGTCGAACCGCAGCTCAAGGCACTGCCGGAGTTGAAGGGCGCAACGTTCAAGCGGGTGACTGTGCCATAAGCCTATCGCATTGGACCCCGCCCTTGCCGCGGGGTAGGGAAAGCGATGGCAAGCACCAGCAACGCGTTGATTGGCCGGACCGGCTGGCTGCTGCGCCAGGTGGGCAAGCAGGTATGGTTGCGCACCGTATTGTTCAGCGTTGCGGCAGTGGCGGTCGCAGTCGTCGCTGCCATCATCTCGCCCTATCTGCCGTATCAGCCCGATCTGACGCTGGCATCCGGATCGGTACAGAGCCTCCTCAACATCATCGCATCGAGCATGCTCGCAGTGACGACGTTCTCGCTGTCGATCGCGGTGTCAGCCTATGCATCGGCGACTTCGAACGCGACGCCGCGCTCGACCAAGCTGTTACTGTCGGACCCCGTGGCGCAGAATGCGCTATCGACCTTTGTCGGCAGTTTCTTGTTCGCGATCGTCGGGATCATCGGGCTTTCGGCAGGGGTGTACGACGCTCGCGGCCGCGTGTTGCTGTTCTTTTCCACGCTGGTCGTCCTGGTACTCATCACCCTGGCGCTGCTGCGCTGGATCGACGCGCTCGGACGTTTCGGGAGAGTCGGAGACACCATTCACCGCGTGGAGAGGGCGACGATCGAAGCGCTGCGCGAGGCGGGCGCCCGCCCGGGATTGGGGGCATTGCCGCAACGTTCGGCGGGTCCGGGGGCTATCCCGATCCGGCATGAGCGGACGGGACCAATCACGCATATTGACTGCGGAGCGTTGCAGGAAATTGCCGAGGACAACGACCTGCGCGTCTATCTTCAGCTGCTTCCCGGGTCGGTGGTGCATCCGAACCGGACGCTTCTTTACGTCGAACCTTCGCCGGGCGACGCGGCGCGCGAGGAACTGCGCGACTGTTTCTCGATCGATCGCAACCGAGCGTTCGATCATGATCCGCGGTTCGGACTTGTGGTTCTGTCCGAGATCGCGTCACGGGCATTGTCGCCTGCGGTCAACGATCCCGGGACTGCGATCGAAGTGCTCGGCGCGGCGCTGCGCGCCCTGATCGAATATGGCGCGGCGCTGCGCGGTGCGGAGCAGCCCTGCTATGATCGCGTGTTCGCGCCGCGGTTGGCTGCTGATGATCTCTTCGCAATGCTGTTCGACCCCATCGTCCGCGATGGGGCTGCCATGTTCGAAGTGCTCGCGCGCGTGGTGCACTGCGTGGCGGCGCTGCGCGACAGCGATCCTGCCGTCATGGGCGAGGCGGCCCAGTCCATCGCCGGACATGCGCTCGCTTATGGCGAGGAGCGACTGGCGATGCCGTGGGAGCGGGCGGCACTAGCGGCGATTGCCGCCGAGCAGGGTTTCGCCGCACAATAACGAAAAAGGGGCGGTCCATCGCTGGACCGCCCCTCTTGTTCAACCAATCCCCGCCAGCAGGCGGGGCGAGGCCGATTACTTGACCTCGACGGTCGCGCCAGCGGCTTCGAGCTGGGCCTTGATCTTTTCGGCCTCGTCCTTCGAAACGCCTTCCTTGACGGCCTTGGGCGCACCCTCGACCAGCGCCTTGGCTTCGGTCAGGCCGAGCGACGTGATCGCGCGGACTTCCTTAATGACGTTGATCTTCTTGCCGCCGTCGCCGGTCAGGATCACGTCGAATTCGGTCTGCTCTTCGGCAGCAGCGGCACCGCCGCCGGCGCCGCCGGCTGCCGGTGCGGCCGCAACCGCGGCAGCAGCCGAAACGCCCCACTTCTCTTCGAGCATCTTCGACAGCTCGGCGGCTTCGAGGACGGTCAGTTCGCTCAGTGCATCGACGAGCTTGTTCAGGTCAGCCATGATATTCTCCACTAGAATCGGTTGGATCAGGAAAGTAGGTCAGCAAAACCGCGCGGTTACGCGGCTTCCTTCTCGCTATACGCCGACAGCACGCGGGCGAGCTGCGCCGCGGGTGCCTGGGTGATGGTTGCGAGCTTGGTCGCAGGCGCCTGTACGAGGCCCACGATCTTGGCACGCAGTTCATCGAGCGAGGGCAGTTCAGCGAGCGCCTTGATGCCGTTCGCGTCAAGCACCTGGCTACCCATTGCGCCGCCGACGATCTCGACCTTGTCGTTCGTCTTGGCGAAATCGCTGATCACCTTGGCCGCAGCCACGGGATCGATCGAGGTGCCGAGTGCCACCGGACCCGTCAACAGGTCGTCGAGACCCGTATAGGACGTGTCCTTGAGCGCGATCCGGGCGAGGCTGTTCTTGCTGACCCTGTAGGTCGCGCCGGCTGCCCGCATCTTGTTGCGGAGGTCCGTCGATTGCTTGACGGTCATCCCGAGATTGCGGGTGACAACCACCACGCCGACCTCGTTGAAGGTGCGATTCAGCTCGGCAACGGCTTCGGTCTTCTGGGAACGATCCATGCCGGTCTCCTCAAAATGGCCCTCCGGTCAGGAAGGACCCGGTTACGTCGGAAGTCGGGCGGTTGCCCGGCTCCCTCGTCCGAGGGGCATGATCGTCAGCGCCGAACTTTCCGGCGTGACCCGCGCAAGCCGTGAGGCGAGCAGCGGTGAAACTCATTCCCCGTCTCGGTGGGAGATTAAGGCCGGGCACATCCCGGCCACCCACTGTCTCGGACGGTGCACGGCAAGGGACGAACCCCGGCAATGCGAGCGCGGGCCAATAGCCGATTGGTGGGGTTAGTCAAGTCGGGCGGTCGCGTGGTCCGGCAATGGTTAATCGACAGGCGGGCCTGCTTGGAATGCTGATCCCGCTCACCGGTTAACGCACAGCGCGCCGTCCCGATACGGAACGTCCGAAATCCGGGGCTTTTCACGGCTGTGAAGCGTTAGCATATCGGTGCGGACAGGGAGGACGAATCGATGCCATTGGTTAACGCAGCCCGCCGCATCCGTATCGCGACGCTGGGTCTGATCGGCGCGGCGCTGCTGGCGATCGGCGCACCCGATGGCGCGCAGGCGGCAGGCGTGGGGGACAAGGGCCCGGTCGTCACCACCATCCTCGAGACGGATACGCCGCTGGTGCACGGCGAATATGCCTGGGACGACAGCGGGGCACCTGCCGGAGCGCCGGTTCGCATCGTCGTCGATCTCGCGACCGAGAAGCTGCACGTCTATCGCGGCGGCGTGGAGATCGGCCGCGCCTTCATTCTGTACGGCGCCGATTCCAAGCCTACCCCGACCGGCACGTTCAAGATTCTCCAGAAGAAGCGCGACCACATCTCGAACCTCTACAATGCGCCGATGCCGTACATGCAGCGGCTGACCTGGGGCGGCGTCGCGATCCATGGCAGCGTGATCGACGCGGGCTATGCCACGCATGGCTGTATCGGCGTCCCCGACGAATTCGCCGCGGCGCTGTTCGAGGTTACCAAGATGGGCGGTGAAGTGCTGGTCACGCGTAACTGGCTGCCGCAATTCTACGGAGCGGACCAGCAGGTCGCGGCGGCGAACTGAGAATCGACGCGTCTCCCCCGCGCGGCAGGGGCCGGACGTCTTCGCACGCTGCAAGACGCCGTACCCCCGCTGTCACGGAATGGCGAAAAGGCCCTGTTATTCCGGTTCGGCCATCTTGCGGTGCTGTCCGGCGAGGACGCTGTCGGGTGTCAGATGCGACATCGCCGCCTGGACCTTGTTCTTGAACCCGGACACGACGTGCGCGGACCCGTCGATCATCGCCTTCCACCCGTTTGCGGCGGTCTTGGCGGGATCCTCCTTGCTGTCGTCCTTGCCGACCGGAGTGTCGAGCATGCCCGCCCGGCGGAAGAAGTCGGTTTCGGTCGGTCCAGGCATCAGCACCGTGATCGAGACGCCGCTGTCCTTCAGCTCGTCGCGCAGCGCATAGGCGAAGCTGTCGAGATAGGCTTTGGTGCCGTTATACACCGCCTGAAAGCTGCCGGGGATAAGCCCCGCGATCGATCCGACGATCAGGATACGGCCCTCGCCGCGCGTCGCCATGCTCTGCGCGACCTTTTGCAGCAGATAGGTGGTGCCGGTGACGTTGGTATCGATGACGCGGCGCCATTCGGCGGCCGACTGATCGATAAAGGCATGGCCCAATCCGCGTCCGGCATTGGCGATCAGCACATCGATCGGACGGCCGCCGACCGCGGCGAGCAGCCGGTCGTTGCCTTCGAAGGTGGCGAGGTCGGCTTCCACGGCCTCGACACTACCGCTGCCGCTTTGCAAGCCCCCGGCGGCGGCATCGATCTGGGGCTCGTCGGCGACGACGACCAGATCATACCCTTCGCGCGAGGCGATCTTGGCCAGTTCGAGGCCGATGCCGGTCGATGCGCCGGTGATGACGGCGAGCTTGTTTGCCATGTTACTTCTCCATGCCGGGTTTGAGGACGACCTTGGTGAATTCGTCCTGCTTGGTCTTGAAATTCCTGTAGCCCTCGGCCGCCTGCTCGAGCGGAAGTCGGTGCGAGATCAGGAACGTGGTGTCGATCGTGCCGTCGGCGATCATGTCGAGCAGCTTGTGCGAATATTTCTGCACATGCGTCTGCCCGGTCCTGACCGTCAGACCCTTTTCCATCAGCGCGCCCAGCGGGAACTTGTCAGTCATGCCGCCATAGACGCCGGGGATCGATACGCGCCCGCCCTTGCGCACCGCCAGGATGGCCTGCTTCAGCGCGGATGCGCGATCGGCACCGACGCCGACCTTCTGCTTGGCGATGTCGAGCATGTTGTCGGCCGAGAAGCCATGCGCTTCCATGCCGACCGCATCGATCACGGCGTCGGGTCCGATGCCCCCGGTCATTTCCATCAACGCCTCGCGCACGTCGGTCTCGCGAAAGTTCACGACGTCGCAGCCCAGCCCCTTGGCCAGCCTGAGACGGTTCGGATAATGGTCGATCACGATCACGCGCGATGCGCCGAGGATCAGCGCGCTCTGCGCCGCGAACAGGCCCACAGGACCTGCACCCCATACCGCGACGGTATCGCCGCTGCCGATCTCGGCATTCTCCGCCGCCATCCAGCCGGTGGGGAGGATGTCCGACAGAAACAGCACCTTGTCGTCGTCGAGCCCGTCATCCTCGATGACGATCGGCCCCACGTCGCTATACGGCACGCGGACATATTCGGCCTGGCCGCCGGCATAGCCGCCGGTGAGATGCGAATAGCCGAACAGGCCGCTCATCGGCGTGCCGTACAGCGTTTCCGACATTTCGCGCTTGTCGACCGGATTGGAATTGTCGCACGCGCTGTATTGCTGTTCGGAGCAGAAGAAACACGATCCGCAGGCAATGGTGAACGGCACGACGACGCGCTGGCCCTTTTTCAGCGTCGAATGCGGCCCGGCCTCGACGACGCGGCCCATGAATTCGTGACCCAGAATGTCGCCCTTCATCACCGCGGGGATCACCCCGTCGTAGAGATGCAGGTCCGACCCGCAGATCGCGGTCGAGCTCACCTGGATGATCGCATCGCGCGGATTGATGATCTGGGGATCGGGATGGGTATCGACGCGAACGTCCTGCGTGCCGTGAAACGTGAGTGCGCGCATCAGGCGTCTCCCTCTAACTTCAACCGATTGTCGGATGTCGCGATCTCCCCGGTCTCCATCAGGCTTTTGAAGCGGCGCAGATCGCGGCGGGCCTGCTGCGCGGGTTCGCGCTGGAGCAGCTTGGCGACGGCTTGCCCGGCGCGGCCCATCGGCGGCTTGTAGGCGACGATCAACTCGACCTGCGTGCCGCGCCCACCCGGCGCATCGCGAAACGCTACGCGGCCCTCGGTATCGACGCCCGATCCCTCGACCGAGCGCCAGGCGATCAGTTCGCCGGAACGCTCTTCGGCAATCTCGCTCTCGACGATGACATCGCCGACCGGTCCCGTGATCGTCCAGCGCGACCGTTTGCCTTCGATGTGATCTACCGACTTCAGATTTTCCATGAACCGCGGCAGGTTCGCGAAATCGCGCCAGAATGCGAACAGCTGGGCGCGATCGGGCTTGGCTATGGTGACGGTCTTGCCGACCACGGCATAGTCGCCGAAGCGACCGGTGCGTGCAGTGCGACCTGGGGCGTCATCGTCATTGCCCTGCGACTGCGACTTGCGCGTCAATAACGCTGCGCCGGCCAGCGCGGCGACGGCTGCGGCCCCGGCAGCGATCGCCGCGCTGGAGGGGCGGGATGGGGGCGGTTTCGCCATGGCTGGGTCTCCGTTGGGCCGCGCGAAGGCGGCGGCCGGTCAGGACTGCTAACGTGCCCTGACAGCGGGAGGTTTCGCCGATCGCCAAAAAAAGGCGAACAGTTGATGTAGGTTAGGCGGTGCCGACAATCGGCCCGTTGCGCGATGGCTTCCCAAACACCGGTGTGCCGTCGGCGGCATAGCGGATCGGCTGCACGCGCGTATGGCGGTTGGGGTCGTACAGCGGATCACCCTTGATCGCGGCATAATCGCGGGCGTGGTAGACCAGCAGATCGCGGCCGCGGTCATCGACAACGAAGCTATTGTGTCCGGGCCCGTAAACGCCGTGCTCGGGTGCGCTGGCGAACACCGGGACCGGGGACTTGCTCCACGCCGCCGGGTCCATGATATCGGCGTCGTCGCGCGCGGTAAGCATGCCCATGCAATAGCGCGCGTCGGTCGCGCTCGCCGAATAGGTCAGGAACAACCGCCCGCCGCGCGCGAGCAGTGCGGGACCTTCTGCAACCTTGAAACCCTGGATTTCCCACGGCAGCGTGGGGACAGTCAGTCGTACCGGCGGTGCCGCCAGCGTCGTTGGAGTGGTAAGCGGCGCGAGATACAGATTGCTGTTGGTGGCGATGCCGGGCTCGGCCTGCGCCCAGCAGGCATAGCGCGTGCCGCGATGGTCGAACACG
Organism: Sphingomonas japonica; assembly: GCF_006346325.1. Taxonomy (NCBI): domain Bacteria; kingdom Pseudomonadati; phylum Pseudomonadota; class Alphaproteobacteria; order Sphingomonadales; family Sphingomonadaceae; genus Sphingomonas; species Sphingomonas japonica. The sequence goes on along the minus strand of NZ_VDYR01000001.1, from coordinate 1,556,206 downwards.
GTGGCGTCGAGCGTGAAGCTGTCCCAGGGCGTTTCGAACTGCCCAAGAAGCGACCAGCGCCCCGCGACAGGGTCGGCATCGTCGCATGCCAGCACATAGGTGCGGATGCGGAACACGTCGTCGCCGTCGCCCGCTGCGAAATAGATCAGCCAGCGATCGCCTGCACGGTGAAATTCGGGCGCCCAGATATGCCCCGCCATCCGGCCTTGCTGTGGGCGGCGCCACAGGACGGCCTCGGCAGCATCGGCAAGCCCGGCGATACCCGGCGCGCTGCGCAGTACGATACGATCATATTCCGGCACGGATGCCGTGAAATAATATCGGCCGCCATGCGCCGAGATATGGGGATCGGCGCGCTGGAGAATCAGTGGGTTCGAGAGTGCCGAACGACTGGCCAGCGTGTGGCGCGGCAGCACGGCTCCGGCAACGGATGCGGCGATTCCGGCGAGCACGGGGCGGCGGGGCAGGTTCACCTGCCATCCTCGATCGGATCGGCAAACCCGCCGATAGAGGTCTGAGCGATCCTTTTCATCTTATCGGGACTGGAGTTGGCACAGGCGTTCAGGCAACCGGTCCAGTAGCGCTTGCCGTTCGGCATCGCTCGCGAACGGCCACTGTGCAATCTCCGAGGCGCTGCGTCCGCAGCCCAGACACCAGCCGCTCGCCGCGTCGATCGCGCAGACGAGGACGCATGGTGACAGCACCGTAGCGGCCGGCTCGAAAGTGATGAAATCGTCGTCGGCGCCCGACATCGCGCGCGATCAGCGGCCCAGTGTCACGTCAAGGAACGAGGGCACCGGTCCGTTCCAGCCCTCGTCCGCCCCGTCGTCGTCGGCGCGCTGCGGCGAGCGGCGAGCGCGCGGTTCGTCGTGCGCGGCGCGATCGCGACGTGGGCCGCGCTCGCGGCGCGGAGCGCGCTCTTCGCGCGGCGATGGCTGCGATACCTCGATGGGGGTGGCACTCGCTTCGGCGACCGACGGTGCTTCGGCCGCGGCGGGGCTGTCGAAGCTCGGCTTGCGCGCCCGCGAGCGACGCGGGGACGGCGCGGCCGGTTCGGTTTCAGACTTGGCCGGACGAGGGGCCGGGGAGGGCGCCGCCTTTGCGGCAGGCTTGGCGCGACCGCGGCGCTTGCCCGTGCTGCTCGGGGCATCGTCCGAGCCCGCGCTGCCGTCGATCCGCTCGATCTTTTGGCTGGTCAGCTTCTCGATATTCTCGATATTCTCGGCATCGTCCGGCGTGACGAAGGTGTAGGCGATCCCGGTAGCGCCTGCGCGGCCGGTGCGGCCGATGCGGTGGACGTAATCGTCGGGATGCCACGGCGCGTCGAAGTTGAAGACGTGGCTGACGCCCTTGATATCCAGCCCGCGCGCGGCGACGTCGGAGGCGACGAGGATGTCGACATGCCCGGCCTTGAACAGGTCGAGCTCGGCGATGCGCGACCCTTGATCCATGTCGCCGTGGATCTCGCCCGATTTGAACCCGTGCTGACGCAGGCTCTTGTTGAGTTCGCGCACGGTGGTCTTGCGGTTGCAGAAGATGATCGCGTTGCGCACTTCCTCCTGGCCGAGCAGCGCGCGCAGGCGGTCGCGCTTGGCGGCGTTGCTCGATCCGACCGGCACCAGATATTGCTTGATGTTGGCATTGGTCGAAGCTGCGCGCGCGACTTCGATCGACTTGGGGTTGTCGAGGAACTTGTCCGCCAGCTTCTTGATCGGCGGCGGCATCGTCGCCGAGAACAGCAGGGTCTGCCGGGCCTTGGGCAGCTTGGTGCAGATTTCCTCGATATCGGGAATAAATCCCATGTCGAGCATGCGGTCCGCTTCGTCGATGACCAGCAGCGAGCAGCCGTTGAGCATGATCTTGCCGCGGCCGAACAGGTCCATCAGCCGGCCGGGCGTGGCGATCAGCACGTCGACGCCCTTTTCCAGCGCGGCGAGCTGGTCACCCATCGACACGCCGCCGATCAGCAGCGCCATGCTGAGCTTGTGATACTTGCCGTATTTCTCGAAGTTCTCGGCGACCTGCGCCGCCAGCTCGCGCGTCGGCTCGAGGATCAGCGAACGCGGCATGCGCGCGCGGCTGCGGCCCTGCGCCAGAATGTCGATCATCGGCAGCACGAACGACGCGGTCTTGCCGGTCCCGGTCTGCGCGATCGCGATCAGGTCGCGCATCATCAGCACGCTGGGAATCGCGCTCGCCTGGATCGGGGTCGGGACGGTATAGCCCGACTCTTCGACGGCGCGCAGCAGTTCGTCAGACAGGCCGAGATCGGCGAAGCTCATACAGATGTCCGGAAATCGGGCGCAAACTCACGCCACAGGTCCGCGCTGGCTCGCGGATTTACCGTAAAATGTCAAGCTGCCGCGCGTGAGGACCCGCCGACCGCGGCATTGGACCCATCCGCGGCGCCCGACGTTTGATCGGCAGCTTTGGGAGAACACAGTATGCGTACGCTCATTCTGGCCACACTCGCGTCGGCAATGGTCTTGTCCGCTTGCGCCACGACCACCCGGCAGGACGTCCGCGAAGCTCGCCGCGACGTTCGCGATGCGCAGCGTTATGGCGATCGCGACGATGTCCGCGACGCCCGCGAGGAATTACGCGAAACGCGCCGGGAGCGGCGCGAAGATCGCCGGAACCCTTATTGACGCTGGCCCGATCGACGCGGGGCCGGCTCCTGTCCGGTCAGCGCGCCGGCACCAGGGCACGAAACGCCTCGATACGACATTCGCCGCCTGATCGCGATCGAAACGCGTCGCGCCGGGCGCACACCATGCCGTCGCTTGTCGGGCGCAGATAGAAGCCATTGTAGAAGTCGAGTGCGGGACAGGCGCTGCCGAGGTTGGCGCGCAGACGCCGCCCCCCGCTCAACACAAGGTCGACACTGTCAGGACGCGTAACCGCGGCTCCGGCGAGGCTGGAGGCGGCAATACAGCGATCGGTATCCCGTTCTACCCAACGGATCGGCGGAAGCGGCGCGTTGGCCATCGACGTCCGCGCCGCGGTCAATCGCGGCACGCGAATGACGATCCGTTGATGCATCCGAACCTGCGCACGCTGCTGCACCTGCACCGGTAGCCACGGGGTTACCGCGGCGGCAAGCATTCCGGCACTGGTCAATAGCAAGAGCATGCGGCGTTCCGAATGCAGTGACGCGCTTGAACGGCAGATGAATTCGCCACCATAGCGGTGGCAGGCAACATCGCTGCATGATAGGCGCCGTACCGCCATGACGCCAGACCAGTCGTCCCTGATCGCCGCCGTCGCCGCGCAATTCGGCGCCGCCTCGGTCGTCGCCGACCCGCAGATCATCGCGCCGTGGCTTGGCGACTGGCGCGGACGATATCACGGTGCGAGCCCCGCCATGCTGGTACCGCGGACCACACGAGAAGTTGCTGCGATCGTTGCCCTGGCGGCCGAACATCGCGTGCCGCTGGTGCCGCAGGGCGGCAACACATCGATGGTCGGCGGCGCGACGCCGCCTGCGGACGGATCGGCGTTGCTGATATCGCTGCGTCGCATGAACCAGATTCGCGAATTGTCTGGGACGGGACGCAGCGCGACCGCCGAAGCAGGCGTGATATTGCAGGCGCTGCACGATGCCGCGGCAGGGGCAGGGCTGCGCTTCCCGCTGACGCTCGGCGCACGCGGCACGGCGACCATTGGCGGCCTGGTGGCGACCAATGCGGGGGGCACGCAGGTGCTGCGTCACGGCACGATGCGGGCATTGGTGATGGGGCTGGAGGCGGTGCTGCCCGACGGATCGATCTATGACGGGCTGGCAGCGCTCAAAAAGGATAATCGCGGTTACGATCTCGACCAGCTGCTGGTCGGCGCCGAAGGCACGCTCGGCATCGTCACTGCCGCGCGATTGAAGTTGGTCCCCGCAATCCGCGATCGCGCGGTGGCATGGGTGGGCCTCGAATCGCCTGCGGTGGCGCTCGACCTGCTGCGCGCGATCGACGGCCCGGCAATCGAGAGTTTCGAGATCCTGCCGGGCGAATCGCTGGTGCGCGTCCTGCGGAATATCCCCGACGCGCGTGCGCCGCTGGCGGGATCACACCCCTGGCACGTGCTGATCGAGGCAGTGGCGGCCGGTGACGATGATCGCGATCCGCGCGTGGTGCTGACCGATGCACTGGCGCTCGGGCTGGAGCGCGGCTGGATTGCGGACGCAACCATCGGCGCGAGCGAAGCCCAGGCCGAGGCGTTCTGGGCGCTGCGTGACGGCTTGTCGGCTGCGGAGCGCGCCGCCGGACCTGCCGTCCAGCATGACATCGCGGTCGCGGTCGACGCGATGCCCGGATTTCTGGTCGAGACCGCGAGGGCGGTCGAAGCACGCTTTCCCGGCACCCATGCCAGCGGCTTCGGTCATCTCGGCGACGGCAATGTGCATTTTCACGTGCGTGCGCCGGACGGCGTCGATGCCGCGGCCTGGTATCGCGACGCCGCGCCCGGCATCACCCGCTTCGTCCACGATGCGGTCGTCGCGGCGGGCGGCACGATTTCGGCCGAGCACGGCATCGGGCAGATGAAGCGCGCCGAGCTGGAGCGGGTCGGCCCGCCTGCGCGGCTGGGCGCGATCCGGGCGATCAAGCATGCGCTCGATCCGCTGGGGATCATGAACCCTGGCAAGCTCGTCGCCCTTGCAGAGCCGGGCTGCGATCAATAGGGCGCGACGCAACCCTTAATTGACCGGGATTGGAGAGACGATCATGGCCAGCGCGGCCCCCACCAGCCTTCCTTTGCTTTACAACAAGCTCGAACCACTTTCGAGCGCACAGCATGGCGACTATCGCGTGCGCCGTTCCGACACCGCCAAGTTCCTCGCGACCCAGCACGCGATACCGGTGACCGTCGAGGAGTTCCCGATGATCGCGCGGCGCATGCCGATCATTTTCTCGGTCGGCGCCGATCCGGTGCCGCTGGCGCTGATGGCGATGAACGAAGGCATGAACATGTTCTTCGACGAGGAGGGCAAGGCTACGGAGACCGACGTCTATATCCCTGCCTATATCCGCCGGTATCCCTATCTGCTCGCCAAGCTGCGTCCCGACAGCGACGAACTCAGCCTGTGCTTCGATCCGACGTCGGACACGATTGGCGCGTTCGAGGACGGCGAGAAGCTGTTCGATAATGGCGAGCCGACCGAGCTGACCAAGGGCATCCTCAACTTCGCAGAGCAATTCGAACAGGCCGGCATGCGCACCGGCCAGTTCATGCGCGAGATCCGCGAGATGGATCTGTTGATGGCCGGGGAAATCTCGATCCAGCCCGACAATGCGCCGCAGCCGTTCATCTATCGCGGCTTCCAGATGATCGACGAGAAGAAGGTCAACGAACTGCGCGGCGATCAATTGCGCAAGATGGTGCAGTCGGGCATGCTGCCGCTGGTCTATGCACATCTGTTCTCGCTGAGCCTGATGCGCGACCTGTTCGGCAAGCAGCTGCGCTCGGGCAAGCTGCCGCAGCCCAGCGCCGGAGTGTGATGCCATGACCACCGCGATCGACCATCAGGATGCGATCCAGCGCCGCTATACCGGCGGGGCCATCGCATTCCACTGGTCGATCGCGGTGCTCGTCCTTGTCAACGTCGCGATCGGACTGTTCGGGGAAAGCCTGCTTGCCGGCATCCCCAATCAGATGCCGGTCCACAAGGCGATCGGCATCACCGTGCTGGTGCTGAGCATCGCGCGCACAGGCTGGCGCATCGCGCATCCGGCGCCGCCGCCCCCAGCCACGCTGCCAGGTTGGCAGCGGCTCGCTGCGCGGATCAGCCACGGTGCCTTCTACATCCTGCTCATCGCACTGCCGCTGACCGGCTGGCTGATGGTGTCGGGGACCGAGAAACGCCGCGAGCTCAGCTGGTTCGGATTGTTCGATATCCCGTACCTCCCGGTCGGCACCGCGGCGGGGGATGCCGGACACGAGCTCCACGAAATGCTCGGTTTGCTGATGGCCGCGCTGATCGTGCTGCATGTCGCCGCGGCGCTGCGGCATCATTTCGTGCTGCGCGACGGGACGCTTGCCAGAATGCTGCCCGGCGCACGCTGAGGCCGTCTGAGGCGCCGCGTTAATCGGTACGCCAGATGCGACGAACCGATTCTTGAAGCCGTCACACTTCCCGCCTATATCGGTGTTGCGCGATTTCGTGTCCCCCCTTTCGCGGGATCGCGTGACACGCCCCCGGGCGTGTCTCCTCCCTGAACCTTGGCCACCTCGTGCTTCATGCACGGGGTGGTTTTTTCTTGGAGGAATTGCGCGCTATTCCGCGGCGATCGCGCCGGGGCAGGCGGCATCGATCAGCGCGGCGATGATGCTCCTTACCAGCCCGGCGCAGGCGTCGAACCCCGGTCCGCATTCCTCGTGCGTGGCATCGAGATACAGCGCACGGTCAAGCTCGAGCTGGATGGCGTGGATGCCTGCCTTGGGTGCGGCGTGCCGGTCGAGCACATGCCCCCCGGCATAAGGCGCGTTGAGCGCCGGGCGCAGTCCGGCGGCGCGTATTTCGGCCTCGATACTGGCGACGAAACGCGGATGGGCGGTGCGACCATAGCGATCGCCGATGACGATCTGCGCGGGCGCCGTCCCGATCAGCGAGGGCATCGAGTGGAGATCGAGCAGTACCGCGATACCGAAGCGACGATGCGCGGCATCGAGCGCGCTGGCGATCGCCTGATGATAGGGCCGGTGATCCCCGCGGATTCGCGCATCGATCTCGCCGAGCGGCCAGCGCCGCTGCCACAGGTCTCCCGACCCGCCGACGCGGCGCGGCACCAGCCCCAGTCCGGCGCGCACCTTCACCGACTGCTGCGCAGTGGCGTGACGCGACAGGCCGTCGTCGATCAGCGGGTCGCGATCGGTTTCGGGGCGATTGAGGTCGATCCATGCGCGCGGTCGCCGCGCCACGATCGCGATACTCTCGCCCAGCGCGGCCTGCGCGACCCCGTCGATATGTCGATCCTCGAGCGCGCGCAGCTGCCCGGCCGGGACGCGGAGATTGTCGAGCAGCGATTGCGGATAGGCGCGTCCGCCATGGGGTACCGACAGGATCACCGGATGTGCCGGATGTTCCGGTCCGAGCCGGTCGAACGACGGGAAAGGCGCGCGCGGCTGCAAGAATTTGCGGTAGCCCGAGTCGATCGCGGCGGCAACGGCGCTGGAAAATCTTAAGGGCTTCCCGCATAGATAGAGGCGCGCCCGGGGTGATGGGGCGGCTGAACGAGGGACGGAATGATCAGGATCCTGCTGGCGGAAGACGATCGGGTGATGCGCGAATATCTGACGCGTGCGCTCGAACGCTCGGGCTACGCGGTCAGCGCGGTCGATCGCGGCACCGCCGCCCTGCCGCTGCTCGAGAACGAGACGTTCGACCTGCTGCTGACCGACATCGTCATGCCGGAAATGGACGGTATCGAACTGGCGCAGCGGGCCGGGGTCATGGCGCCCGACATGCAGGTGATGTTCATCACCGGCTTCGCTGCGGTGACGCTCAAGGCCGGCAAGGCGATGCCCAATGCGCGGGTGCTGTCCAAGCCCTTCCACCTGCGCGAGCTGGTGCTCGAAGTCGATCGCATGTTCGAGAATGTCCGCGTGCCGACCAGCAATTGACCGGTCGGCCCGGCGCACGCACGATCGCGGTTTTACCCTCTTGCCTCTGCCGCGAAGCGCGGCTAGTGCGCACCCTCTTCCGGAGGGCGTGTAGCTCAGTGGTAGAGCACTGTGTTGACATCGCAGGGGTCGCAAGTTCAATCCTTGCCACGCCCACCACCGAAAAAGGCTCGCGTCCCGCCGGGATTGCGGGCCTTTTTTGCAAAGCGTTGCAGGTGATTGCTGGGCGCGATGCGGCATTGCAAGTCGGCTCCAACTAAACCAATGTCGCGGCACTCGCGTTGGAGCTTCCGTGACTTCCCAGCAATCCGCCGATGCCGCCCGTGATCGACTGACCGATGCCATCGCGCGCGTGGGGCAGGGTGAGCGCGACGGGCTTCGGTACGTTTACGACCATACGGCGGCGAAGCTGATGGGCATCTGCCTGCGTATCTTGGGGGACAGGAACGCAGCGGAGGACGTTCTGCAGGAGGTCTATCTCAAGGTGTGGCGCGGCGCCGAGGCGTTCGATGCGTCGCGTGCGAGCCCGATTACGTGGCTGTGCACGATCGCGCGCAACACCGCGATCGACTGGCAGCGCGCGTCGCAGCGTCGTGCCGAGGGCGTGGCGGCGGCTTCCGACGACGCGGCGATCGCCGACACGGCAGCCGATCCTGCCGAAGCGCATGCGCAGCGCGTTTTGGTGAACGATTGCCTCGAACAGATCGAAACCCGCCAGGCCGGCGCGATCCGCGCGGCATTTTTCGAAGGCTTCACCTATTCGGAACTTGCCGCCCGCGCGGCGGTGCCGCTGGGCACCATGAAGAGCTGGGTCCGGCGCGGGCTCGAACGACTGCGCGAGTGCCTGAGCGGTGGCTGAGCTGCTGTCTCCCGACGATCGGCTGCTCGCGGCCGAACTTGCGCTGCGGCTGATCGACGGCGAGGAACTGCGCGCCGCGCGCGAGCGTCAGGCGGTGGACGAGAGCTTTGCGGAGGCGGTCGCGGAATGGGAACGAAGCTTCGCGCCGTTGTTCGACGAAGTCGCGCCGGTCCAGCCCGGCGAACGGGTATGGGACGCAATTGCCGCCGGCGTAGCGGCACCGGCGTCTGGAGGCGGGTCGGGCTCGGTCATCACGCCCGATTTCCAGCGTACGCGACGCGCGCTGCAAAGGTGGCGCGCTATTGCGGTCGGCGCGATGTCGATCGCTGCCGCGCTGCTGCTGGCGGTGCTGCTGCGGCCGGTGCCGTCGCTGCCCCCGGCGACGACGGTTGCGCCGGCGCCGACCGAAGCCATCGTCGCCCAGTTGAGCGACGGGGAGGGCGGTGCGATCCTGACAGCGCGGCTCGATCTTGCCGACGATCTGCTACGGGTGCGCCCAACCGCCATTCCCGAGGGCGCAGGCGAGCCGGAATTGTGGGTTATCCCCGCCGCCGATCAGACGCCGCGGTCGCTCGGGCTGATCCGCCGCGACGGCGCTACCGAAATCCTGTTGCCTACCCAGCTGCGCGAACAATTTGCCGATGGCGCCACGCTGGCGCTGACGCTGGAGCCTCGCGAAGGCGCTCCGCATGCTGCGCCGACGGGCACGATCCTGTCGACCGCGCGGATTACCCGGCTGTAGCTGCCGTTCGCGTCAGGCGCCAATAAACGCTGACCGCAACTGCGCCGCCGGGCGAACGGCACTGTGCCGCGACTTCCCGAACGGCCCGATCAGTTCGCGATAAGCATCCTCGGCGACGCCGTAGGTATCGCCGGCACGATCCTGCAACGGACCGCGATCAAGGATGTCGATGCGACCGCGGGTGCAGCGCAGCATGCGCTCACCTTCGAGGATGTGCAGGCAATCGGTCACGCTGGCGCGTCGCACGCCCAGAAAGCCGGCAAGCTCCTGATGGGTGATCGACAGCGTATCGCCCGGGGTTCGATCGTGCAGCATCAACAGCCACCGCGCCAACCGCGCTTCGACCGGAGCCGACAGGTTGGCGACGATCGACCGGCTCAACTGGCGCGTTACCGTCTGAACGTAGCGCAGTAACGTCGCCGCCAGCGTATCGCTGCTGGCGCACAGCCGAATCAGGCGGGCGGCGGGGCAGGCGAGCGCGGTTCCCCCGTCGAGCCGCACGACCACGCGATGAAACGCCGTCGACGAGCCAAGCACGACCGGCCACCCGACCAGTCCGTCACAGCCGATCATCGCTATCTCTGCGGCAGTATCGCCATGACGTTCGGAAAGCGAAGTAACCGCTGTCTCGGGAAAATAGACGGTATCAATGTCGGCGTGTTGTTCGCATAGTACAGCGCCGGGCTGGACCATGATCCGCGTGAGGTGCGGATTGAGCGATCTCCAGTCGTCCGCTGCCAGCGAGCGCACCAGGACGTTCGCAGTGCTGTATTGCGTATCCGGCATTCTGCATCCGTATCCAACATCTCGACCATTGGATATTCGTGGGCTGCGCCGTTTCGGATGCATGCGGTACGCCGTCGTACGTATTTCGACTTGCAATGGAACCATTCCATCGCGGTCATGTTAGCGGTGAAGCTCCGTTGCGAAGATTGAGCTCCAAAAGGGAGGTGGCTTGCATGACCGATAGCTCCGAAATCATCGACGTTCTCGACGCACGCGTCGAACGTCGCGAAAGTCGTCGTGACTTTTTCAAGGCGATGGGGGTTGCTGCGGCGGCCACCGGTGGCATTGCCATGGCATCGCGCAGCGCACCGCTACGCGCTCAGGCGGCGCTGACCGATGGCGATATCCTGAATTTCGCGCTCAACCTCGAATATCTTGAGGCGCAGTTCTATTACTATGCCGCGTTCGGCGAGGGCCTTCCGTCCAATCTGCTGACCGGCACCGGCACGCAGGGCTCCGTTCGCGGCGGCGCGCAGGTGGCATTCGCAGACCCGCTCGTTGCGCGGTACGCTCGCGAGATCGCGCAAGATGAGCGCGCGCATGTCGAGTTCCTCCGCACTGCGATCGGCAACACCGCCGTCGCGCAGCCGATGATCGACATCAGCGCTGCGGCTGACGGAGCATTCTCCGCCGCCGCGCGTGCCGCCGGTCTCGTCGGTGACGGCGAAGCGTTCAACCCCTATGCCAGCGACGAGAATTTCCTGCTCGGCGCGTTCATCTTCGAAGATGTCGGCGTCACCGCGTACAAGGGCGCATCGCCGCTCGTCAGCGATCCGACTTTCCTGGAAGCGGCAGCCGGCATTCTGGCGGTCGAGGCCTATCATGCCGCGATCGTTCGCACGACGCTGTATGCCAAGGGCATGGCCGCACCGGCGCTGATCGATGCGACCGAGGCGATTTCGAACGCGCGGGACAGTCTCGACGGTACAGAAGATCTCGATCAGGGCGTTCGCATGATCGGCCCGGCGAGCAATATCGCACCGCTCGATCCAAACGGCATCGCGTACAGCCGATCGGCGGCTCAGGTCCTCAACATCGTCTATCTCCGGGCGACGGCGGGCACGAGCGGCGGATTCTTCCCGATGGGGGTCAACGGCGTGATCAACGCCAGCGCCGGCGCGACCAACTGATTCACAGGCTGTTGCCCCACAGGGAGGCGAATCTCATGACTGACAATACGCAAATCCTCGATATCCTCGAAGCCTGCGACGATCGCCGGGCGGCACGTCGCCAATTCTTCAAGATGGCCGGGACCGCCGCAGTCGCCGTCGGCGGCGCGTCGTTCCTCGCCGCATGCGACGATGATAACGATCCGACGCCGATGCCAAGCCCCACGCCGGCGCCAACGCCGGCTCCCACTCCGACCCCCAGCCCGACGCCATCGCCGACCGACCCCAATGCGGTTACCGATGCCGATGTGCTCAACTTCGCGCTCAATCTCGAATATCTCGAAGCGCAGTTCTACGTCTATGCCGTCACTGGATCGGGCCTGCCCGCCAGCATGACGACGGGCATGGGTACGCCAGGGACGGTCACGGGTGGTCGCCGGGTCAACTTTACCGACCCGCTGGTCGCCGCCTATGCGCGCGAAATTGCCAATGACGAGCGCGAGCACGTCAACTTCCTGCGCAACGCGCTGGGCAATGCGGCGGTGGCGATGCCGTCGCTCAACATCAGCGGCGATGCCAACGGATCGTTCACGGCAGCGGCGCGCGCGGCCGGCCTGATCGGGGATGGCGAAACCTTCGATCCCTATGCCAGCGACGAGAATTTCCTGCTCGGCGCCTTCATCTTCGAGGACGTCGGCGTGACGGCCTACAAGGGTGGGGCGGCTTTGATCCAGAACAAGACGTTCCTGGAAGCGGCGGCAGGCATCCTGGCGGCGGAGGCCTATCACGCGGGTCTCGTACGCACGGTGCTGTATCGCAAGGGCGTGGAAACGCCTGGGCTGATGCTGATCGAAGCAACCGAGGCTATTTCCAACGCACGCGACAGCCTCGACGGGTCGAGCGACATCGATCAGGGCGTCGCACCGATCGGCAATGCCTCGAACCTCGTTCCGACCGACGACAGCGGGATCGTGTTCAGCCGTACCGTCGGCCAGGTCCATAACATCGCCTATCTGACGCCGGAAGCGGCCGACAGCGGCGGCTTCTTCCCTGAGGGTACCAACAACCGGCTGGAAGCATTGACGATGAGTAGCGACAACACCGCATAACGCGGAGTTGAAAAAACGGAGGGCCTGCGACATTCGCGTGTCGCAGGCCCTTTCTTTTGCCCGGACAGATCAGGGTTTGGCGATTGCCAGCCGCAGCGCGCGTTGCATCAGCATCTGGAACCGCGCCTCGTCGATCGCAGCGGCCGGATCGTGCCAGTTGCCGGCGACCGCAAGCCAGCGGCCGTCGCTGGTTCGCAGCAGCCAGTTCATCGCGATGACTCCCGGTTCCGACCCGCCTTTCGACCCGACATAGGCGACGTCGCCGATACTGGGGGTGGCGGGGTTTACCGCCAGGATCGCAAGCGCCTGCTCGCCGCCCTCACGCCGCAGCCAGTCGAGCGTGCGCGCCATGTCCGCAGGCGATGCGAACCATTCGACCTGCGGCGCGGTAGGCGCGGATCCGAACATTCCTGCATCGAGCGGGGTTGTCTCGAAAGCCTTTGCGCGATCGGCGAGCGCGGTGCGGCGCTCGGCTGGACTCAGCTCCGTCCAGCGCTTGGCGAGGTCGGCCTGCGCTGCGGTCTTGAGCTGGAATGCCTCGCGGGTTGTCAGGATCGGAAGCGTGGCGGTGGCGCCGTCGGGTGCCAGGCGCTGTGCCATCGCTCCCACCTTGTCGCGACCCAACGCCATGAGCAGCGTATCGGTGGCGGTGTTGTCGCTGATCGCGATCATCAGCGTCGCCAGGCTGTGGAGCGTCATCGGGCTCCCCGCCGGCCAGGCCTGCGTCATTCCCGACGGCAGCGACGGCGCGCCGAGCGGCACGACGTCGCTCCATGCACGCTCGCCCGCCTGCACTTGCCGCGCGGCTTCGGCGAGTATCCAGAGTTTGAAGGCAGAACCGATCGGCGCGGCAGCATCGCCGTCCTGTGCTTGGATCGCGCGCGGCGGACCATCGGTAAGGGCGTAGATGCCGAACCCGGCCTTGCCCGGCAGCTTGGCGAATTCGGCGTCGAGCACGGCGATGCTGTCGCCGCGCGGTTCGGTGCCCGTCACGCGCAACCCGCTGACGCGATGCGGTGCGGCCGGATCGACCACCACTATCAACGTCGCCACGCCGCGCTCATATCCCAGGCGTACGGTTGCCTGCCACGGCCCGGTTTTTGTAACCGTCTCTGGCCTGGTGACCGCGCCCATGCCGTCGCGCAGTTGGATGGCGATCGCATCGAACTGCGGCTGCGGGATCTGCGCGCGGAAGCTGTCGGCGAACAGGGTGGCGTAATCGCCCTTGCCGCCGAGATACGCGGCGATGTCGGCGATGCGCGTGTCGAGCGGTGTGTACTGCGAGGGCCGAATGGGGGCGGGGGCGGGCTCCGCCCTGACAGCAAGCGGCGAACAACCGATAGCCAGCACTGCCATCACCATAGCCCGCTCACGCATCGATCACGTTCTCGTCGATCCGCGCGGCATTTTCCTGGATGAACGCGAAGCGATGCGCCGGGTTGGATCCCATCAGCCGGTCGACCAGGTCCTTGACCCCGGCGCGCTCCTCATATTCCTGCGGCAGCGTGATGCGCAGCATCGAACGGGTCTTGGGGTCCATCGTCGTTTCGCGCAGCTGCATGGGGTTCATCTCCCCCAGCCCCTTGAACCGCGCAACCTCGACCTTCTTGCCCTTGAATGCGCCATTCTCGATCTCGATGCGGTGAAGGTCGTCGCGCGCGTACAGCGATTTCGCGCCGACGGTCAGCCGGTAGAGCGGCGGTTGCGCCAGATACAGGTGCCCGCGCCGGACGAGCTCTGGCATCTCCTGAAAGAAGAACGTCATCAGCAGCGTCGCGATATGCGCGCCATCTACATCGGCGTCGGTCATGATGACGATGCGTTCGTAGCGCAGATTGTCGGGGATGCAGTCCTTGCGGGTGCCGCAGCCCATCGCCAGGATCAGGTCGGCGATCTCCAGATTGGCGTGGATCTTGGCGCTGGTCGCCGATGCCACGTTTAGGATCTTGCCGCGGATCGGCAGGATCGCCTGCGTCTTGCGGTCGCGCGCCTGCTTGGCGGAACCACCCGCCGAGTCGCCCTCGACGATGAACAGCTCGGTCCCTTCGGGCGAATCCGCGGCGCAATCGGTGAGCTTGCCCGGCAGACGCAGCTTGCGCGCCGAGGTCGCGGTCTTGCGCTTGACCTCGCGCTCCTGCTTGCGGCGAAGGCGATCGTCCATGCGTTCGAGGACATAGCCGAGCAGCGCCTTGCCGCGATCCATGTTGGCGGTCAGGAAATGGTCGAAATGGTCGCGCACCGCCCGCTCGACGAGGCCGGTGGCGTCGGGCGAGGTCAGCCGGTCCTTGGTCTGGCTCTGGAACTGCGGCTCGCGGATGAACACCGACAGCATCAGCTCGCTGCCGGTCATCACGTCGTCGGCGGTCAGGTCCTTGGCCTTCTTTTGCCCGACCAGATCGCCGAACGCGCGCATGCCGCGGGTCAAGGCCTGACGCAGGCCCTGTTCATGCGTGCCGCCGTCGGGGGTGGGGATGGTGTTGCAGTACCAGCTGTACGACCCGTCGCTCCAGAGCGGCCACGCCACCGCCCATTCGACGCGGCCTTGGCTGTCGGGGAAATCCTGCGACCCGGCGAAGAAATCGGCGGTCGCGCATTCACGGCCCGCGACCTGTTCCTTGAGGTGATCGGCTAGCCCGCCGGGGAACTGGAATACCGCTTCGGCCGGCGTGTCGTCGGCGATCAGTTCGGGCGCGCATTTCCAGCGGATCTCGACGCCAGCGAACAGATACGCTTTCGACCGCGCGAGCTTGTAGAGCCGCGCCGGTTTGAAATGCATTTCCGGGCCGAAGATTTCGGGGTCGGGAGTGAACGCCAGCGAGGTGCCGCGGCGATTGGGGGTACCGCCCAGGCTTTCGAGCGGGCCGAGCGTCTGCCCCTGGCTGAAACGCTGGCGATAGAGCTGGCGATCGCGCGCGACTTCGACCACCGTGTCGATCGACAGCGCGTTGACGACGCTGACCCCGACACCGTGCAGCCCGCCACTGGTCGCATAGGCCTTGCCCGCGAACTTCCCGCCCGAATGCAGCGTCGACAGGATCACTTCGAGCGCCGACTTGTCGGGAAATTTGGGATGCGGATCGACCGGAATGCCGCGTCCATTGTCGACGATGGTCAGGCGGTTGCCCGCCTCCAGGGTGACCTCGATCCGGCTGGCATGCCCTGCCACTGCCTCGTCCATCGCATTGTCGAGAACCTCGGCGGCAAGGTGGTGCAGCGCGCGCTCGTCGGTGCCGCCGATATACATCCCCGGGCGGCGGCGCACCGGCTCCAGCCCCTCGAGCACCTCGATCGAGGAGGCGGTATAATCGGTCACATTCTGGGTGGTGCTGGCGAACAGGTCGGAGGACATGAGCCTGATATAGCGGGTTTGAACCGAACGAACAGCGATCAGGCAGCGGCGCGCCGCCGTTCCAGCCCGCTCAGCGAATTGGGGTCGGCGCGGACGATGTCGACTTCGACCATGTCGCCGATCGCGGCATCGGTCAGCAGGTGGACAGATTGCAGCCAGGGCGACTTGCCGAGCATCTGGCCGGGCAGCTTGCCCGCGCGCTCGATCAGCACGTCGCACGTCCGCCCGAGCGTCTTCGCGTTGAACGCAGCTTGGTCGCGGTTGAGCGCGGCCTGCAACCGCTGCAACCGCTCGTCCATGATTTCCGGCGCGATCTGGTCGGGCATGGTCGCGGCGGGGGTGCCGGGGCGCGGCGAATATTTGAAGCTGAACGCCTGCGCATAGCCGACCGCATCGACCAGGCTCAGCGTCTCGGCGAATTCGGCGTCGGTCTCGCCGGGAAAGCCGACGATGAAGTCGCCCGACAGCGCGATGTCGGGGCGGGCCGCACGCACCCGGTCGAGCAGCCGCAGATAGCTGTCGCGATCATGGCTGCGGTTCATCGCCTTGAGCACGCGGTCGCTGCCCGACTGTACCGGCAGATGCAGGAACGGCATCAGCTTGCCGACCTGCGCGTGGGCGTCGATCAGCCCCTGTGTCATGTCGTTGGGGTGGCTGGTGGTGTAGCGGATGCGCTCGAGCCCCGGCAGCCGGTCGAGCGCGACGATCAGCGCTTCGAGTCCGCCCTGGTCCTGACCCCAGGCATTGACGTTCTGCCCCAGCAACGTGATCTCGCGCGCGCCGGCGTCGACGAGCGCCTTGGCCTCATCGACGATCGCGGCGAACGGGCGGCTGACTTCGGCGCCGCGGGTGTAGGGGACCACGCAATAGGTGCAGAATTTGTCGCACCCTTCCTGCACCGTCAGGAACGCCGACGGGGCGACCCGGCGGCGGGCGGGAAGGGCGCCGAACTTGCTGGCGATCGGCATGTCGGTGTCGAGCGCGGGCGCGCCCGATGCTGCCTGCGCGACCAATGCCGGCAGGTTGTGATAGGCCTGCGGTCCGACCACGACGTCGACTCCGGCGCGGCGCACGATCTCCTCGCCTTCGGCCTGCGCGACGCAGCCCGCGACCGCGACCATCGGCGCTGAGCGGCCGGACTGGCGCGCGCCTTTGCGCAGCCGGCCGATGTCCGAATACACCTTCTCCGTCGCGCGCTCGCGAATGTGGCAGGTGTTGAGCACGACCAGATCGGCGGCATTGGCATCGTCGGTCGCGGTCATGCCCTCGGCCAGCATCAACTCCGCCATCCGCTCGCCGTCATAGACGTTCATCTGGCAGCCGAACGACTTGACGTGGAAGGTTTTCGGGCTGGGCTTCATTCAGCGGGCCTATAGCGAAGCCGGCTGCGCGAAACAATTCGCGTGGATGGAGGCGATCTGCGCACCGGCTGCGCCGATGCCGGTCATTCAATATGCGAACGGCCGCAACGGTTCGCCGTTGACGCGTTCCAGCGCCTCGGTGATGCGGCGCCTGCTTTCCGCGGCGATTGCCTTGCGGCCGGGAAATGCCTGCGGGTCGAGCGGGTCGAGGAAGTGGACATCGACACGGAAATTACCCGGCCGCGCCAGTACGCGCAGCGCATTGTCCTTCCCCGTCTCCAGGCCGATCCAGGCGATGTCCTCCGCCGCCGCGCCGAAATCCAGCATCACCGGCTGCACCAGCACGCCCGGCGGCGGCGGCTCCAGTACCTTGAGCATCGACGTCTTGAACGGCAGCAGCGAGCGGCCGTCGGTGGTGGTGCCTTCGGGAAAGACGGTGATCGCCCAATTGTCGGTCAGGGCGTCGCGCAGCTGGTTGATCTGTTCGGCGACGCCCAGCCGGTCCTCACGGCTGACGAAGACCGTGCGGTTGAGCGTCGACAGCCAGCCGACCACCGGCGCCTCGCCGATCTCCGCCTTGGCGACGAATGCCGATCCGCTGGTGCCGCCGATCGCGAGGATGTCGATCCACGACAGGTGGTTGGAGACATAGAATACGTCGCGGCGCAGCGGCACGCCGACCCGGCGGACGCGTGCGCCGCAGATGCGCCCGACGGTGCCCAGGAACATGCGCGGCCAGGGGGAACTCAGCCGCAGCAGTCGCCAGAGATAATGGAGCGGCACCGCGATCAGCGCCGCAAGCACCATCATCGCGATGCGCAGAAAGACGCGCAGCCGCTGGATCGCCGTCAGCGGCGCCGGTATCCCCGCCGCCGCGTCAGCTCTTGCGGTCGAGCGAGACGCCATACAGCTCCATGCGGTGGTCGACGAGGCGGAAGCCCAGCCGCTCGGCGATCTGCTTTTGGAGCTGCTCGAGCTCGGGATCGACGAATTCGATGACCTTGCCGGTCTCGACATCGATCAGATGGTCGTGATGCGCCTCGGGTGCGGGTTCGTAGCGCGCACGGCCGTCGCCGAAATCATGCCGGTCGAGGATGCCCGCCTCCTCGAACAGGCGCACGGTCCGGTAGACCGTCGCGATCGAGATGCCCGGATCGATCGCCGATGCGCGCGCATAGACCTTCTCCACGTCGGGATGATCCTCCGCTTCCGACAGCACGCGCGCGATCACCCGGCGCTGCTCGGTGATGCGCAGCCCCTTGTCGTGGCACAGCTGTTCGAGATCGATCTTGCGCGGCATGCCGCCCGTGTAATCCCATGCGAGAGCCGAGGGAAGGGCGCTATTGCGAGAACGACTCGCAACAAGCCGGCCCGGGTATCAAGCCCGGGCCGCGCAGCGTTCGAATGTCGGGTTCAGCGCTTGCGGCGCTTGGTGCCGAGGCCGATCTTCTTGGCGAGCGTGCGGCGCTGCTCGGCATAGTTGGGCGCGACCATCGGATAGTCGGCCGGCAGGTTCCACTTGGCGCGATACTGCTCGGGCGTCATCTGATAGTGCGTCATCAGGTGCCGCTTGAGCATCTTTAGCTTCTTGCCGTCCTCGAGACAGACGATGAAGTCGGGCTTGATCGACGAGCGGACCGACACCGCCGGTTCCTGCTTGACTTCTTCCGCCTGTGCCGGGGTACCAAGACCTTGCAGAGCGCCATGTACGTTCTGGATCAGCACCGGCAGGTCGGAGACCGCGACACTGTTGTTGCTGACATGCGCCGCGACGATGTCCGCGGTGAGCGTGATCAGCGTTTCTTGCATATCCGATTGCGATTCCATTAGATTCCTTCCAACCCGGTACTGACGGCCGATATCGCCATCGGCGGCTTCTATCGGCCTGTTGACCGGAAGGATCAAGCATCATTGCGTCAAGTTGATCCGGCTTGTGGCAAGGGACGAAAATAGGTGTGCGCATCGTAACTGCGTCCATGGGCGCCGCGATAATATTCCAACCGTTCGCCGATCTTGCTGAACTGCTCGCGGCGATACAGTGCGATTGCCTCGTTGTCGGCGCGTACTTCGAGCAGCAACCGTGTCGCCCCGCGATCCGCCGCATCGGCGATCACGCTGCGCAGCAGGCTGCGCCCGACGCCGGACCGGCGCGCATGCGGATGCGTCGCCAGCAGCAGCAGTTCGGCATCCTCGTAGGTCGATCGCGCCAGCGCGAAGCCGACATCGGCGCCGTTCTGGCGCGCGATCGTCAACCATACGCCCGGCAGCGAGAGGATGCCCATGCATTGCGCCTGCGTCCACGCCTCGCCGAACCGCGGGTCGAACGCGGCCGTCATCAGCGCGGCGATGGCGGGCAGGTCGGGCGGTCCGCCGCTGCGCAGATCGACCATGCTCGCCAATGTGCTCATCGCGTCGGTCCGCCGCTTGCGACCTTGGCGTCGGGCGCGCGGCCGTAGATCGGGCGTGGCGGCAGGGTGCGATGTTCGGCCGGGAGCCATGCCGCCGCCCGCGCTTCCGGCAACGCATCATGCGCATCGAGCGCGGGGTCGATCTCGAGCAACCGCGCGGCGCCGCTGCCGATGATCGTCCTTGCGCCCGCCTGCTCCAGCGCAACTTCGGGCGATACGGACCCCAGCGCTGTCGATGCGGCAAAGGGCGAGGCGGTGAAGGCTTGCATGAACAGCTCACCGTGCCCGCCTTCCGATAGGACAGCAAGTTCGGCACAGTGCGGATGCGCAAAGAAGTGCGCGCGTGCCATCAGGGTGAGCGACGAATAGCCCTGCGCCGGTATTCCCCAGCCGATCGCCAGCCCGCGTGCCGCGGCGATGCCGACGCGAACGCCGGTGAAGCTGCCCGGGCCGCAATCCACCAGGATCGCCTCGGGAACGGCGCCATCGAGCAGCTCGGCGATCATCGGCACCAGCCGCTCGGCATGACCGCGCCCGACGACTTCGTGTCGCGAGCCGAGCACGCTGCTCCCGTCGATCATCGCGACCGAACACGCCGCCGTAGCAGTCTCGATTACCAGCGTCGGCATGGCGATGGCCGCATCAGGCGATGCGGTTGAAGACTTCGAAATCGGGCCGCGGGCTGCGCGCGAAGATCGTTGCCGGATCGCCCTTGCCCAGGGTCGAGATGAAGTTGACCTTCACCTTGGGCCGGTCGGCAAAGAAGGCCGCATTGACCTTTTCCGCGTCGAACCCGGACATCGGCCCGGTATCCCAGCCCAGCGCACGCGCGGCGATGATGAAATAGGCGCCCTGCAGCGAGCCGTTGCGAAACGCGCTGACCTTGCGGCCTTCGGCATCACCGTCGAACCAGCTCTTGGCATCGGTATGCGGGAACAGCCACGGCAACTGCTCGTGAAAATCCTCGTCCATGCCGATCACCACGGCGGCGGGTGCCTTGCGGATCTTGTCGGCATTCTTGTCGCTGGCGCAGTCGGCCAGCCGGTCGCGGGCTGACTGATCGAGGCACCAGACGAAACGCGCGGGCTGCTGATTGGCCGATGTCGGGCCCATTTTCACAAGATCATAGATTGCACGGACGTCGGCCTCGCGCACCGGCGTGTCGAGATAGCCGTTATAGGTGCGAGCGCTGCGAAAGATCGTGTCGAGCGCGGCGTCGTCGAGCGGCGTGCCCATCAGACGGCGCGGACTTCGGTGACTTCGGGGACGTAGTATTTGAGCAGTTGCTCGATGCCGTTCTTGAGCGTCGCACTCGACGACGGGCAGCCCGAACATGCTCCCTGCATCTGCAGATAGACCTTGCCCTGATCGAAGCCGCGATAAACGATGTCGCCGCCGTCATTGGCAACCGCCGGCCGAACGCGCGTTTCGATCAGGTCCTGAATCTGCGCGACGATCTCGGCATCTTCGGGATTGTCGGCGAATGCCTGCCCTTCGGGAGGAACCGCGATGCCGGCGGCGCTGCCGGGCATGAACAGCGGCATGTTGGCGCTGAAATGATCGAGCAGGATGGACAGTATGTCGGGCTTGAGCATCGGCCAGTCCACCCCGGGCGCGGCAGTGACCGAGATGAAGTCGCGGCCGAAGAACACGCCCGTCACATCGCCCAGCGCGAACAAGGCAGTGGCGAGCGGCGAAGCCTCGGCCTCTTCGGGCGATGCGAAGTCGCGCGTGCCAGCGTCCATCACGGTGCGGCCGGGCAGGAATTTGAGCGTCGCGGGGTTGGGCGTCGTTTCGGTTTCGATCAGCATGGTACCGCATGTGGCTTGCGCCGGGCGGGGGATCAAGGCCGGATCGTGCCGCGGACCCGGCGGCACGCAGGCGCGGGCGGCTGGCGGTGGGAGCGACAAGGCGCTATCTGTGCGCGATGACGCCAGTATCGCGTGCGCAGCGTGTCGCGCTTTTCATCCTTCCCATGATCCTGATCGCGCCCGCTGCGGCGCAGCAGGTGCCGTCCGGCGCTCCCGTCGCCGCGCCGCAGCAAGTGGCTGCCCCGGCGCCCCCCGGCGCGACGCGCGATCTGTGGTTGTACAAGGGAAGCGACCTTCCGCCCGATCCGGCCTTTACCTTCGGCACGCTGCCCAATGGCGTGCGCTATGCCGTCGCCAAGAACGGCGTGCCGCCGCAGCAGGTTTCGGTGCGCATCCGCATCGACGCCGGGTCGCTGATGGAGCGCGATGACGAACGCGGCTATGCGCATCTGCTCGAACATCTCGCCTTTCGCGGGTCGCAGCATGTTCCCGACGGCGAGGCCAAGCGGGTGTGGCAGCGGCTGGGCGTGACCTTTGGATCGGACAGCAACGCCAGCACGACCTTCACCAATACGGTGTACAAGCTCGACCTGCCTGCCGCGACCGAAGCCGGGCTCGACGAAAGCCTGAAGATCCTGTCGGGGATGCTCGACAGCCCCAGCATCACTGACGCCGCGCTCGCCGCGGAGCGCCCCGTGGTACTTGCCGAACAGCGCGAATTGCCGGGGCCGCAGATGCGCTTCGGCGATGCCACGCGGCAATTGTTCTTTGCGGGACAGCCGCTCGCCGACCGCTCGCCGATCGGCAATATCGAGACGCTGGAGGCAGCGACCGCGGCGAGCGTCGGCGCTTTCCACGAACGCTGGTACCGCCCCGACCGCGCGGTCATCGTCATTTCGGGCGACATGGACCCGGCGATCTTCGAGCGGCTGATCGTCAAGCATTTCGGCAGCTGGCAGGGCGAGGGACCGGCCGGGGTCAAGCCCGATTTCGGCAAGCCCGCCGACACCGGCCCGGTCGCCGCCAGCACCGTCGAGCCGGCGCTGCCGCCGGTGGTGTCGATGGGCGTGCTGCGGCCGTGGAACATCGTTGCAGACACCATCGAGTTCAATCAGCGCCGGATGATCGATCAGGTCGCGATCCGCCTGATCAATCGCCGCCTCGAAAGCCGCGCGCGAGCGGGTGGCAGCTTCATCTCCGCCAATGCGTCGCTGGAGGACATCTCCCGGTCGGCCAACGCCACCTTGGTCCAGATCGTGCCGGTCGGCGACGACTGGGCGGCGGCGATGCGCGACGTGCGCGCGACCTTTGCCGACGCCGCGATGACGCCGCCGACCCAAGCCGAGATCGACCGCGAAGTCGCCGAGATCGACGCGGTGATGAAGCAGGCGGTCGCCACCGCGCGGGTCGATCCCGGCGCGCGCATCGCCGACGAACTGATCGAGGCGGTCGATATCGGCGAGACCGTCGCGGCGGCGGAGGGGTCGTACGGCATCTTTCGCGGGGCGATCGACAAGCAGTACTTCACCCCGGCGCTGGTCCAGGCATCGTCGAAAAAGGTGTTCGAGGGCGTGACGCGTGCGGTCGTCAACACCCGCACCCCCGACGCCGCAGCCCAGACCAAGCTTGCCGCAGCGCTGACCGAGGACGTCTCGCAACTCGCCGCCGCGCGCCAGTCGATCGGCGACGTCAGCATCGACCGGCTGCCGCGGCTCGGCAAGCCGGGCAGCGTCACGGCGAGCGTGCCCGCGCTGACCGATCCGGCGATCGAGCAGGTCACCTTTGCCAACGGGGTCAAGCTGCTGCTTTTCCCCAATGATTCGGAAACCAGCAAAGTCTATGTCCAGGTCCGCTTCGGTGGCGGGCTCAACGCCATCCCCAGCGATCGCGAGACGCCGGTATGGGCAGGCGACATCGCGCTGCTTCCAAGCGGCGTCGGCGATCTGGGGCAGGAGGAACTCGACCGGCTGATGGGCAGCCGCCAGATCAGTCTCGAATTCGCGGCGACCGACGATGCCTTTGCTCTGGCAGGGATAACCACGGCCGCCGACCTGCCCGATCAGTTGCGCTTGATGGCGGCCAAGCTAGCCAAGCCGCGCTGGGACCCGAACCCGGTCAATCGCGCCAAGGCAGTGGTGCTCGCGGCGTTGCCGGGGATGGACGCCACGCCCGATGCGGTGCTCGGCCGCGATCTCGAACGACTGCTGCACGCCGATGATCCGCGCTGGGGTCCGCCGAGCCGCGCGGCGGCAGAGGCGCTGACCCCCGCCAGCTTTCGCGCATTCTGGGAACCGATCCTCAAATCGGGACCGATCGAGGTGATGGTTTACGGCGATGTCGAGCGCGCAGCGGCGGTGGAAGCCGTAGCCGCGACGTTCGGGGCGATGGCGCCGCGACCCGCCGATGCCGCACCGCCGACGCCGGTGCGCTTTCCCGCCGCCACCGCCGAACCGGTGGTGCGTCGCCACGAAGGCCAGCCCAATCAGGCCGCGGCCGTCATCGCATGGCCGACCGGAAGCGGCACGGCCGGGATCACCGAAAGCCGCCAGCTCGACATCGTCGCCGCGGTATTCCGCGACCGATTGTTCGACCAGCTGCGCTCGCAGGCGGGGATCAGCTATACGCCGACGGTGTCGAGCGAATGGCCGGTCGGCATGGCGGGCGGCGGGCGCATCCTCGCGCTCGGCATGCTGCCGCCCGACAAGACCGACTTCTTCTTCGACCTTGCCCGAAAGATCGCTGCCGACCTGGTTACGACGCCGATCACGGCCGACGAGCTGCGCCGCGCGGTGCTGCCGCAGGCGCAGCTGATCCAGCGGATGGCGAGCGGCAACACCTTCTGGCTCCGCCAGACCGCCGGCGGCACGCGCGATCCTGCGCGGTTGGCGGCGGTGGAAGGCGTGATGCGCGATCTGGTCCAGCTCGATCCGGTCCGGTTCCAGGCGCTGGCGGCGAAGTATCTCAAGCCGGGTGCCGACTGGTCGATGGTGGTGCTGCCGTCGGACAAGGTGATCGCGCGCGCCAAGGATGATGCGAAAGTTCCGGCTTCCTGACGGCAACCTGACGGCTCCGCCCTTGCAGCCGTAGTGGCGTTGACCCAAAGGGCGGCATGGGTTCGAAACGCTTCGGCTGGTTCCGCAATGTCCGCGATGCTGCCGATGCCGGACAGCAGGCGACGGTCGCCGCGATCCCCGTCGTCGGCCGGCGCATCGCCACCGGTGTCGGCGCGATCGCGCTGGGGCTGGCGGCGCTGTCGTTCGCCGAACTCGGCGATCAGGCGCAGCACGGCTTCATGCGGTTGGCACGCGCCTTTCCCTATCTGCCCCTGCTTTTGACGCCGACGGCATTCGCCGCGGTGGTGTGGGTGACGCTGCGCTGGCTTCCCGAAGCGCGCGGCTCGGGCATCCCGCAGGTCATCGCCGCATCGCGCGATCCCGATCCGGCTGGCCGCGATCCGCTGGTTTCGCTACGCGCCGGGCTTGCCAAGATCGGACTGACGCTGGCGATGCTGGGCGCCGGCGGATCGGTCGGGCGCGAGGGGCCGACGGTGCAGCTGAGCGCGGCGCTGATGGTCGCGATCCACCGGGTACTGCGCGTACCGATCAGCGCTGGTGTCGTGATCGCCGGCGGCGCGGCCGGTGTCGCCGCGGCGTTCAATACGCCGCTTGCCGGCGTGGCGTTCGCGATCGAGGAACTCGCCGCCGCCTACGAACAAAAGGTCGCGGTGCTGGTAATGGCGGCGGTGATGATCGCCGGATTGGTGAGCCTCGGCATTGCGGGCGACTACGTCTATTTCGGCGCGATGCGCCAGACGCTGGCGGTTGGCACGATCCTGATCGTCACGCCGATCGCCGGCATTGCCGGCGGGCTGACCGGCGGCCTGTTCAGCCGGGCGATTCTCGCGATGTTGGCGCCCGGTGCGGCCTGGGCCCGCTATCTCAAGGCGCGGCCGGTGACGCTGGCCGCCGCGTGCGGGTTGGTCGCGGCGCTGCTCGGCATCATCACCGGCGGCGCGACGTGGGGCACCGGCTATGAAGTGACCCGATTGATGGTCGAGGGAGTGGCGCAGCCCCTCTGGTTCGGACCCGCCAAGTTCGTCGCCTCGCTTGTCACCGCACTGAGCGGAGCTCCGGGCGGGGTGTTCGCGCCGTCGCTGGCGGTCGGCGCCGGGCTCGGCAACCTGCTGACCGGGCTGTTTCCGAGCAGTCCGGCCGGACCCATCATCCTGCTCGGTATGATCGGCTATTTCGTCGGCGTCGTGCGCGCGCCGCTGACCGCGGTGATCATCATCACCGAAACCACCGCCAGTCGCGGGCTCATCATCCCGCTGTTCGCGACCGCGCTGATCGCCGACCTCGTCAGTACGCTCGTCTGCCGGGAGCGGCTGTACCACGGCCTGGCCAAGCCGTTCCTGGCGAGCCGTCGGCCCGCCGAAGCGCCGCCGTCCTAATTCTTGTAGAGCGCGTCCAGCCGCTCCCCATAGACCTGCTTCAGAACGTGCCGCCGGATCTTCAAACTCGGCGTCAGCTGCTCGTTCTCGATCGCGAACGGTGCGTCGGCGAGGATGAAACGGCGGACGCGTTCGGTCACCGACAGGTCCTTGTTGACGCGTTCGACCGCCGCGCCGAGCGCCGTACGATAGTGGTGGTCGTGGCGCAGCTTTTCGAAGTTGCAGCCGGTCGCGCTCTTGGCGCAGAATTCCTGCGTCCATTCGGGGTCGGGCACCAGCACCGCGACCATGTACGGACGGCGGTCGCCATAGATCATCGCCTGGACGATCTCCGGCTGGAGCGTCAGCATCCCCTCGATCTTCTGCGGCGCGACATTGTCGCCCTTGTCGTTGACGATGATGTCCTTCTTGCGGTCGGTGATCTTGATCCGGCCCTTGGCGTCGATCTCGCCGATGTCGCCGGTGTGCAGCCAGCCGTCCCTGAGCACGCGCGCGGTCTCGGCTTCGTTGCGCCAATAGCCGTGCATGACCAATTCGCCGCGGACCAGGATCTCGCCGTCCTCGGCGATCCGCACCTCGGTATTGGCGAGCGGCGGGCCGACGGTATCCATCTTGAGCCCGACCGAGGGGCGGTTGCACGAGATCACCGGCGCCGCCTCCGTCTGGCCATAGCCCTGGAGCAGCGTCAGATCGAGCGACTGGAAGAAATTGCCGACGTCGGGATTGAGCGGCGCACCGCCCGACACCATCGCCTTCAACCTCCCGCCGAAACGCTTGGCGATCTTGGGCTTGAGCAGCGCGGACAGGATCAGGTCCATCGGCCGGTCGGTGAGCGCGACCCCGCCTTTCTTCTCCGCGCGGGTGCCGATCGCCAGCGCGCTCGACAGGAGATAGGCGGAGAGCTTGCCCTGCTTCTCCACGGCCTTGACGATGCGCGCGCGCAGAACCTCGAACAGGCGCGGGACCACAACCATGATCGTCGGGCCGACTTCCTCGATATTGCTCGCCAGCTTGTCCAAGCCTTCGGAGTAATAGATCTGCCCGCCCAGCCCGATCGGGAAATGCTGCCCGCCCGAATGTTCGTAGGCGTGGCTGAGCGGCAGGAACGACAGGAACACTTCGTCGCCCCAGCCGAAATCCTCAGAAATCACCTTGCAGCAGCCATAGACGTTGTGGAGGATCGCGCCGTGATGCTGCATCACGCCGCGTGGGCTTCCGCCGGTGCCGCTGGTATAGATGATGCAGGCCAGATCCTCGCGCGCGAAGGTCGCATTGGCCTCGACCGCCACCGGATCGGCCGGGTTGGCGTCGATCAGCGCCTGCCAGTCGTGAAAGTCGATCGACCCGGACTGCGCGGTGCGGAACGGCTCCATGCCGATGATCGCCTGCGGACTGGAGGCGCGGAGTGCGGCCGGGACGATGACCCGCTCGAGCTTGGCGGTCGACACGATGATCACTCGCGCGCCCGAATTCTCGATGATGTGGAAATGGTCGCGCTCGGTATTGGTGACATAGGTCGGCACGGTGACGCATCCCGCCGCCATGATCGCCAGGTCGGAAATGCACCATTCGGGGCGATTCTCGCTGACCAGCATCACCCGGTCGCCGGGCTGGCATCCGATCGCCTTCAGCCCCGCCGACAGCGACGCCACCTGGCGCGCGGCATCGGCCCAGCTGATCGACAGCCACTTGCCGCCCTGCTTGCGCCACAGGAACGGCGCATCGCCCTTTTCACGCGCGCGCGTGAAGAACATCGTCACGAGATTGGGGAAATGTTCGAGCTGGCGCATCGTCTCTCCTGGGGGTGACCCCGGGCTTATCGCTCCCGGTGGTCCAATGTCATTGCGCTAGGGCGGTTCCGATGCTGCGCGGATCGGCGGCGCCGCGCCAGCCTTGCGGAGTCTTCTCCAGCGCGGTGAGCTTCGATCCGAGGTCCGCGGCGCGCGCCGGGGCAAAGCGGGCGATGCCGGCCGCCAGCGCGGTTCCGGCGGGACTGTCCTCGATCATCAGGCCGTCCTTGTCGAAATAGAGGTTGGGCAGCGCGATCGCATCCTCGGCGCTCAGCCCCCAGTCGAGGATGCCGACCAATGTCTTGGCGACGTGCATGATGATGCGCTTGCCCCCCGCCGAACCCAGCGCGAGCAGCGGCTTTCCGTCGCGGCCATAGACGATCGTCGGCGACATCGACGACAGCGGGCGCTTGCCGGGCTCGACCCGGTTGGCGACCGGCGCGCCGTCCCTCTCGGGCGCGAAGGTGAAGTCGGTAAGTTCGTTGTTAAGCACCATGCCCTGCGCGACGACCTGGCTGCCGAACGGCCCTTCGACGGTCGACGTCATGCTGACCATGTTGCCGTCACCATCGACCGCAACGAAATGGGTGGTCGAGGGCACTTCCGACTGGACCGCGGCGGTGCGCGGCTCTGCGCCGGGGGGCGTGCCGGGCCGGTAGCTGCGCAGCGCCGCGTTCGGGCGGATCGCCTGGCTGCGCTGCGCCAGATAGCGCGGGTCGATCAGCCCGGCGACGGGGACGCTGACGAAATCGCGATCGC
This sequence comes from Sphingomonas japonica, assembly GCF_006346325.1. Taxonomy (NCBI): domain Bacteria; kingdom Pseudomonadati; phylum Pseudomonadota; class Alphaproteobacteria; order Sphingomonadales; family Sphingomonadaceae; genus Sphingomonas; species Sphingomonas japonica. Next base: position 1,528,062 of record NZ_VDYR01000001.1, on the reverse strand, counting down.
CGAGATATTTCTCGCGATCGGCATAGGCGAGCTGCATCGCCTCCCCCAGCAGGTGCCAGGCCTGCGGCGACTCCTTGCCCAGCTTGGCGATGTCGAACCGCTCGATCATGCCGAGCATCTGCAGCACCGTGGTCGCCCCCGACGAGGGTGGACCCATTCCGCACACCGTATAGCCGCGATATCCGCCGCATACCGGCGGGCGTTCCTTCGCTTCATACGCGGCGAGATCGGCGAGCGTCATGTCGGAAGGGTTGTGCCGGGCGGTGGTGGCCGCGGTGACGATCGCCTTGGCATGGTCGCCCGAATAGAAGGCGTCGGGGCCGCGCGCGGCGATGTCCTTCAGCAGTTGCGCCAGTCGAGGGTTGCGGACCCGCGCGCCTTCCTCGACGGCCTTGCCGCCCGGCGCATAGAGCGCGGCGATCTCGGGGAAGTCGGACCAGTATTGCGCCAGCATCGCAGCGGAGCCGTGCAGCGGTGCGGTGACGACGAAGCCGTCCTCGGCAAGCGCGATCGCGGGCGCGAACAGCGCCGCCCAGTCGAGCTTGCCCCATTTGGCATGCGCCATCGCCGCCAGCCGGATGTTGCCGGGAACACCGATCGATTTGCCGCCGGGCACCGCCTGCATGAAGCCCATCGGCGTGCCGTCGGCGGCCACGAAGCGGGTGGGGGTGGCGGCGGCCGGTGCCTTTTCCCGGCCGTCGATCGATTCGATCAGTCCGCGCGCGCCGTCGTGATGGAGGAAGAACCCGCCGCCGCCGATCCCGCTCGATTGCGGCTCGACCACGGTGAGTGCCAGCATCATCGCGAGGGCCGCGTCGGTGGCGCTGCCGCCCTGGCGAAGCATCGCCTGGCCCGCCTGCGTCGCGCGCGGATCGGCCGATGCGACGACGCCCTGCGCATGCGCCACCGGCGCGAGGAGCAACAGGGCGAGCGTGAGAAAGAGTCTTTTCATCACCGCACGGATTAGCCGGGATTGATGGGGTCGGGAAGCCGTTGCAACTCGCGCACGATCCGCGCGACCAGTCCGGGGCCCTGATAGACCAGCCCCGAATAGAGCTGGACCAGCGCCGCGCCCATCTCGACTCGCCGCAGCGCTTCCTGCGGAGAAGCGATGCCGCCGACCGAGACGATCGGAATCGCGCCGTCGGCGATCTCGAGCGCCTGTGCCAGCTTGGCGCGCGAGAGTTCGGCAAGCGGAGCGCCCGACAGCCCGCCGGCTTGGTGCGCGTTGATCGAACGCAGGCCTGCAGGCCGGGCGATGGTGGTGTTGGCGACGATCAGTGCGTCGATCCCGCAGGCGACTGCCGCGTCGATCACGGCGGCGAGCGCCGCGCGGTCGAGATCGGGTGCGACTTTGAGGAACAGGGGCCGCCGCGCTCCGCCGTCCAGCGCGCGGGCATCGCTGCAGATCGCCAGCAATTCACCGAGCGCAGGCTGCGCTTGCAGGTCGCGCAGCCCCGGCGTGTTGGGCGAACTGACGTTGATCGTGACATAGTCGGCAACGCCCGCGGCCTTGCGCACCCCGGCGGCGTAGTCGGCGACGCGGTCGGCCGAATCCTTGTTGGCGCCGACATTGACCCCGACCACGCCGCGCCGCCGCGCCGCCGCGATGCGGGGCAGCGCCGCGTCGATGCCGCGATTGTTGAACCCCATGCGATTGATGACGCCTGCATCCTCGACCAGCCGGAACAGCCGTGGCCGGGGATTGCCGCGCTGGGGCAGGGGCGTGAGCGTCCCCACCTCGACATGCCCGAAGCCCAGCGCCAGCAAACCGTCGATCGCCTCGGCATCCTTGTCGACGCCAGCGGCAAGCCCCAGGCGGTTGGGGAACGCCAGCCCGGCGATGGTGACCGCCGGACCCATCGATAGCCGGGGCGCGAGCGGTGCGCGCGCCGCGCCCCATGCGGCCAGTGCGCGGATGGTCAAGCGATGCGCGCGCTCGGCTTCGATCCGCAACAGCATCGACCGGGGAAACGGAACGGGACTCGGGTTCGTCATGGGCGATCGCCATGCCAGCACGCGAAGACTGCGTCAAAATGGGCCGATTGCGCGTGATTGTCGGATTCGTCCAAGACCGAATCAGCCCGGCCCCCTATCGCGACAGGGCGACCCAAGAGGTTCCTTTCAACGGGGGGACCTTGCACCTCAGGTGGCTCGAATATCTCGGTGTTCGAGCCACCCTTTTCTGACATTCCGGTCCCGGGCGGGCGTCGCGATATCTTTTCATTTACTACATATTGGTGTACGCTAGCGTTCGTCTGGAACCATGCATCGGGGGCGATGCTTTCCAGATCGAACGGGGGGCGACCTGTGCAGCTCGACTTCGCAGCGCCATCGGCATACCTCGCTCCGCTGGTTTCGACCTATTATCTCTATCGATGCGACGACGCCGTGGTCGAGGGGATCGAGCGCGCCGATGTCGGTCAGATCCGCTTCATGCTGCGCGGCCAAGGCACGCTGACCTTTGCGCAGGGGCATCGCGAAGCATCGACGCCGATCATGATCAACGGCCCCGGCACCGGTGCGGCTGCCTACCGCGTCGACGGCCCGTTCCATTGCTTCGGCGTCGCGCTGCGCCCGGTAGGCTGGTATTCGCTGGTGCAGATTCCCGCCCATGAACGTGCCGACCATGTCACCGACGGCGGTGCGTTGTTCGGCCCCGGCGGGCTCGCGCTGCTCGATGCACTGCGCGGGATCGACGCGATCGGCGACATGGTGCCTCTGGTGGAGCAGTTCCTGCACCGGCGGGCACGCCCGGTGGCGAGCGAGCATCAGCGGCTGTGCGAAGCGGTCCGTGCATGGCTGGTGCGCGACGGCGCCGACCCCGACGATCCGATCCATGTCGGGCAATTGTTCGATGCCGTGCCGTGGTCGCCGCGACAGGTGGTGCGGCTGGTCAACCAGTATTTCGGCGCACCGCCCAAGCTGCTCGAACGCAAGTTTCGCGCGCTGCGCGCCGCGTCGCAGCTGCTGGATGGTGCCGCTCCGCGCCGGGTTGCCGACCAATTCTACGACCAGTCGCACATGATCCGCGAAATCCGGCATTTTACCGGGCACACGCCGGGGAGCATCGCCAGCCGGATCGACCCCGTTCTGGCCTTGACGCTCCAGCCCGGCGCCTTTCAGGAGCTCCAGCAAGTGGCGCCGGTCGAGCAGCCATTGGCGCGGGCCGGGTGAGCGACGCGATCCGCCTCGACTATCGCGTGCCGAGTGAGGCGGCGGCACCGTACGTGACCCTGTTCTATCATTTTCGCGCCGACCTTCCCGAATTTGCCGATGTCGAACGCGCCGACCATGCGCAACTGCGCTTTCGATTGTCGGCGGGGGCAAGCCGCTATTGTTTCCCCGACGGGCACGAACAGGACGCGCCGCCGGTCCATATCGTCGGCCCGACCACCGGATCGGTGCGATCGAGCGCGATCGGCCCGGTCGACGCATTCGGGATGGGAGTGACCCCGCTCGGTTGGGCGGGGATGTTCGGGATCAGTGCCGCGGCCTGCGCCAACCGCGTGCTCGACGCGCACGAGGTGCTGGGGCCGGGCGTCTCGACCTTTGCCGACCGGCTGGCGGCGGCGGATACGATCGACGCCAAGGTCGTGATCGCCGAGGAGATGATCGCCGTGTTCGTCGCGGCCGATATGCGGTCGAGCGTGTTCAGCACCGTGGTCGACGCCTGGCTGGCCGGATCGGCTTCCCCCGACGTCCATCAGCTGGAGGCACACACGGGTCTTTCGGCGCGCCAGCTGGAGCGCAGGTGCAACGCGCTGTACGGCGCGCCGCCCAAATTGCTCGCCCGTAAATATCGCGCGCTCAGGGCGGCGGTCGCCTATGCCACGCATCAGGAAAGCCTCGACGACCTGCTCGAGCACGGCTTCTACGATCAGTCGCACCTGATCCGCGAACTCAAGCAGTTCACCGGCATGACCCCCACCCAGCTGCACGATGCGCCGACCGCATTGTCGCAGCTGACGATCAGCCAGCGCACTGCGCTCCACGGCCAGGTTCCGCCGATCATCAGCGACACCTGAGCCGCCACCCACCGGTTGACGCCGGCATCTCGCGGCCCCACATGCAATCGGACGAAATCGTTCCGATTGGAAACCATGCGCCTGACTGCCCAAGCCGATTATGCCGTGGTGATGATGAGCGCTGCCGCGCGCCATTGCGGTGCGGCCGGCCGGCTCAACGCGACGCTGCTCGCCGGGGAGACCGGCCTGCCGCTGCCGACGGTGCAGCGGCTGGTCAGCCGCTTGTCGGCGGCGGGGTTGATCGAGAGCGCGCGCGGAACCGGCGGCGGATTCCGGCTAGCGCGTCCGCCTGCCGCGATTTCGCTTGCGGACATCGTCGAGGCGATCGAAGGCCCGATCGCATTGACGGCGTGCGTCGATCACGGTGCGCATGACTGCGCGGTCGAGGGGACGTGCCATGTCCGGCCGCATTGGAACGGCGTCAACGGCATCGTCCGCGGCGCGCTTGCCGCGGTGCCGCTGACGCAATTGGCGAACAGGACTCTTCAATTGGACCGCGTCGCGGTCGGGGAAATATGATGGCTACCAAGAACGCCGAAGCCCATGCCGCGGTCAACCGCGAATATGAATGGGGTTTCCATTCCGACATCGAACAGGACTTCGCGCCCAAGGGGCTGACCGAAGACACCGTCCGCTTCATTTCCGCCAAGAAGGGCGAGCCGCAATGGATGCTCGACTGGCGGCTAAAGGCGTTCGCGCTATGGCAGACGATGGAGGCGCCCGACTGGGCCAAGCTGCAGATCGACCCGATCGATTATCAGGACGCCTATTACTACGCGGAGCCCAAGGCCAAGCCGAAGCTGGGCTCGCTCGACGAAGTCGATCCCGAAATCCTGCGCGTCTACGAAAAGCTCGGCATCCCGATCGAGGAGCAGAAGGTGCTCGCCGGGGTCGAGGGCGCGCGCAAGGTCGCAGTCGACGCGGTGTTCGACAGCGTGTCGGTGGCAACGACGTTCCGCAAGGAGCTGGAAGCGGCGGGCGTGATCTTCCGTTCGATCAGCGAGGCGATCAAGGAATATCCCGACCTCGTCCGCAAGTGGCTCGGCAAGGTCGTCCCGATGCGCGACAATTATTTCGCGACGCTCAACTGCGCGGTCTTTTCCGACGGCACCTTCGTGTACATTCCAGAGGGCGTGCGCTGCCCGATGGAGCTGAGCACCTACTTCCGCATCAACGCCGAAAACACCGGCCAGTTCGAACGCACGCTGATCGTCGCCGACAAGGGCGCGTACGTGTCGTACCTCGAAGGCTGCACTGCGCCGATGCGCGACGAGAACCAGCTCCATGCCGCGGTGGTCGAGCTGGTCGCGCTGGACGATGCCGAGATCAAATATTCGACCGTCCAGAACTGGTATCCCGGCGACGAGAACGGCAAGGGCGGCATCTACAACTTCGTCACCAAGCGCGCCTTGTGCCAGGGTCGCAACAGCAAGGTGTCGTGGACGCAGGTCGAGACCGGCAGCGCGGTGACCTGGAAATACCCGTCGTGCGTACTCAATGGCGAGAACTCGGTCGGCGAGTTCTATTCGGTCGCGGTCACCAACAACCGCCAGCAGGCCGATACCGGCACCAAGATGATCCACAACGGCAAGGGATCGCGCTCGACGATCGTGTCGAAGGGGATTTCGGCCGGGCGGTCGGACAACACCTATCGCGGCTTGGTGCGCGTGGCTCCGGGGGCGGAGGGCGTGCGCAACTTCACCCAATGCGATTCACTGCTGCTCGGCGACCAGTGCGGCGCGCATACCGTGCCGTATATCGAAGTGCGCAATCCGAGCGCGCAGATCGAGCATGAGGCGACGACGTCGAAGATCAGCGAAGACCAGATGTTCTACGCGATGCAGCGTGGGCTGGATGCGGAGAGTGCGGTGGCGCTCATTGTCAACGGGTTCGCCAAGGAAGTGTTGCAGCAACTGCCGATGGAATTCGCGGTCGAGGCGCAGAAGTTGCTGGGGATTTCGCTCGAGGGCTCGGTTGGATGACCGACGCGCCCATTGCTACCCGTCATGCCGGACTTGTTCCGGCATCCACCGTGCAACAATCAACGGCTGCGCAAGCCGAGGAGTGGACCCCGGACCAAGTCCGGGGTGACGGTTGGTGGTATGCGTGATTATGCCGCTATGACCGTAAACGAACGCCTATCTGCCGCTGGGCTGATGGATGCATTCGAAGCGGCTCGCACCACCGGCGACTCGGAACACATCAACGTTATCTTGCGTCAGGTCGGACTGCGTCGGGGCGAAAATGGAATGAACTGGTCACTAAATGCTCAAGATTGAAAACCTCCACGCCGAGATCGACGGCAAGCCGATCCTCAAGGGTCTTACCCTCACCGTGAACGCGGGCGAGGTGCATGCGATCATGGGGCCGAACGGCGCGGGCAAGTCGACGCTCGGCTACGTGCTTGGCGGGCGCGATGCCTATGAGGTGACCGAGGGATCGGTGACGTTCGACGGCGACGACCTGCTCGAGATGGAACCGCACGAGCGCGCTGCCGCCGGCCTGTTTCTCGGCTTCCAGTATCCGGTCGAGATTCCCGGCATCTCGAACGTCCAGTTCCTGCGCGAGGCGCTAAACGCGCAGCGTAAGGCGCGCGGCGAAGCTCCGCTGTCGGGCGGCGACTTCCTCAAGCTCGCGCGGAGCCAAGCCGATGCGCTCGGCATGGATCAGGAAATGCTCAAGCGCCCGGTCAATGTCGGCTTTTCGGGCGGCGAGAAGAAGCGCAACGAGATGGTGCAGATGGGGATCATCGACCCCCGCCTCGCGATCCTCGACGAAACCGACAGCGGGCTCGACATCGACGCGCTGCGCATCGTCGGCGACGGCATCAACCGCATCCTGCGCAAGCCGGACAAGGCGGTGATCCTGATCACCCACTATCAGCGGCTGCTTGAATATGTGCAGCCCGATTTCGTGCATGTGCTGGCAGACGGCCGCATCACCCGCACCGGCGGGCCGGACCTCGCGGTCGAGCTCGAGCGCGAAGGTTATGGCGCGGTGGCGGCGTGAACGCACTGACGCTTCCTTCGCGCCGCGCCGAAGCCTGGCGCTGGGCCGACCTGGATGCGCTAGAAGCGGCGCGGGCTGCGCCGCGGGCGGGGTCCGCCAACGCGTCTGCGCATTTCCTGCCGATCGAGGGCCCGCGGCTGGTGTTCGTCGATGGCGTGTTCGATGCCTCCGCCAGCACCCCCGGCGTGGTCGTGATCGAGACGATTGACGCGGCGACCGATCATCCGCTCGGCAACGCCACGTCGGGCACCGGTTGGTCGCTGACGCTGGCACGCGAGCAGGCGGTGACCGGCATTCAGATCGTCCATGTCGGCACGGGCGGCGAAAGTCATGTGCCGGGCCGCATCGTGCTTGCCGCCGATGCCGTGGCGAGCATCGTCGAGACGTTCGTCGGCGCCGGCTGGGCCAATCGTCTGACCCGGATCGAGCTCGGCGAAGGCGCGCGGCTGATGCGCTCGGTGCGGATCGTGCAGGCCGGCGGCTTCGTGTCGCTGCGCGAGGAAGCCGAGATCGGCAAGGCGGCGAGCCTGGTCAGCGTGTTCCTCGGCGCGGGCGGGATGGGCAGCCGCATCGACGGGACGCTGCGCGTGACCGGTGACGGCGGCTATGCCGAGCTGGGCGGCGCGCTACTGACGCGCGGTGAGCAGCGTCAGGAATGCGCGGTCACGGTGCGGCATGAGGCGCTGCACGGATCGAGCAACCAGACGTGGCGCGCGGTTGCCGCCGACTTGTCCGCTGCCAGCCTTGCCGCGCGAGTCGATGTCGCGCGCGGCGCGCAGAAGACCGATGGCGTGCAATCGCTGCGCGGATTGCTGCTCGACCGCACCGCGACGGTCAATCTGAAGCCCGAGCTGGAAATCTTTGCCGACGACGTGAAGTGCGCGCACGGCGCGACCGTGGGCGAACTCGACAAGCGGGCGATGTTCTACCTGCAATCGCGCGGCATCCCGGAGGCGCGGGCCAAGGCGCTGATGACGCGCGCGTTCGTCGCCGACGCGATCGACCGGATCGGTGAGGATGCCGTGCGCGAGGCGTTCGCCGCCGACGCCGAAGCATGGCTGGACGCGGCGCTGTGATGCTGTCCTACACCGGACGCGTCTGGTATCGGGAGCGGATGGCTTCGCTCGCCCCCCGCCGCTCGCCCGATCGCACGGGCGCTGGCGGCGGTTGGCAAATGGCGTGCGACACTGTGAACTTTCTCCACTTCACCCCGCGCGCGGTGCTGGCATGAGCGTCGCGACCGCCGCCCGTCCGCTCGACCGGGTCGCGGATTTCCCCGCGATTCCCGACGGCTGGGCCTATCTCGACACCGCCGCCACCGCGCAGAAGCCGCAGGCGGTGATCGACGCGATCACGCGCGGCTATGACACCACCTATGCCACCGTTCATCGCGGGGTGTACCAGCGCTCGGCCGACATGACGCGTGCGTACGAAGCGGCGCGGCGACGGGTGGCGGACTTCATCGGCGGGCAGGTGGACGAATGCGTATTCGTTCGCGGTGCGACCGAAGGGATCAACCTTGTCGCGCAATGCTGGGCGGGAACGCAGCTCAAGAGCGGCGATCGCATCCTGCTCTCCGCGCTGGAGCATCACTCGAACATCGTCCCGTGGCAGATGGTCGCCGACCGGGTGGGCGCGGCGATCGACGTCGTCCCGCTGACGGCCGATCACCGCATCGATCTCGACGCGATGGCGGCGATGCTGACCCCGGCCCACAAGCTGGTCGCGCTGGCGCATGTGTCGAACGTGCTGGGATCGGTGCTCGACGCCCGCCGCGCCGCCGATCTGGCGCATTCGGTCGGTGCCAGGCTGCTGCTCGACGGGTGTCAGGCGGTGCCGCGCATGCGCGTTGACGTCGGCGCGCTCGATTGCGATTTCTACGTGTTCTCGGGCCACAAGCTATACGGCCCGACCGGCATCGGCGTGCTGTGGGGCAAAGCGGACCTGCTCGACACGATGCCCCCATATCAGGGTGGCGGCGCGATGATCGACAAGGTGGCGTTTTCGGGCACCACCTATGCTCCGCCGCCCGCGCGGTTCGAAGCGGGGACGCCGCACATCGTCGGCGCGCTCGGGCTGCATGCGGCGATCAACTATGTCGAAGGTATCGGCCTCGATGCGATTCATGCGCACGAAACCGCATTGGTCGGGGCCACGCGCGAGGCGCTCGGCCAGCTCAATTCCGTGCGATTGTTCGGACCCGAGGACGCAGCGGGCATCGTCAGTTTCGAGGTCGAGGGGGTGCATCCGCACGACGTCGGCACCATCTTGGACGAGGCAAAGGTCGCGATCCGCGCCGGCCACCACTGCGCTCAGCCGCTGATGGAGATTCTCGGCGTCAGCGCGACGGCGCGCGCCAGCTTCGGCGTGTATAACGGCTTGGCCGATGTAGAGGCATTGGTGCGCGGCCTCGAACGGGTACGAAAGATTTTCGGATGAACGAACAGAGCAAGGTCATTGTCGAACAGGTCGACGCGGTCGCAGCGCCGCCCAAGGCGCGCGTCAGCGATGCGGAGCTTCCGCGCGAGCGCGACTATCTCGACGGGTTCCTGGCCCAGAAGCCGCAGGGCGTCGGAGCGGGCGAGCCGGGCGGCGAAGTCTATGAAGCGATCATTGCCGCGCTCAAGGACATTTTCGACCCGGAGATTCCGGTCAACATTTACGATCTCGGCCTGATCTACGGCGTCGAAGTGACCGACGACGGCCATGCGGTGGTGACGATGACGCTGACCACTCCGCATTGTCCGGTCGCGGAATCGATGCCGATGGAAGTCGAGCTGCGCGTCGGCGCGGTACCGGGCGTCGGCCATGCCGAGGTCAATCTGGTCTGGGACCCGCCCTGGGATCCGCAGAAGATGTCGGACGACGCAAAGCTCGAATTGGGGATGCTGTAGGATGGTCCCGGCACCACCGGAGGGGATGGGGCGCCGGGACCGGAAAAGCGGGGTGCGGCCTTGGGGAAGAAATCCGCACCCCTACCCGTTGCAGCTGCGGGCATGGAGATGACGATGACGATGACCACAACCCGTACGCGACCGGCCGCGATTCTTTTGACGCCGGCGGCGGAGGCGCGGATCGCCGCGTTGATGGCGCGCGCGCCCGAAGGAGCGATCGGCGTTAAGCTGTCGACTCCGCGGCGCGGGTGCTCCGGTCTCGCTTATTCGGTCGATTACGTTACCGCCGCCGATCCGATGGACGAGCGTATCGAAACGCCGGGCGGGCTGTTCTTCGTCGATGGCGGATCGGTGCTGTACCTGATCGGCAGTATGATGGACTGGGTCGAGGACGATTTCACCGCCGGCTTCGTCTTCGCCAATCCCAACGCCAAGGGTGCGTGCGGCTGCGGAGAGAGCTTTACGGTCTAGCGGTCAGCCAGGCCCGCATCGCCGCGTTGACCGCCTCGGGTGCTTCCCACGGCACGAAATGGCCTGCATCGATCCGCTCGACCGTCAGGTCGGGAACCACCGCTTCCAGTCCGTTCAACTGGCATGGCAACAGTGCGCCGTCCCTGATTCCCCAGATCACGAGCGTCGGCATCGCGATCGGCGGGAACGGCGCATCGACGAATGCCGGGCGTTCGACCTGCTCGTCCGGCGCAGGCACCACGATCGCGCTTGCGCGATACCAGTTGAGCATCGCCGTCAGCGCGCCGGGCTGCCCCCATTCGTCGAGATAGGCTGCCTTCTCCGGGGCAAGCAGGGCGCGATCGACGTGCTTCGCAAAGGACGTGTCGAAGAACGCCGCGAGCCCGATCGCATCGATGTGCTTTTCGAGATCCGGGTTGCGGAACGCGCGGATATACTGGCTGGCGGCGCGCTGCGCAGGGTCGTCGAGGAGGGTCCGCTGGAAGATTTGCGGGTGGGGGGCGTTGAGGATGATGAGCCGCTCGATCCGGTCGGGATGCTGGAGCGCCGCCATCCACGCGATCGCGCCGCCCCAGTCGTGGCCGACGAGCGTGAAGCGATCGATGCCGAAATGGTCGGCAAGAGCGACTAGGTCGGCGACGGGCCTGTCGGGGGTATAGGCGTCGATACCGCCGGGCTTGTCCGACCGCGCGAACCCGCGCTGGTCGGGGGCGACGCAAAAATGGCTGCGAGCGAATTCCGGTAGCTGGTGCCGCCAGGTGCGATGCGATTCGGGAAAGCCGTGGAGGAAGAACAGCGCTGGTGCGGCGGGGTCGCCGGCGGTGGCCACGTCCAGGCTGACGCCGGTGGCGAGGGGAATGCGGTGCAGGTCGCTCACGGATAGCTCACCGTCTTGGGCACTTCGGGGATCGGGATGAACTCCTTGTCGTCGCCCGGCACCTTGGCGAAGCGGCCCGCCTTCCAGTCTTCCTTGGCCTGCTGGATGCGTTCGCGGCTCGACGACACGAAGTTCCACCAAACGTGGCGGGGCGTCGCGAACGCCTCGCCGCCGCACAGCATCACCCGCGCCCCCCGCTCCGACCGGAGCGTCGCAGTGATGCCGGGGCGCAAGACGACCATCGTCGTCGGGTCGAGCGGCAATCCGTCGAGCGCCGCATCGCCCTCGACCAGATACACGCCGCGCTCATCGGCACTGTCGTCGATCGGCACGCTGCCGCCGGGCGACAGCGCGATGTCGGCATAGATGGTCTGCGCATAGGTGGTGGTCGGCGCGGTCTGGCCCCACAGCGACCCCATGATGATCCGGGAGCGCGCGCGGTCGCCCTCGATCACCGGCAAGTCGCCGCGGCCGACATGTTCGAACGCCGGGTCCATCTCCTCGGCCGCTTCGGGCATGCCCAGCCAGGTCTGGATACCGAACAGCGCCGGACCCTTTGCACGCTCCTCTCCAGGCGAGCGTTCGGAATGGACGATGCCGCTGCCGGCGGTCATCAGATTGACCGCGCCGGGTTCGATGACGATGTCGCTGCCGACCGAATCGCGATGTCCGATCGCCCCGGCGAACAGATAGGTGACGGTCGACAGGTTGATATGCGGGTGCGGGCGCACGTCGATGCCGTCGCCGATGGCCAGATCGGCCGGCCCCATCTGATCGAAGAAGATGAACGGCCCGATCATCGTGCGCGGCCGCGACGGCAGCGTGCGATGCACCTTGAACCCGCCGAGGTCGTGGGTGACCGGCAGGATCGTCTGCAGGATCAGGTCGTCATTGGTCATGCCGCGTCGAGCTCCGGATAGTGGCGGAAAATGCCGTCCTGGTTGAACGGCAGGCGGCGGTCGCTCGCCAGATACGCCCTGATGCCGGGCAGGTCGGCGACCAGATCGCGCATCGCCACCAACCGCGGCAGATCGCGCTCGAGCGTCGCCATCCGCTTGGGGAACATGTAGCGCAGCCCTTCGACGATCTGGAACAGCGCGAGGTCGGCGTAGGTCCAGCGATGGTCGATCAACCACGGGCCGTCATGCGCATCGGTGGCATGTTCGAAATGGTTCAGGAACTTGGGCATGCGCTCGGCGCGGAACTGCGCAGCGGCACGCACGGCTTCGGGCTTCTGATCCTCGTAATAGTCGCTGGTGCCGACCGGATGATGGACCGCATGCACTTCGGCGACCAAATCGGCGATGGTCAGCATCAACTGGTGAATCCACAGCCGGTCCTCGCGATCCGAGGGAGCGAGGTGATGCTTGTCGCCGAGATACGCCAGGATGTTGTGCGTCTGCGCGATAATTAGCTCGTCGTCCTCGAGCCAGGGCGGTGCAAAGGCCGTGCGCCCGCTCTGTGCATTCAGCCGCTTGACCAGTGCATCGGCGCCGTGGACGCGCGCGCAGTCGTTATACTCGATGCCGGCGGCCTCGAGCGGCAGCCGCACGAACTCGCCGCGCCCCTGGATCGTCGGCCAGTACCACAGGTCGTACGCCATGCTTACTCTCCCGGCGCGCGGGCGCGGATCGCCAGCGCATGGATACGCGCGGCAAGCAGGTCGGCGAGTGCGTGGTTGACCATGCGCTGGCGCGCGACGCGGCTCTGGCCGACAAAGGCGGCGCTTTCGATCTCGACTGAGAAGTGGCTTTCACCCGTGCCGTCGTCGCCCATATGTCCGGCATGCTGCGCGCTGTCGTTGGAGACGGAGAGGCGGGTGGGGGCTAGCGCAAGGGTGAGACGGGCGGCGATCAGATCGGCCAGCGGGGCGGTGGCGGTGTCGGTCATCGCGACTATATAGGCGGTTTGTCCGAGCCTGGGGAGTGACGTGGCGCGTAGCCAGCCGAAAGATCGACCGAACAGCCGCTTTCACGGCCGCGTGGAAACCAACGGGCATGCATGCGACCATCCTGGCTGCGTCGAAGCGGGCGAGTTCCGGGCGCCGCCCGCGGAACATCTGCGCACCGCCGACGGCCCGGGGCCGTACCGCTTCTTCTGTCTCGATCATGTCCGTGAATTTAACGCGCGGTATAATTTCTTCACCGGAATGAGCCCCGATGAGATCCATGACGCGCAAAGGCCCTATTCGGGCTGGGAGCGGGAAACGCGGGCGTTCGCCAGCGCCGGGGCGGACCGGCCGCCGCGCTGGGCTGATTTTTCCGATCCGCTCGACGCGATCGGCGCGCGGTTTCGCGAGAAGATGGCCGAGCAGCGTCCGCGTGCCGACGGGCGCGTGGTGTCGGGCGCCGACCGCGACGCGCTGCGCACGCTCGGGCTGCCGCTGGATGCCGACCGCCGGGCATTGCGCCAGCGCTATGCCGATCTCGTTCGCCGTTTCCACCCCGACAGGAACGGCGGCGACCGCAGCCACGAGACGCGGCTGCAGGAGGTGATCGCGGCGTACCAGCATCTCAAGGGTGCCGCGGCGTTCGCGTGAGGGGCGCGCAGCCCGATGAAGAATGCCTGGAACAAGCCAACGGAATTGGAAGGTCGTTAGCCCTGCGTCGCCTCGATCGCCGCCACGTCGATCTTGTTCATCGTCATCATCGCTTCCATCGCCGCCTTGGCCTTTGCCCGGTCGGGATTGGCCATCGCCTGCATCAGCGCCCGCGGCGTGATCTGCCACGAAAAGCCCCAGCGGTCTTTGCACCAGCCGCAGGCGCTCTCTGCGCCGCCATTCTCGACGATCGCGTTCCAGTAGCGGTCGGTCTCGGCCTGATCCTCGGTCAGTACCATGAAGCTGACCGCCTCGTTCGGCGTGAAGTTCGGACCGCCATTCAGGCCGATGAAGGCGCGGCCGAGCACCGTGAGTTTGACGGTCAGTTCCTCGCCTGCCCGGGTCGACGGATTGTCGGCGGGCGAGGGCTGGCCAGTGCCGACCGCGCTGTCGGGGAAGGTCGCAGCGTAGAACTGCGCGGCCTCACGCGCCTGGCCCTGGTCGAACCACAGGCAGGTGATCAGCTTGCTCATGCCGCGCTCTCCTTCAGCCGCGGACCGACCAGCCCGAACCGCGCGCCATACGGGTCCTGCGCAACGACCGAATAGTCGCCGCCGGGGATCTGGTCCGGCCCCTGGACGATCGTGCCGCCGCCGACGGTCAGACGCGCGGCGCCTGCGTCGATGTCCGATACCATGAAGTACGGTTGCCATCCGGGACGGGCTCCCGGGAAGCTGTTCATCGTCGCGCCGAGGCAAATACGGCCGACATGGACGAATTTGTAGTCGCCAAGCGGTCCCATCGGCATCGCACCTTCGTGCCGCCAGCCGAACAGGTCGGCATAGAATGCCAGCGCCGCATCCTGATCCTGTGCGGTAAGCTCGTTCCACACGACATGCCCCGGCGACGCCTGATCGCTGCTGCGAAAGCTGGTGCTGTCCTGATCGCCTTCGCCGCGCATGATATAGAAAGCGTGCCCCTGCGGATCGGTCGCCATCGCCATGCGGCCGACACCCGGCATCGTCGTCGGCGGCATGTGGATCGCGCCGCCCTGCTCGGTGATCTTCGCCGCGGCAGCATCGACGTCGTCGACGCCGATATAGGTGAGCCATACTGGCCCGTCGCCCATGCCGTCGGGACGCTTCATCAGGCCGGCGACCTGCGCGCCATCGGGCGCGGCGAGCAGGCGATAGTCGATGCCGGGCATGCCGCTGTCGGTGGCGTCGAGCCCGAGGACGTCAGCGTAGAAACGCTGCGCCGCATCGGCGTCGTCGGCGAGATATTCGTACCAGACCGGCGTTCCATGCGGATTGGCCATCACCCCCTCCTTATGCGTCGACGACGGGGATGAACCCGCCGAACATCATGCGCTTGCCGTCGAACGGTGCATCCTGGCCGTGCATGCGCGGATCGGCCATGACCTTTTCCCAGCCGGCGTCGCGGGTCACCTTGTCGGGCCATTCGACCCAGCCGAAGCCGGCCGTCTCGCCGTCCTGGCGATGGATGGCGCGATTGAAATCGGTGTGCTTGCCGTCGGGCACGTCGTCGCCGACCGCATCGACCACGCGCAATGCGCCATGTTCGAGAAACACCGCCGCGCAGGCCTGTGCAAAGCTGCGATAGGCTTCGCGCGCGTCGGTCGGCAGCGGCAGGACCACGCCGTCGATATAGCCGGTGCCCGTCGCCTGGCCCGCATCGCTGACGGTTTCGAAACCGGCATAGATCATGCGCTTGCCGTCGAACGGCATGCTATCACCGAATTGCTTCATGCGCGGGTCGGTCATCAGCCGCTGGCCCGCGGCATCGCGCGTCGCCTTGTCGGGATATTCGATCCACGAGAACATCACGGTCTCGCTGTCGTCGGCTGCGACCGTCGTCCAAAGGTCGTTGACCTTTCCATGCGGTACGTCGTCGCCCCAGCCCTCGACCATGCGCGTCGCACCGAACTCCTTGAACAGCGGCAATGCTGCCTCGGCGTGCTTCACATACGCGTCCTTGTTCGCGGTCGGCACCGGAACCACGAAGCCATCGACATAGGTCATGCGCTCTCTCCTCTGGTTTGCTCAGGCGATACGACGTGCGACGGCTTCGAGCTGTTCGGCGACCTTGCCCCAGCCCTCGTGGAAGCCCATCGCTTCGTGCTGCTGGCGCGCTTCGTCGGTCCAGTGGCGGGCGCTGGCGCGGTACAGCGTGCCATCGCCATCGGCGATGAATTCGGTGACCGAGATCATGAACGCCGTCTGCGGCACCCAGCCGGGCGCGATCGCGTCGGTGGACACCACCCGCTCGCCGGGCACGACCTCAAGGATGACGCCTGTGAGGTTCATCTCCTCGCCTTCAGGTCCGACCATGCGGACGCGCGAGATCCCGCCGGGGCGCAGATCCATCTCGACCTCCGGCGCCTTCCACGGCAGCGGGCAGAACCATTCGGTGGCATGCTCGGTCCAGGCGCGCCACACCGCGTCGCGCGGGACGGCCATGCGGCGCTCGATCGTCAGTTCGTTGGGAATGCCGTTCATGGCTGTTCTCCACTCACGGACGCGGGCGCGTCGCGGAAATCGGCGAGCTGCGCCGCAAGCGCCGCGACAAACGCGGGGCGTTCCTCACACCGCGCCTTCCACGCGGCGAGATTGGGATAGGACTCGACCAGCCCCTTGCCGTCGAGATTGCGCAATACGCTGGTCATCAGCAAGTCGCCTGCGGTGAAGCGGTCTTCGAAATAGTCGCGCTCGCCCAGCGCATCGGACAGGCGCAGCAGCCGCTTATCGATCATCTCGATGACGCCGGGTCGCCGCAGCCGCGCCCATTCCGCATCCTTCTCGAAAATGTCGATCGTGCCCAACTGCATCACGAACGGCTCGACGCTGTTGAGCGCCGCGAAACTCCACGCCATGGCGCGGGCGCGCCCTTGTGCGTCGATCGGGAGCAGCGCGTCGCTGGTTTCGCCGATATGCAGCACGATCGCACCGCTTTCGAACAGCTCGACGGTGCCGTCGCGATAGCTCGGCACCTGTCCGAACGGCTGTTCGGCATAATAGTCGGCCGGGCGCTCGGCCATCGCGCTCAGCGTGCGGACACGGTAGCTGCGCCCGGCTTCTTCCAGCGCCCATCGGACACGCAGGTCGCGGACCTGTCCCCGCGCGAAATCGGGCACCCAGTCGAAAGCGGTAATGCGGATGTCGGAATTCGGATCGATCGGCATGACGGCTCCTTTCAGATCAGGCGAAGATCAGGGCAGCCGTCGTGGGCTGCGAGGCAATGGCTACGGCAGTGACCGCGAAGGTTGCGAGGCCGATCAGGAAGCTGCGAGCCGGGCCCCGCATCTTCGCGAAGCGCGTTTCAGTCATCGCAATTTCCTTTCGCAGTCATCGATTCGCTGACGTTGACCGTGATGCCAAGCGAAGTTATAAAAAGCAACCATGAAGTTACAAAAGGGAACGGAAATCGCTGAAGCTAAGCCAAGGCGCTGGTATGATGACGCTTGTGGGACGGCGCTGGCACTCGAATTCGTAGGAGAGCGCTGGTCGTTGCTAGTGATGCGCGAGCTGATGCTGGGGCCGCGTCGTTTTTCAGAATTGCGAGCCAGCCTGTCCGGCATCAGCGCCAATATCCTGACCCAGCGGCTCGAGGGGCTCGAGCGGTCGGGCATCGTGGTGCGGCGCAAGCTGCCGCCGCCGGTCCCAGTGCAGGTCTATGAACTGACGCCCTGGGGGTATGAATCCGAACCCATTTTCCAGACGATGGGGCGGTGGGCGACGCGCTCGCCGCTCCATGATCCGACGCTGTCCTTCTCTCCCGTATCGGCGATGCTGTCGCTGCGCACCATGATCGCCCCCGATCGCGGGGACCTGGAAATGACGCTGGCGTTCCGCTTTGGCGCCGACCGCTTCATCGGGCGGCTGTCGCGCGACGAACTCGCGATCGAGCGCGGTGATGCCGATGCGGCCGATGTCGTGTTCGACACCGATCCGACGACATTTGCTGCCCTGATCTATGGCAAGATGCCCTTCTCCGTCGCCGAGGCGGCGGGCAGCCTGCGTCTGTCGGGAGACCGCAGCCTCGCCGCAAGGTTCGTCGATCTGTTCGCGCTTCCGGACAAGATCATCGCAGCCGGCTGACGCGCGAGTGCTTTGTTTCGGACGCGCAAACGCCTATGTCGCCCTCCGAACCACCCGGCGGAACTGCAGCACCCATGAACGAACTTTCGAACACCCAGCCCGACAGCCGCGAGACGACGATCCTCGATGCGCCCGACAAGATGGTCAGGGTGCGGGACGTTTTCGGCATCGACAGCGACATGGAAGTCCCCGCGTTCAGCGAGGCGGATGAGCGCGTGCCCGATCTCGACCCGGCCTATGTGTTCGACGGCAACACCACCCTCGCGGTCTGTGCCGGGTTCGCGCATAATCGCCGCGTGATGGTGCAGGGCTATCACGGCACCGGCAAGTCGACGCACATCGAACAGGTTGCCGCGCGGCTGAACTGGCCGTGCATCCGCATCAACCTCGACGCGCATATCAGCCGCATCGACCTGATCGGCCGCGATGCGATCGTGCTCCGCGACGGCCAGCAGGTCACCGAGTTTCGCGAAGGCTTGCTGCCCTGGGCGCTGCAGACGCCGACCGCTTTGGTGTTCGACGAATATGACGCCGGCCGTCCCGACGTGATGTTCGTGATCCAGCGCGTGCTGGAAGCGGAGGGCAAGCTGACCCTGCTCGACCAGAACCGCGTGATCCGTCCCAACCCGCATTTCCGACTGTTCGCCACGGCCAACACGGTCGGGCTGGGCGACACGAGCGGGCTGTATCATGGCACGCAGCAGATCAATCAGGGCCAGATGGACCGCTGGAACATCGTCGTCACGCTCAATTACCTGCCGGCCAAGGTAGAGGCGCAGATCGTGCTCGCCAAGTCGGGCGAGTATGACAAGCCCGGCGGCAAGGAAGCGGTCGATAACATGGTCCGCGTCGCCGACCTGACGCGCAAGGGGTTCGTCAACGGCGACATCTCGACGGTGATGAGCCCGCGCACGGTAATCACCTGGGCGCAGAACGCGCTGATCTTCGGCGACGTCGGCTTCGCATTCCGATTGTCGTTCCTCAATAAGTGCGACGAGGCGGAGCGATCGCTGGTCGCCGAATATTACCAGCGGGTATTCGGGAAGGATTTGCCGGAGAGCGTGGTTGGAAAGAGTTGAGATTGGGCAAGAGCCGGGCTAACCTGACTTAGTCCACTATCGAGGTGAGCGATGGCCGAGGCCGATCCGCACAAAGTCTACAATGTCCACGATGCCAAGACAAATTTGTCGAAGCTGATCGATCGTGCCCATGCGGGCGAGGAAATCGTGCTGGCGAAGGCGGGTGCGCCGATGGCTCGGCTGATGCCGCTGGACCCTGCCGCCGGGATTGGGTTGGATCTGCGTCGACCCGGTCGTCTTGCGCATCTGCGCGATCAGGTGCCAAGCGATATCTGGTTCGAACCAAACTTTACCGATGAAGAACTGGATCGGTTTGAAGCCGAAGGCTTCTGACGGTCTTGTCCTATCTGCTCGATACGCATGCCCTGCTCTGGTGGTGGCTCGACGACCGGGCGCTGCCCGGACGCGCGATCGAAGCGATCAAGGCGCGGTCCCAAACGGTGTTTGTCAGTCCCGTGTCAGCGCTCGAGATCGCGATCAAGGTGCGCATCGGCAGGCTCGATGTGATGCGCGAACCGCTGGAGCGGTTCGACGAACTGGTCAGCCGCGACGCGCTCACCCAGCTTCCGATCTCCTATGTTCACGCTCGGCATGCGGGCTTGTTGCCTGGCGTGCACCGCGACCCCTTCGACCGGCTGATCGCCGCGCAAGCGCTGATCGAGGGATTGACGGTCATCACGCGTGATCGCGAGATTTCGCGCTTCGGCTGCAAGGTGCTCTGGGAATGACTACCGACTCCCCCCTCGACCGCTTCAAATCCGTCCTAGGCGGCACCGCGCGCGCGCTGTCGGGCGAGGCGGAGGTCGAACTTGCCTTCACGGCCGATGCGCCGACGCAGGTCGGGCGCAATATCAAGGTGCCGATGCCCGCGCGGCAATTACCCGCCGACCAAGTGGCGGAGGCACGCGGCTTCGCCGACGGCTTTGCGCTGCGGCTGCGGCTGCACGACACCGCGCTGCATCAGCGCGGCGCGCCCAAGGAAGCGGTTGCGCGCGCCGTGTACGACGCGGTCGAGACGGCGCGGATCGAGGCGCTGGGATCGCGCGGCTATGTCGGGATCGGCGACAATCTCGATCGCGCGCTCGAGATGCGGCTGCGTTCCGACCCGATGGCGCGGGCGCGCAACGCCAATGAGGTGCCGCTATCGACGGCGATCCAGCTCAAGGTACGCGAGCGCCTGACAGGCAAGTCTGCCCCGGCCAGCACCGCCCCCGCGATGGCGCTCGTGTCCGACTGGATCGAGGACAAGGGCGGGCGCGATCTCGACGCGCTGGCGCTGGCGATCGACGATCAGCATGCCTTTGCAAAGCTGGTCGGGCATCTGCTCGAGGATCTCGACCTGACCGAAGGCGACCTCGTCCCCGACGACGCCGATGACGGCGGCAGCGAAGACGAAGGCACCGACGAGCAGGACGAGGGGGACAGCGACGACGAGGGTAGCGAGGGGCAGGGCGACGGCGAGGTCGAGGCACGCGGCGAACAGCGCGAAGGCGACACCGAGGAAGGTCAGGGCCAGGATCAGCAATCCGACAGCTTCGACGATTCCGATGGTGAGATGAGCGACGAGGGCGAGGAGGGGATGATGCCCGTCCGCCCCAATCGTCCGTGGCACGACCCTTCCGGCCTGTTCGAGTATCACGCCTTCACCACCGCGTTCGACGAAGAGATCGCCGCCACCGAACTGTGCGACGAGGAGGAACTGACGCGGCTGCGTGCCTATCTCGACCAGCAGCTGGTGCATCTGCAGGGTGCGGTCACCAAACTTGCGAACCGCCTCCAGCGCCGGCTGATGGCGCAGCAGTCCCGCTCGTGGGATTTCGATCAGGAAGAAGGGTTGCTCGACGCCGCGCGACTGGCGCGGGTCGTCATCAACCCGATGCAGTCGCTTTCGTACAAGGTCGAGCGCGATACCGATTTTCGCGACACCGTCGTCACGCTACTGATCGACAATTCCGGATCGATGCGCGGGCGGCCGATCTCGATCGCGGCGATCAGTGCCGATATCCTCGCTCGGACGCTGGAGCGCTGCGGCGTGCGGACCGAAATCCTCGGCTTCACGACGCGCGCTTGGAAGGGCGGCCAGGCACGCGATGCGTGGCTGGCGGCGGGGCGCCCGGCGCAGCCCGGGCGGCTCAACGACGTGCGGCACATCCTCTACAAACAGGCCGACGAACCGTGGCGGCGGGCCAAGAAATCGCTCGGCCTGATGATGCGCGAAGGGTTGCTCAAGGAGAATATCGACGGCGAGGCGCTGCTATGGGCGCACAGCCGCCTGATCGCGCGGCCGGAGGAGCGCAAGCTGCTGATGGTGATCTCCGACGGCGCGCCGGTCGATGATTCGACGCTCAGCGTCAATTCGGGAAGCTATCTGGAACGCCATCTGCGGCAGGTGATCGGCTGGATCGAAAAGAAATCGCCGGTGCAGCTCGTCGCGATCGGCATCGGCCACGACGTCACCCGCTATTATCAAAAGGCTGTGACGATCATGGACGCCGAGCAGCTCGCCGGGACGATGGTCGACCAGCTCGCCGATCTGTTCGACGCAGAGTGACGCAGATCGAGCCGCCGCCGGGCGGCTTTCATGGCCCGGTCAAACGCTCGGTGACGATCGCCGGGCATGCGACGTCGATTAGCCTCGAGCCGATCTTCTGGGCGCGGCTGGAAGCGCAGGCGGCGTCGCGGGCGCTTCCGCTCAACGCCCTGATTGCGGCGATCGACGCGCTTCGCATCGCCAAGGACGATCCCCCGAATCTGGCCAGCGCGCTACGCAGCTGGCTGCTGACTTGCGACACAGGTGAAAGTAACTCGCAATAGCGTTGACAATGCGAACGGCTCTCAATAGCGAACTTGCAGAATAAGAAGCTATCGGGGGTTTCCATCGTGATCGATCGCAGCGTGCGCCGTACGGCGACACCGGCATTTCTGGCATTGTCGTGCGTGGGCTTCATCGCCTCCGCGCCCGCCCTTGCCGACGATCGCGACATCCCCGCCGCTGCCGATCCGCAGACCCAGGCGCAGCAGCAGCGCGACCAGTTCGACCGCGCCGACATCATCGTCACTGGCGAGCGCGAAGCCGAGCTCGAATCGCCCAAGGCCACTGCGCCGCTGATCGACACGCCGCAGACCGTCACCGTTATCGGCGACCAGACGCTGCGCAAACAAAACCTGCTGACGCTGCGCGACGCGCTGTCGACGGTGCCGGGCATCACATTCGGCGCGGGCGAGGGCGGGGGCGGCTATGGCGACTCGATCAACCTGCGCGGCTATTCGGCCAACAACGACATCACCGTCGATGGTGTTCGCGACACGGCGCAATATAGCCGCACCGATCCGTTCAACCTCCAGCAGATCGAGGTCTATAACGGTGCCAACACCGTCGCCAGCGGATCGGGATCGGTCGGCGGATCGATCAACCTAGTTTCCAAGGTCCCGCAGCCCGGCGACCTGACCGTCGTCCAGGCGGCGATTGGCACCGACGACTATTACCGCGCCGCCGCCGACGTGAACACCCGCGTCAGCGATCTGGTCGCGGTGCGGCTGAACGCGGTCTATCACCGCAACGATGTACCCGGTCGCGATGTCGAACAGAATGAACGCTGGGGCGTCGCTCCGTCGCTGACGCTCGGCGTCGAGGGACCGACCAGCCTGACCTTCGCCTATGTGCATCAGGAAGACGCCAATACGCCGCTGTTCGGCGTGCCCTATTACGCAGCGATCGGCGGGCCGCTGCCGGGGGTCGATGACTCGGACTATTTCGGGATCGAGAATCTGGACCGGCAGGATGTCACCGTCGATCGCCTGACCGCGACCTTCCGCCACGAGGTTGGCAATGGCCTGTCGGTTCGCAATCTGACGCGGTTCCAGCGGGTAAAGCAGAACTCCGTGACGAGCGCGCCGCAGGGCACCTATTGCCTGTCGACCGGGCTGACCCCGCTCGGCGTCGCCTGCCCGGACGGCACCGATATGCCGGGCTTCTATTATCCCAGCGGCCCGCGCGGGCTGGTGCGCGATCAGGTCAACGACCTGCTCTACAACCAAACCGACCTGCGCGCCGAACTGGGCGAGAAGGGCGGGCTGTTCAACACGCTGGTGGTGGGCACATCGTTCGCGCAGGAAGACTATTCGATCGAGGTGGCGCAGCTGGTCCGCAATCCCGGCGGCGCGCTGCCCAATCCGGTCCAGCCGCCGATCGCACTCGACGATCCCCAAACGGTGTGGACCGGACCGGTCAACCGTACGCTGACCGGACGTTCCTATGGCGATACCCGCAACATCGCGGTCTATGCGTTCGACACGCTGGAGCTAGGGCCGATGTTCGAACTGTCCGGCGGTGCACGGGTGGAGAATGTCCGCACCGTGTTTCACGCCGACACCTTCACCACGCCCGCGACCGGCGGCGTCTATACCCGCGGGCTGAATCAGGTGAGCGACGAGCATCTATTCTCGTACCGGGTGGGCGGCGTGTTCAAGCCGGTTGCGACCGCCAGCCTGTATGCCGCGTTCGCCAATTCCAAGACGCCGAGCTCGGCGACGGTGCGCGCCGGATGTGGCGACAATTGCGATGTCGCGCCCGAAACCGGCAGGAGCTACGAGGTTGGCGGCAAGCTCGACCTGTTCGAGCGCAAGCTGCAGCTGACTGCCGCGCTATTCCGCAACGAACGCAGCAACTACCGCGTCGCGTCGAACGATCCGGTTCAGCCCAGTCTGCAGGTGCTCGACGGGCGCGCGCGGGTCGATGGCGTCGCGCTCGGCGCCACGGGCAACATCACGCCCGCCTGGTCGATCTTCGCCAACTACACCTATCTCGATGCCAAGGTCCTGCAGAGCGTTTCCGACTTCTGCCTCGCCAATCCGGGCGTGGAGGAATGTCCGAACAGCGCCGACGTACTCGATCCGCAGGCGGGGCGCGCGCTGATCCAGACGCCCGAACATTCGGGAAGCCTGTTCACCACCTACACGCTGCCATTCGGGCTCCAGCTCGGCTACGGCTTCACCTATCAGGGCGACTTCGCGATCAACGCGCCGAGCCTTGCGGCGCCGACCCAGTTTCGCTCGGACGATTATCTGATCCATCGGGCGTTCCTGTCCTATGCGTTCGCCAATGGATTGACCGCGCAGGTCAATGTCCAGAATGTCGGCGACGAGCGATATTTCACCGGTATTCGCAACAATGGCTGGGCGACGCCGGGTGAAGGGCGATCAGCGGTGCTCAGCTTGTTCTACAGCTTTTGAGATGGGAGTGCGGGGTTGCTGATCGACATTCCCGACGTTCTGGATGCTGCCGAGGTTGCCCGCGTGCGCGCGATCCTCGCCGCGGGCGACTGGGTCGATGGCAACGTCACGTCGGGTCCGCAATCGGCGCTTGCCAAGCGCAACGAGCAGCTTGCGGAGGGATCGGCGGCGGCGCGCGAGGCGGGGGCGCTGGTGCTCGATGCGCTGGGCAGGACGCCGCTGTTCGTTGCGGCGGCCCTCCCGGCCAGGGTGTTTCCGCCGCTGTTCAACCGCTATGCCGGGGGACAGGCGTTCGGGGTGCATGTCGACAACGCCGTGCGGATGCAGCGCGGGTCGGACTTCCGCATCCGTTCCGACCTGTCGGCGACGCTGTTCCTCGAAGACCCTGGAAACTACGAAGGCGGCGAGCTGGTCATCGAGGACCGCTTCGGAGTGCAGTCGGTCAAGCTGCCGGCTGGGCACCTGATCCTCTATCCCGCGTCCAGTCTGCACCGCGTCGAGCCGGTGACACGCGGCTGCCGCGTAGCGTCGTTCTTCTGGATCCAGTCAATGGTCCGCGACGACGGCGCGCGCCGTATCCTGTTCGATCTCGACCAGTCGGTGCAGCGTCTGGGCGGGCAGGTAGGGCAGGACGATCGCTCGGTGGTCGAGCTGACCGGAGTCTATCACAATCTGCTGCGCCGCTGGGCGGAGCTTTGACGAGGCACGCATGACCAAGATCGCGTTGCGCAATTTCTGGTTCCAGGTTCACAAATGGATCGGGCTGCTGCTCGCCGTGGCGGTAATCCCGATCTCGATCACCGGCGCGGCGCTGGTGTGGCATGACGGTCTGGAGAAGCTGCTCCATCCCGATCGCTTTGCCGTGAGCGGGCAAGCGGTGCTGCCGCCGCAGACCTATGCCGCCGCGGCGCGCGGTGCACTGGCGCCGGGTGAGCGTCTGTCGCGGATCGAGTTTCCGCAAGACAGCGGCGAGCCGGTGGCGGCGCAGGCTTCGCGGCCGGGCAAGGCAAAAGGGCGCCCGGTGCGCACGGTCGTCTATCTCGACCCCGCCGATGCCCGCGTGATCGAGACGACCGCCAGCAACGCCAGCGCGATCCAGTTCATGCACATCCTTCACGGGTCGCTGTTCATTCCCGAGGTGGGGCGCAAGGTCGTCGGCTGGATCGGCTGGGCGATGCTGGCATCGTCGCTGACCGGCCTGTGGCTGTGGTGGCCGACGGTCGGGCGATGGGTGCGCGGGCTGCGCTGGCGGCGGCATCGCAACACCGACACGAACCTCCATTATCTGATGGGATTCTGGATCTCGGTTCCGCTGGCGATCCTGTCGTTCACCGGGGTGTGGATCAGCTTCCCAGCGCTGTTCAATCCTCTGGTCGAGCCGGTGCGCGCCGAACGGCCCAAGGGGCCCGATCGCGGGGCGCTGATGCGGGCCAGGCCGATCGAGGAACCCGCGACGTCGCTCGACACGGCGCTGGCGCGTGCGGCTGCTGCGGCGCCTGGGGACGTGCGCGCGATCGGCTGGCCGACCGACGTGAAAACGGAATGGAGCATCGCCCTCGACGGAGGCCGCACCGTTGCGGTGACCGACGCCGATGGTACCGCCAGGATCGAGCCAGCGCGCGGAGGGCGCGACGAAGCGTGGAGCGTCGCGCAATGGATGCGGCGCATCCATGACGGGCAGCAGATGCCGTTCGCGTGGCAGGTGATCGTGTTTCTCGGCGGGCTGCTACCGGCGCTGCTGAGCATCACCGGCATCATCATGTGGCTGCGCGCACGGGGATGGCGCGCGGAATTGAAGCAGCGGCGGAAAGCGCGGGCGAGAGCGGCGGTGGCGGCGGAGTGAACGCCAGCGGGGAAGGGCGTGGGCGCGAACTGCCAGGTGGCGTTCACCCCTTTTCGTAGTTCTTCAGCTCGTCGCCGATGATCTGCACGACGTGCAGCACGTTGGTCGATCCCGGCGTTCCGAACGGAACCCCCGCGCACACCACCACCCGGTCGCCGGCCCTGGCGAGGCGGTGGCGCAGCGCCATGCGCTTGGCCTTGGCGACCATTTCCTCGAACGATCCGACGTCGCGGGTGTGGACCGCGTGCGTGCCCCACAGCAGCCCCAGCCGGCGCGCAGTCTCGTGCTTCGGCGTCAGCACCAGGATCGGTACGCCAGGGCGCTCGCGTGCGATGCGCCGCGCCGTCGAACCCGACATGGTGAAGCAGATGATCGCCGCGGCGGTCACCGTCGAGGTGATTTCCTTGGCAGCGGCCGATAGCGCGTCGGCGGTCGTCGGATCAGGATGCAGGACGGTGAAGTGCACGCGATCGCCATGCGCCGGATCACGCTCGACCGCGTCGGCAATCGCATTCATCATCGCCACCGATTCCACCGGCCATGCGCCCGCCGCGCTTTCGGCCGACAGCATGATCGCGTCGGCGCCGTCATAGACCGCGGTGGCGACGTCGGACACTTCGGCGCGGGTCGGGGAAGGCGAGGTGATCATTGATTCGAGCATCTGCGTGGCGACGATCACCGGCCGCCCCAGCCGCCGCGCGGTCTCGACGATCTGCTTCTGCAGCGGCGGCACCGTTTCGGGCGGCAGTTCGACGCCGAGATCGCCGCGCGCGACCATCACGCCATCGCACGCCTCGCAAATCTCCTCGAGCCGGGTCACCGCACTGGGCTTCTCGATCTTGGCGAGCAGCGCGGCCTTGCCGCCGATCAGCCGCCGTGCCTCGGCGAGATCCTCAGGGCGCTGGACGAACGACAGCGCGATCCAGTCGCAGCCCTGCTCGACCGCGAACGCTAGGTCGCTGCGATCCTTTTCGGTCAGCGCCGCCATCGGCAGCACCACGTCGGGGACATTCAGACCCTTGGAGTTCGACAGCGCACCGCCGACCTCGACCCGAGTGACGATGCGCGCTGGTTCATGCTCGGTGACGCGCAGCACCAGCTTGCCGTCGTCGAGCAACAGCCGCGCACCGGGCTGGATCGCCTCGAAAATCTCGCGGTGCGGCAGTTCGACGCGGCTGGCGTCGCCCGGCGTCGGATCGCGGTCGAGGATGAAGACTGCCCCTTTTTCGAGCATCACCCGCCCGTCGGCGAATTTGCCGACGCGCAGTTTCGGCCCCTGCAGGTCGGCCAGGATCGTGGTCGGGCGGCCGTAGCGCTTCTCGAGGCTGCGGATCGCCTCGATCACCGGAATTTTCGACGCCTGGTCGCCATGGCTCATATTGACGCGGAACGCATCGGCCCCCGCCTCGAACAATGCGCCGATCATCTCGGGCGTGTTGCTCGCGGGGCCGAGCGTCGCGAGGACGCGAACCTTGCGGGTACGGGGGGCGATCGATTTCGTCATTTCGGCATCCTCGGGCGTCACGGCGGCGGGGGCTCGGGTTGTGCGCGCCCGGCCATAGCCACATATCGCGCCCGATCAACCACGGAGACGACCATGCCCTCAATCGACGCCATCGACGATGCCGTAGCAGCGGCCGCGCTGCGCCGACTGGTGCACCATCTGCGCCACCGCAGCGACGCGCAGAATGTCGATCTGATGGGGCTGGCCGGGTTCTGCCGCAACTGCCTGTCCGACTGGATCGCCGACGCCGCGGCCGATGCGGGCAAGCCGATGCCGAAGGAGCAGGCGCGCGAGGCGGTGTACGGCATGCCCTACGGCGAATGGAAGGCGGAGCATCAGTCGGAGGCGACGCCCGAGCAACTCGAGCGCATGGCGGCCAGCGTCGCCAGGAACCGAAGCGACTGAGCGCGTCGGAGCCATGCCGTCCACAGCTTTAGGATCGAAGCGGTTGCGCGGCGGCGCGGTTGCGCTAGACGACGCGGCCTGACCTTTTAACCATCACGGGACACCCATGAGCGACAATATCTCCGCCGAGCAACTGCGCCTGCTGATCGAGCGTATCGAGCGGCTCGAGGAAGAGAAGAAGGGCATCGCCGACGACATCAAGGACGTCTATGGCGAAGCCAAGTCGACCGGTTTCGACGTCAAGACGATGCGGTCGATCGTGCGCCTGCGCAAGATGGAGAAGCATCACCGCGACGAGGCGGAGATGCTGCTCGACACGTACAAGCAGGCTTTGGGACTGGTTTAAGCCAAGGGAGCATCCGCATGATCCTGACCACCACGACCGCAATCGAGGGCAAGACCGTCACCCGCTATCACGGCATCGTCGCCGGCGAGGTGATCCTGGGCGCCAATGTGTTTCGCGACCTGTTCGCGGGCATTCGCGACTTTGTCGGCGGGCGGTCGGGCGCGTATGAAAAGTCGCTGAAGAAGGCGCGCGAGGTCGCGTTCGAGGAGATCACGCAAGAGGCGCTCGAGAAGGGCGCAAACGCGGTGATCGGCATCGACATCGACTATGAAGTGATCGGCGATCAGGGGTCGATGCTGATGGTGTCGGTATCGGGCACCGCGGTGACAGTCAGCTGAGCAGCGACTGTCGCCTTTTGCGATCGGCTTGGGTAGCAAGGCGATCGACGTTCCGCATCATTCGAGAGAGCAATGGCAGGCCATAGCAAGTTCAAGAACATCATGCATCGCAAGGGTGCACAGGACAAGAAGCGCTCGTCGCTGTTCTCCAAGCTCAGCCGCGAGATCACCGTTGCGGCCAAGATGGGCACGCCCGATCCCGATATGAACCCGCGGCTGCGCGCGGCGGTCAGCGCTGCAAAGGCGCAGTCGATGCCCAAGGACAATATCCAGCGGGCGATCGACAAGGCGCTGGGCGGGGACACCGATAATTACGAGGAAATCCGCTACGAAGGCTTCGGCCCTGGCGGCGTTTCGCTGATCATCGAGGCGCTGACCGACAATCGCAACCGCACCGCGACCAACGTCCGCACTGCCGTATCGAAGAATGGCGGCAACCTTGGTGCATCGGGATCGGTCAGTCACGCGTTCGACCGGGTCGGCCTGATCAACTATCCCGCCGAAGCCGGCGACGCCGAGAAGGTGTTCGAAGCCGCGCTGGAAGCCGGCGCCGAGGACGTCACGTCGAGCGAGGATGGCCACGAGATCTGGACCGCGCAGGGCGACCTTCACGAAGTCGCCAAGGCACTGGAGCCGGTGTTAGGCGAGGCGGAAGGTGCCAAGCTCGCCTGGCGGCCGCAGACGATGGTGGATGTCGGCGAGGACGATGCCGCTATTTTGTTCAAGCTGATCGACGCGCTCGACGACGACGACGACGTCCAGACGGTATGGGGCAATTACGAAGTGTCCGACGCGGTGATGGAGAAACTGGGGTGACGCTGCGCGGCGCTCGATGATCATCCTCGGCCTCGACCCGGGTCTGGGCACGACCGGCTGGGGGTTGATCCGCGCCGAGGGCAACCGGCTGTCGCATCTTGGCAACGGCCGCCTCAAAACCGATCCGCAAGCGGCGCTTCCCCGCCGCCTCGTGCATCTGGACGCCATGGTAGCGGCGTTGGTTGCCGATCACGCGCCGGACGCGGCTGCGGTCGAGGAGGTTTTCGTAAACGCCAACCCGCAGTCGACGCTCAAGCTTGGCCAGGCGCGAGGCGTGATCCTGTGCGCCGCCGCACGCTCCGGCATCGATGTCGGCGAATATGCGGCGCGGTTGGTGAAGAAGGCAGTGGTCGGCGTCGGCAATGCCGACAAGGCGCAGGTCCATGCGATGGTCACGCGGTTGCTGCCCGGCGTGAGCATCGATGGCCTGGATGCGGCGGATGCGCTGGCGGTGGCGATCTGCCACGCGCACCATGCCGCAAGCGCGCAGGCATTGGCGCCGCGGTGAAACGGCTTGGAGTGTGCTCGAAAGCGGGTAGGAAGGGCGCATGATCGCGCACCTCACCGGCACGCTCCACGCCACTGCCGCCGATCACGCCGTGATCGACGTGAATGGCGTCGGCTATCTCGTCGGCGCGTCGGCGAAGACGCTCGAGGCGATCGGGATCACCGGTGACCGGGTCACGATCCACACCGAGATGCTGGTGGCGGAGGATTTCATTCGGCTGGTCGGTTTCGCCACATCGGACGAGCGCGACTGGTTCCGGTTGCTGACCGGCGTGCAGGGTGTCGGCGCGCGCGTCGCGCTGGCGATCCTGTCGGCGCTTGCTCCGGCGGAGATCCAGCGCGCGGTGGCGGCGCAGGACAAGGCGATGGTGGCGCGGGCCAACGGCGTCGGACCAAAGCTCGCCGAGCGCATCGTGCGCGAACTGAAGGACAAGGTCGGCGGGGTCCTGCCAGGCGTGATGGGGGCCGCGGCGCCGGTCGCGGGGGCAAGCGCCGATGCGGTGTCGGCGCTGATGAACCTCGGCTTTAAGCCTGCCGAAGCGAACTCGGCCGTCACCGCCGCGCAGGAAGAATTGGGCGCGGGGGCGGGGCTGGACGCGCTGGTGCGACTGGCGTTGCGGAAGGCGGCGAAATGACCGACCCCCGCACGCTGTCCCCCGCCCGCTTGCCCGAGGACGTCGATGCGGCGCTGCGGCCCAAGGCGCTCGACGAATTTGTCGGGCAGCGGGCGGCGCGCGAGAATTTGCGGGTGTTCATCAATGCCGCCAAGGCGCGCGGCGAGGCGCTCGACCACGTGCTGTTCTTCGGACCGCCCGGGCTTGGCAAGACCACGCTAGCGCAGATCGTCGCGCGTGAGATGGGGGTGGGATTCCGCGCCACGTCCGGCCCGGTGATTGCCAAGTCGGGTGATCTGGCGGCACTGCTCACCAATCTCGAGGATGGCGACGTGCTGTTCATCGACGAGATCCACCGTCTGGCACCCGCGGTCGAGGAAGTGTTGTACCCCGCGATGGAGGACCGTGCGCTCGACCTGATGATCGGCGAGGGGCCGTCGGCGCGGAGCGTCCGGATCGACTTGCCGCGCTTCACGCTGGTCGGGGCGACGACGCGGCAAGGGCTGCTGACGACGCCGCTGCGCGACCGCTTCGGCATTCCGGTGCGGCTGCAATTCTACACCGTCGACGAGTTGCTGCGGGTGGTGACGCGCGCGGCGGGACTGCTGGGGCTGGGGATTGCCGAGGACGGTGCGCGCGAGATTGCGCGGCGCTCGCGCGGGACGCCGCGGATCGCCGGGCGGCTTCTGCGGCGGGTGCGCGACTTCGCCAATGTCGCGGGCGTCGATACCGTCGATGCGGGCGCCGCCGACCACGCGCTCAACCGGCTGGAAGTTGATGCGCTGGGGCTCGATGCGATGGACCGGCGCTATCTGACGATGATCGCAGACATCTATCGCGGCGGACCGGTCGGGGTCGAAACGCTGGCGGCTGGTTTATCCGAACCACGCGACACGATCGAGGAAGTGATCGAGCCGTATCTGATCCAGATCGGGCTGGTCGCGCGGACGGCGCGCGGGCGCTGCCTGAATGGCGCAGCGTGGAAGCATCTCGGCCTGACGCCGCCAAGCGACGTGCAGGAGGGATTGTTCGATTAAGCGCCATTGGTCTTGAGGCTTCCGCCTGCCGCGCGGCTCGGCTACACGGCGGCCAATGGCGCCCGACGCAACCATCGAAGGCCGGTTCGACGGCATCGAGCATCGCTTTCCGGTGCGCGTCTATTTCGAGGACACCGACTTGTCGGGGGTGGTCTATCACGCCAATTACCTGCGCTTCATGGAACGCGCACGATCGGACATGCTGCGGCTGGCCGGGATCGACCAGCGCGCCGCGCATGAAGCGGGCGAGGGCGCCTATGCGGTGCGCGACATGGCGATCCGCTGGCTTGCGCCCGCGCGGCTCGACGACATGCTGGTCGTGGTGAGCAAGTTGATGAAGATCAGGGCGGCAGCCGCGCTCATTCATCAAAGGGTCATGCGCGGGCAGACGATATTGGCGCAAGCGGACGTCGAGGCGGCATTCGTCGCACCATCGGGACGACCGCGGCGTCAGCCGACCGACTGGATCACAAAGTTCGAGCATCTGCTCTGGAAGGGACACTGAGCCACCCATGGAACCCACGTTGATGACCGAAGCGTCGGTGATGTCGCCCGTCGCGCTGTTCCTGCAAGCCGACTGGGTGGTGAAGGGGGTGATGATCGGCCTGATCCTCGCCAGCATCTGGACCTGGGCGATCATCGTCAGCTTCAAGGCGAAGATCGGCCGGACGCACAAGGCGATCGACAAGTTCGACAGCGATTACAAGAAGGCAGAGGATATCGACGCCTTCTATCGCCTGCATTCGGATAGCGACCTGCCGATCGCGCGGGTGTTTTCCTCCGGCGTGTCGGAATGGCGGCGTTCGACCGGCGGACGCACGATCGACCGCGACGGCACGCGCGAGCGGCTGGCGACGGCGATGGGATCGGCGGTCGCGGGCGAGATCGACCGGCTTTCGGACCGGCTCAACATCCTCGCCACGGTGGGATCGGTCGCGCCGTTTGTGGGACTGTTCGGCACCGTGTGGGGGATCATGCGCGCCTTCACCAGCATCGCCGCGGAGCAGAACTCGTCGCTGGCGGTGGTCGCGCCAGGCATCGCCGAGGCGCTGTTCGCAACCGCGATCGGGCTGTTCGCGGCGATTCCCGCGGTGATCGCGTACAACCGCTACAGCCACGGCATCAACCGGGTCGAGGCCCGGCTCAACCGATTCGCGGACTCGTTCCATGCCACGCTGAGCCGACAGCTGGAGGGGCGCGCCTGACATGGCGATGAATCTGCCTTCCTCGCGCGGCAAGGGGCGGCGGGCGCCGATGGCCGACATCAACGTCACGCCGCTGGTCGACGTGATGCTGGTGCTGCTGATCATCTTCATGGTGACGGCGCCGCTGCTCACCGCGGGCGTGCCGGTCAACCTGCCCGACAGCCGCGCCAAGCCTCTCGACCAGGAGCAGGAGCCCGTGTCGGTAGCGATCGACGATGCCGGGCGGCTGTTCGTCGGCGAGGAGGAAGTGACCGACGAGACGCTGCCTGACATGCTCGCGCAGATCGCGGCGTCGGGGGAAGACGGCCAGCCGCCGCAGGTTCTGCTGCGCGCCGATCGCGGGCTCGATTACGGCCGGGTGATGCGCGTGATGGGCGAACTCAACCGCGCCGGACTGAACCGCGTCGCGCTGGTGACGGGCGTCGGCGAGGGCGAGTGACCGGGGATCGCCTGTGATGGATCGCGCCGAAAAGATCGGCCTGGGGCTGGCCGCGGCGGGACATATCGTCCTGTTCGGGCTGCTGTCGGTCGGATTTCTGGCGACGCCCAACCCCGAGATTTTGAAGCCGACGCCGATCGAGGTCAGCCTGGTCGACGAGATCGGACTGGAAGCCGCCGCGCCGCAGTCCGAGATCACGCCCGCGGAATCGATGGCGCCGGAGCTTGGCGCGCCCGAGGATGCGGCGGCGCCGGCGCCGGAAGCGGTGTCCGATCCCGATCCGACCCCGCCGCAGCCGCAGCCCGAACCGGCGCCTGCCGCCGCGCCGGCGCCCAAGGCTGCCCCCCCGCCGAAACGGCCGTCGCCGCCCAAGCGCGAGGTCGCCAAGGCGCAGCCCAAGCGCGATGCCGCGCCCAAGTCCAAGGCCGCGCCTGCCGCGAAGAAGGCGACCGGCAAGTCGGCGACGGCGGCGCGCGAGCGTCCGCGCGGATCGCGGCTCGGCGACGATTTCCTCAAGGGCATCGCCGACCGGCCCAGCGAGAGCACATCGACGACACCGCAGGCTGCGCGCGTCGATGCCCGCGCGCTGGCGGGCATCCAGGATGCGATCCGGCGGCAAATCCAGCCTTGCGCCGACCGGCAGGTCAATCCGGGACCGGGGGCGAACGAGATCGTCAGCGTGCTCAACCTGCGCCTCAACCGCGACGGTACGCTTGCGGGAAATCCGCGCGTCGTGCGCCAGTCGGGAGTCGATGGCGGCAACGAACGTTACAAGCAGCGCGTCGTCGATCTGGGCATCGCCGCGTTCAAGGGCTGCGCGCCGCTGCGGCTGCCGGCGGAATTCTACTCGACCGCCAATGGCGGGTGGAGCAACATCAATTACAATTGGCAGCTGCGTTAGGAGATGTGTCGATGAATCGCCTGCTGAGAAACCCCGCGCCTGCGCTCGTGCTGCTGAGCCTTTTCGCTGCGCCTGCGGCGCTAGCGCAGGATATCGCCCCGCCACCGACGCTCGACGCGCCGCAGGACGGCCAGTCCGCGCCGCCGCTGGAAGTGTCGGTGACGGGGGGCATTTCCGCGCCGATGCCGATCGCCATTCCGGGGATGCCGACGCCGAACGCGGTTGGCACGGCGGCTGGATCGACCGATCAACTGGGGCGGCAGGTGGCCGATGTGGTGGCGACCGACTTGCGCAATTCGGGGTTGTTCACGCCGCTGCCGCCGTCGCAATTGCGTGCGGTCGGCTTTCCCGAGGTCACTGCGCCGCAGTTCGATTATTGGGGCGGCACCGGGGCGCAGGCGTTGGTGCAGGGTTTCGTGCGCGCCAATGGCGACGGCAATTTGACCGTGGGCTGCTACCTGTACGACGTGTTCTCGCGCATCGAGCTGACGCGTCAGGGATTCGTGGTGTCGCCCGCCGACTGGCGCCGTGCCGCGCATAAATGCGCCGACAGCATCTACACCCGGTTGACCGGCGAGGGGCCGTATTTCGACAGCCGTGTCGTCTATGTCTCCGAGACGGGACCCAAGGGCAAGCGCATCAAGCGGCTGGCGATCATGGACCAGGACGGCGCCAACCACCGCTTTCTGACCAACGGCCAGTCGATCGTGCTGACGCCGCGTTTCGCGCCGAACCAGCAGTCGATCGTGTTCATGTCGTACCAGAACGACAAGCCGTCGATCTATATCTACGAACTGGGATCGGGTCGCACCCGCGCGCTGGTGTCGAACGCGTCGCTGACGCTGGCGCCCCGCTTTTCGCCGGACGGGCAGTGGGTGCTGTTCTCGATGGCGCAGTCGGGCAACACCGACATCTATCGCATCCGCGCTTCGGGAGGGCAGCCGCAGCGGCTGACCCAGTCGCCGGGGATCGACACCGGCGGCAGCTATTCGCCCGACGGCCGCCGCATCGTGTTCGAGAGCGATCGCGGCGGGACGCAGCAGCTCTATGTGATGAACGCCGACGGGTCGGGGCAGCAGCGCATCAGCTTCGGCGGCGGGCGTTATGCCACGCCGGCGTGGAGCCCGCGCGGCGACCTGATCGCCTTCACCAAGATTTCCGGCGGCTTTCGCATCGGCGTGATGAACCCGTCGGGCGGCGGCGAGCGCATCCTGACCGAAAGCTGGGGCGACGAGGCGCCGAGCTGGTCGCCGAACGGCCGCGTCGTCACCTTCTTCCGGTCGTCGCAGGGGCGATCGGGCAAGGCTGAAACCTGGTCGGTGGACCTCACCGGGGTCAATGAACGCCGTATTCCGACGCCGCTCGATGGATCCGATCCGAGCTGGGGACCGTTACGCGACTGAAAGTATTTTTGACACCGATCGCGCCGAGATGCGTTACGGTTGCGCCGATCGAACAATTGACGCGACGAATCGACAGGAGAACATCCGATGGCAACGACCACGACCAAGATCATCCTCGCCGCCGCACTGGTTGCGACCGCAGGCTGCGCCAAGAAGCGGCCCGAAGTGCTGCCGCCAGCCCCGGGCGACGGCATGACGCAGCCCGGCACGGGCATGGACAATGGTGGCACAACGGGCGGCGCAGTGGTTCCGGGCTCTGCAGAGGACTTCCGCCAGTCGGTGTCGAGCGACACGATCAACTTTGCGCTCGACAGCTATGACATCGACCCGACCGCGCGCGGCATCCTCGACAGCCAGGCGACGTGGCTGCAGCAATACCCCAATGTCCGAGTCACGCTCGAAGGCCATGCCGACGAGCGCGGCACCCGCGAATACAACCTTGCACTCGGCGACCGCCGCGCCAATTCGGCCAAGAACTATCTGGCGGCGCGCGGCATCGATGCCGGACGCATCACCACGATCAGCTATGGCAAGGAGCGCCCGATCGCACTGGGCTCTGACGAATCGAGCTGGGCGCAGAATCGCCGCGCGGTGACGGTGGTGTTGAACTAAGGCCGCCGCAACTTATAGAAATGTCGAAACCGGCCGGGGGGACACCCTCGGCCGGTTTTGTTTCGCCCTCTCCGATTTCGCTTGGCGACGTTCCGGATGTGATATAAAAGTGATATCACATTAACGGGAGGTCGAGATGGAAGTGGTGGCAGGGGATCGGGCGCTGCGGCGGAGTGCGGAGCGCGAAGCGGCGACGATGAGCGGATACGGAATGCTGGTCGTGGTGCTGCTGGCGATCGGCTTGGTGGTCTGGGGTTTCACGCAGTTTCGCGATGGCGCTGACAACGTACTGGCTGCGATAAGCGTAGCCGTCGGCGGGCTGGTGGCGGTATTCGTGAGCGTCGGTTTCTACCTGCTCCAGCCCAACCAGGCTGCGGCGATCCTGTTGTTCGGCGCGTATCGCGGGACCGATCGCACCACAGGGCTGCGCTGGACGTGGCCGTGGATGATCAAGAAGAAGATCTCGGTCCGCATCCACAACATCACGTCGGAACGGCTGAAGGTCAACGACCTGCGCGGCAACCCGATCGAGATCGCGTCGAACGTGGTATGGCGCGTGGCGGATACCGCGCAGGCGCTGTTCGATACCGACGACTACAAGGAATTCGTCCACATCCAGATCGAAAGCGCGGTGCGCACGATCGGGGCGCGGTATCCCTATGACGACTTCACGCATCAGGAAACGACGCTGCGCGGTAGCCCCGACATCATCAGCGACGAATTGCAGGTGGAACTCCAGGATCGGGTCGCGGCGGCAGGGGTGCATATCGACGAGTGCCGGTTGACGCACCTCGCCTATGCGCAGGAGATCGCGCAGGCCATGCTGCGGCGACAGCAGGCGGAAGCGGTGGTGTCGGCGCGGGCCACGCTGGTGGCAGGCGCGGTCGGCATGGTCGAGATGGCGTTGACGCAATTGTCGGAGAAGAACGTCGTCGAACTCGACGACGAGCGCCGCGCGGCGATGGTATCGAACCTGATGGTGGTGCTGTGTTCGGAGCGCGACACCCAGCCGGTGGTCAATGCCGGGTCGCTCTACCAGTAACGATGCCCGATGCGCCGCCCAAGAAAGCGTTTCCGCTCCGCCTAGATCCCGCGCTGCATGCGGCGATCGAGCGGAGCGCGGCGGGTGATCTGCGCAGCGTCAACGCGCAGGTCGAGTGCCTGCTGCGCGAGGCGCTGGGGCGGCGTGGTGTGAAGCTGAGCGAACCGGTGCGCGCCAAGCGGGGGCGGCCGGTGGTCAAAACGGAGGACATGTGATGCGCAGGAGCAGGTTGAAGCCGTATCGCGATGCGTTGCGGGTTCGCGAGGGATATTGGTTCGCGCCCAAGCTGTACGGGTTCGGCGCGACGCCGGTGACGTGGCAGGGCTGGGCGATGACCGGCGCGCTGCTCGTCGCGGTGCTGGCAATGGTGCGCTTCGCGCCGGACGACCTGACACGACTGGCGGTGCTGGCGGTGGTGCTGGCGGGGTTTCTCGCGGCGGCGTGGACCAAGACCGATGGCGGCTGGAGTTGGCACTGGGGACCGAGGGACAGGGTTGACAAATAACCTATATGGTTGTATGCGGTAATCATATGAGCCAGAACGGCCCTGCTCTTTGACAGGTTAATTGCAGGGCACGCGCCCCTGCCACCCTCGGGAAGGGGGGGGCGGAGCCATCTCGGCCGACCTTCCGAAGCAAGCTGGATTCCCGCCTTCGCGGGAATGACGGGGAGTATGTGGCCCGGAGGGAGCTAACCCGGGCGTCGGTTGCGGTGGACCTATCGCCGCCGCCGCTGCGGGGTGAAGGCGTTGGCGGGATCAAGCGCCTCATCGAGCAGGCGGGCGAGGCGCAGGCCGGCGCGGACGACTTGCTGCTTCTCGGCGTCGATCGACGCTTCGATCGCGGCGTTGGTGTATTCGATGCGCCCGGTCGGCTTGGGGCCGCAGGGATCGCCGCCGAGCGCCTGGGCATAGGCGACGTCGCGGCTGACCGCCCATGCTTCACGGCTCCAGTCCTTGGTCGTTCCGCTGCCGAGTACCGCGCGCTCCTGCTCGGAATAGGCGCGCACCGGGTCGGGCGGGGTGGTGATCGCGCGTTCGGCCAGCGGCGTGTCCCAGATCGAGTGGAGGTTGAGCCAGTCGGTGGTGTAGGCGCCGTAGCTCGCCTTGACGTCGTTGCCGCCGCGATCGCCGCGGTCGCCGGCGTGGAGCGGCATGTGCAGGTCGCCGACGAAGTGGATCAGGAAGGCGAGCGCCGCAACTTTCTCGCGAACCGGAATGGTGCGGTTCTTGAGCAGCTCGACCTGGCGATCGACCTGGGCGGAGACGCAGTTGCCGTCGGCGCAGGCGCTTTCGAGGTCGAAGGGCTGGCAGATGTCGACATTCTGGTAATGCCACGGCGAGGTGTAGCTGAACCGCGCGCCCATCGCGCGGATGCAGTCGGGCCAGGTGCTGGCATGCTCCGGCGTCGCCGCCGCGCAGCCCGGTGTTTCGAGCAGCCGCGCCTGGCGAAGCAGCGCGAGCGCGCGCGAGCGCGTGGCCGGCGCGACGTTGCGCATGGCGATGCGGGCGATCGCCTCGTGCCCATAGACGCCGTACGCGGCGGCAGGCGAGGGGAGCGTCAGGGTAAGCGCGGCGACGAGCGCGAGGAGGCGGCGGATCATGTCCGCGCGTCTAGCGGGCTGGCGTAGCGACCGAAAGGCTCAATCCTCGTCGCCGAAGATCGCGACGTGCCGCCGGCCGTCACTGGTCGCAAAGCCCCGGTTCATGCCCCTGGTGGAAAAGCGCCAGGCGATCCTCCCTGTCGGATCGACGACGATGACCCCGCCCGATCCACCGAGCGCGGTGACGTCGGCGATCACGGCATCGGCGGCAGCGGCGGCATCCTCGCCCAGCAAGCGCATCCGCGCGGCGATCTCGTGAGCGACGCCGGCGCGCAGGAAATACTCGCCCGCCCCGGTCGCGGAGACGGCGCAGGCGCGGTCATCGGCGTAAGTGCCCGCGCCGATGATCGGCGAATCGCCGACGCGGCCCCAGCGCTTGCCGGTGATGCCGCCGGTCGAGGTGGCGGCGGCAACATGGCCATGTGGATCGCACGCGACCGCGCCGACCGTGCCGAACTTGGCATCGACATCGAAGGCATCGGCATCGTCGAGCAGCGATGCGTTGAGTTGCGCGCGGCGCTGCGGAATCTCGAACCAACCGGGTGTCGCCGGGTCAAGATCGTGCGCGGCGGCGAAGCGATCGGCGCCGTCGCCGACCAGCAGCACGTGCGGGCTTTGCTCCATGACCGCGCGGGCCAGGGTGACGGGGTTGCGCGCGAAGGTTTGCGCAGCGACGGCACCGGCGCGGCGGTCGCGGCCATCCATGATCGCGGCGTCGAGCTCGATCGTGCCGTCAGCGGTGAAGACCGCGCCGCGTCCGGCGTTGAAGGCCGGGTCGTCCTCGAGCACGCGCACGGCGGCTTCGACCGCGTCGAGCGCGGAGCCGTCGGCGGCGAGGATGGCGCTGCCTGCGTCGAGCGCAGCGGCGAGACCGGCTCGCGCGGCGGGTTCCCAGGTCGGCACGAGGCGGCCACGTTCGAAACGACCGGCGCCGCCATGAATGGCGAGGCTCCAGCGAGGGGCGGAGGGGGAAGACATCGCCGCCTCCTATCAGATCAGCCCCGGCTGGCCACCCGGGAGCGTAATCCGATCAGCGGGCGGAGCCAGCCGATCCGGCGACCGATCAGGTAGAACAGCGCGCACGCGGTGCCGGTTGCAGCGAGCAGGATGGCGAACTGGCTCCACGGATCGAAGGCGAGCGGCAGCGTCGCCCATGCGGTCACGACGATCGCAGAATGGTGGATCAGGTAGAAGGGGAACACGGCCTCGCCCAAGGTGGCGCGCCAGCGATGGTCGCGGTTGAGGAAGCGATCGGCGGCGAGGAACAGGACCAGCACCATGCTCCACGCCATTGCGTTGCGCGCGGTGCGGTCGACCATCGCCCAGATATGCGAGGGCATCGTGTCGAGGTAGGCAAGATCGATCGCGACGATG
Organism: Sphingomonas japonica; assembly: GCF_006346325.1. NCBI lineage: Bacteria > Pseudomonadati > Pseudomonadota > Alphaproteobacteria > Sphingomonadales > Sphingomonadaceae > Sphingomonas > Sphingomonas japonica. Next base: position 1,487,827 of record NZ_VDYR01000001.1, on the reverse strand, counting down.
ATGCTGCCGGCGACGATCGCGGTCAGCGCGGCGGGGCGCCAGACGCTCGCGATGGTCGGCCAGAGCGCGGGAGCGCCCGCGAGGATGAAGCCGGCGACCAGCATCGGCAGGTAGAAGGCGTGGCCGGTCCAGTCGGTCAGCAGCCCGGTTTCGTCGGGAATGACGAACATCATGCCGAGCTTGGCGATCGAGAGGAGCACGATCGGCACCCACAGGATCCGGGTGCCTCCGCGCAGCCACACCAGCGCGCGCGCCACCAGACAATCGAGACGCGCGCCGCCGATCCGCAGCGCCGCCGCGAGGACAAGCGTGTAGGCCCATAGATAGATCACGAACCAGAGATGCTCGTAGGCAGGGAATTGCTTGCCGTAGAAGCTGCCCCAGCGCCAATAGTCGCTGCTCCAGAAATGCAGATAGCCGTGCGGATAGCCGCGGTCGGCGACCTGGATGTACATCTCGATCGGTACCAGCACCGCCATGCCGAACGCGAACGGGATCAGCAGCCGCCTGTTGCGCGACGCGGTGAAGCGGCGGAGCCCGCCCGAGCGAGCGAGCAGCTTTCGCGACGCATAGCCCGACACCGCGAACAGCAGCGCCAGCCGCCACGGCGACAACAGACTGAGCAGCGGCACGACCTGCCAATAGCGGTGCGGACTGTGGATCACCCACGGCCACGGGCCGAACACCATGCCGATATGATAGAGGATCAGTAGCGCGAACGCGGCGATGCGGAGCCAGTCGAGCCCGTAATGCCGCTCGTTGCGGCGGATCGTGAAGGCCGAACTCGGCTCGATACGCATCTGGGGTCCCGCCGACCGGTGCCGCCCTTTCGCGGATGGTCGCGCGCCGCTATAGAGGAATGCGCGTAAGCAAAGCGTTAGCGAGACGGAAACCCCAATGTCCCTGAGACCCTGGCGCGACATCGTCCGCCGCCGCAGCCGCCAGATCATGGTCGGCACTGTGCCGGTCGGCGGCGACGCGCCGGTCACCGTACAGACGATGACCAACACGCCGACCAGCGACCCGGTAGCGACGATCGACCAGATTCGCCGCTGCGAGGACGCGGGCGTCGATATCATCCGCGTGTCGTGCCCCGACGTCGAAAGCACCGCGCAGCTCGGCAAGATCGTGCGCGCCAGCCGGGTGCCGATCGTCGCCGACATCCATTTCCATTACAAGCGCGCGCTGGAAGCGGCCGATGCGGGCGCGGCGTGCCTGCGGATCAATCCGGGCAATATCGGATCGTCGCAGCGCGTCGCCGAAGTGGTCCGCGCGGCCAAGGCCAATGGCTGCGCGATCCGCATCGGCGTGAATGGCGGGTCGCTGGAAAAGGACCTGCTGGAGAAGTATGGCGAGCCGTGCCCGGAGGCGCTGGTCGAAAGCGCGCTCGACCATATCAAGCTGCTCCAGGACCATGATTTCCACGAATTTAAGGTGGCGGTGAAGGCGTCCGACCTGTTCCTGGCGGTGGCGGCGTACCAGCAACTTGCCGAAGCGGTCGATTGTCCGCTGCATCTGGGCATCACCGAGGCGGGCGGGTTCGTCGGCGGGACGGTCAAGTCGGCGATCGGGATGGGATCGCTGCTGTGGTACGGCATCGGCGACACGATCCGCGTGTCGCTGTCGGCCGAACCCGAGGACGAAGTGCGCGTCGGGTTCGAGATCCTGAAGGCGCTGGGCATCCGCAACCGCGGTGTGCGGGTCGTCTCGTGCCCCAGCTGCGCGCGCCAGGGGTTCGACGTGATCCGCACCGTCCAGGCGCTCGAGGAACGCCTGCAGCATATCCGCACGCCGATGTCGCTGTCGGTGCTCGGCTGCGTCGTCAACGGGCCCGGTGAGGCGCGCGAGACCGATATCGGGCTGACCGGCGGCGGCAACGGCAAGCACATGGTGTATCTGTCGGGGGTGACCGACCACACGGTGGAAAGCGCCGACATGCTCGATCACATCGTCCGGCTGGTCGAAGCCAAGGCGGCGGAGATCGAGGCGGCGGACGCGGCGGTTCCAGTGGCGGCGGAGTAGGGGCCGACGGCGGAATAGAGTACGCCGGAAGGGGAAGCACCACAGAAACCGTTCGTGTCGAGCGAAGTCGAGACACCCTGCGCATCGCTCGCGGCACGTCTCTCGACTACGCTCGAGACGAACGAGGTGGGTGGGGCACGGGGCCGGATCAGGATCGAGAATTCCAATGACCAGCCGATCGCTGTCGCCCGCCATCGCCTTTGCCGTCGCCGCCGCGGGCATCGGGCTGTTTTCTATCATGGACGCGTTCATGAAGTCGCTGGTGCTGGCGATCGGCGTATATAACGCGCTGCTGTGGCGCACGGCGGTGCAGACGGCGTTCGGGGCGGCGGCGTGGCGCCTGAGCGGCGGCGGAATGCCGAGGCGACGGGCGCTGCGGCTGCACCTGCTGCGCGGCGGGATCACCGCGGCGATGGCCGTCCTGTTCTTCTGGGGGCTGGCGCGCGTGCCGATGGCGCAGGCGATCGCCCTGTCGTACATCGCGCCGCTGCTGGCGCTGATGCTGGGCGCGGCAATCCTGGGCGAGCGGGTCGGGCCGCGCGTCGTCTTCGCTTCGGTCGCGGCGCTGGGCGGGGTGGGCGTGATCCTGCTCGGCCAGTCGCAGGCGGACCTGGGTCCGGCGGCGTTCGACGGTGCGCTGGCGATCCTGGCGTCGGCGGTGCTGTACGCATTCAACCTGATCGTCGCGCGGGTGCAGAGCCAGGCCGCGCGACCGGGAGAAATCGCGTTCTTCCAATCGGCGATCGTGGTGTCGATCCTGGCGCTGGCGGCACCTTGGCTGTTGATCGTGCCGGGGGCGGCTGAGTGGCCCAAGATCGCCGCCGGCGGTGCGCTCGCGATCGGGTCGCTGTGGCTGCTCGCCTGGGCCTATGCGCATGGCGAGGCGGGGTATCTGGCGACGACCGAATATACCTCGTTCGTCTATGCCGCGGTGCTGGGATGGGCGGTCTTCGGGGAAGTCGTTTCGTGGTTCACGCTGGCGGGGGCGGCGGTGATCGTGGTGGCTTGCCTCTATGCGGCGCAGCGGCGCGACGTGGCGGCGGTGGTGCTGGAGCCGACGGTTTGAGGGAGGCGTTCCAGGTTTCGCTCGAACCGAACCGAGGATGGCCGGTGGGGCGCGGTCAGCGAGCCTCGCCCGGCGGCCGCACCGCGAACCAGCCTGCCACTATCAGCAGCGCGGTCCAGCTGATTCGGTGACCCTCCATCAGCAGCGGATGATGAGCGTTGACCACCAGCGTGGCGAAGCTGAGGAGCGCGCCGCCCGCCACCACGACTGCGGCGATGGTTGCAATCCGGCCGCGGCGCAGGAGCAGCGCCGCCAGTGCAAATGCGGCGAGGCTGAGCAGCGCGAATTTGACCCGGACGACGCCGTAGAGTGGCAGCAGCGTGGCTTCGGTTCCGGGCATGGCGTCCAGGATCGACCATAGCAGACGCCCCTCGATCTGGTCGAGCACGGCCGCGGCGGCGACCATCGCGATCGTCAGCGGCGCGATGCGGCGGTCCTTGCGCAGGCCCCATGCGGCACTGCCGAGGAACAATGCGTAGGCGGGGATGAAGGCGAGGGCATCGACCCACACCGCCTGACGCTGTGCTGCGATCAGGGCGGACCGGCACGGCTCTGCACCAAAAAGCGCGGCGACCTCACTCGCCGAGCGGGCAAGTTCGAAAGCGATGATCGCGCCGAGTTCGGCGGCCGGGCCGCATGGGACCAGGCCAGGAACGCGGCCAAATGCCGCCGAGGCCAGCAGCACGCCGACTCCCGCCGCCAGGCATAGCAGCCACGGCAGGCGAGGGCGGAGCAAAGCCGTCAACGCGGGGTCAGCGCCCAGCCTCGGCGACGTCGGAGCTGTGGACTTCCTCGCCCTTGGCCTTGGCCGCCCTGGCGCGTTCGATTGCCTCGATCACGACCTGGCGCGCTTCCTCTGCCCCCGACCATTTGCCGACGCGCACCCACTTCCTGGCTTCCAGGTCTTTGTAATGCGTGAAGAAATGCTCGATCTGCTGCATCACGATTTCGGGCAGGTCGGAGCTTTCGCCGATCTTGCTGTAATACGGGAACGTCGCGTCGACGGGTACGCACAGCAGCTTTTCGTCGCCGCCGGCCTCGTCCTCAAGGTTGAGTACCGCGATCGGACGGCACCGCACCACGCAGCCGGGGATGAACGGCGACCGCGCGACGACCAGCGCGTCGAGCGGATCGCCGTCCGGCGACAATGTGTGCGGTACGAACCCGTAATTGGCCGGGTAGCGCATCGGCGTGTGCAGGATGCGGTCGACGAACAACGCGCCGGATGCCTTGTCGAATTCGTACTTCACCGGCTCGCCGCCGACGGGCACTTCGATGATGACATTGAGGCTGTTGGGGGGATCGTCGCCGACCGGCACCATTTCGATGCGCATTCAGGTTTCCTTATTTGGGTTGAAGGAGCCGATCGAGCCCGTTCTCCCCGGTCCCGACCTTTTCGAGGCGCGGATAGCGCAGGCCACCGCGATAGTCGATGGTCACGTCGCGGTAGAGATCGCCAGACTTGACGTTCAGCCGGATCGGCGCCTTCCCGTCCTTGTTGGCCGTGATCGCCGCCTTGATCCGGTCCGCCGAATAGGCCGCGCCGTTGACGGCGACGATCGCATCCTCGACGTCGAGATCGGCTTCGAACGCCGGACTTCCCCAGGCGACGTCGGTCAGCTCCCCGTTCTTGTTCGCCGACATCCCCAGCGAATAGGACAGGCTGACGCCGCGCTCGGCCTCCGCAGTCTTGAAGTAGGGCGTCGGCGTTTCGCTGTAGACTACGCGATAGCCATTGTCGGTAAAGCCCTTGAGCGGCGCGTTCTTGCTGGTGTTGTAGACGCGGTCGCGCAGGAAGCCGGCCCAGTCATAGGGCTGGATGCCGTTGAGCGTCTCGACGACATCCTCGTGGGTATAGGTCAGCACGCCCCAGTCGCCATCGTTCATTCCAAAGAACGCACGCGCGAAGTCGTCCATGGATTTTGCGCCGCCGGATTCGCGCCGCAGGATCGAATCGACCTCAAGCCAGATCAACAGGCCCTCGTTGTAGTAATCCTCGCTGCGCTGCCACGATGTCCAAGGCTTGGGCCGGCGCGCGGAGATGATCGGATCGTGGGTGGTGTCGATCAGCGGGCGCCAGGTGCGGCCGGCGCGGTTGTCGAGCGATGCCGCGATGCCGGCGAGCATGTCGAGCGTATCCTGCTTCGACACCATCCCCGACCGCGCCTGGAGAATATAGCCCCAGAATTGGGTCTGCCCTTCATACACCCACAGCAATGTGTCGCGCATCGGCACTTCATAGGTCGGGGTCCACAGGTTCGCGCCGCGGCGGAACTTGCCGTCCCAGCTGTGCGTGAATTCGTGCGGCAGCAGGTTGCGGCTGCCCGGGCCCTTGTCCCAATCGGTGAAATAGCCGTAGCCGACGCCGTTTTCCGAGCTGCGATGATGCTCGAGGCCAATGCCGCCCATCTCCTCGGTGATCGCGAGAAGGAATTCGTAATTGTCGTAATGCTGCGCGCCGAACAGCTTGACCGACTGATCGACCAGCCGCTTGTGCGCGTCGATCTGTTCGGGGGTGGCGACCAGTTCCTCGGGCTTGTCAGCGAAGACGTTGAGATCGACGCGAGGGGTCAGCTCGAACTCCTTGTAGTAGCGGCCGGCGAATACCGGCGAATCGACCAGCGTCTCGTAGCTGGTGCGCTGATAGGCATAGCTCGACCCGCGATTGGTCGAGGGCAGTCCCGACGCCGCCGTCCAGCCCGCGGGATATTTCACCGTCGCCTCGATCGGGATGCGGCGCGTGAAATAGCCTGCCGGATAGAGGCTGACCGATTCCCATTGCAGGTTCATCATGCTCGGCGCGACGACGATGCGGCCCTGGTTGGGAGCAGTCGCGGTCACGAACTGGAACTCGGCAACAATTTCGCGCGTGCCGGACGGTACGTCGATGTGGAAGGCATAGACGTCGGACGGGTCGCGCTCCCAGGGGATTTGGCGGCCGCCGGCGGTGATCTTGAGCCCGGCGAGCTTTTCGATCTCGCCGCGCGGGCCATGCTTGCCGGGCAGCCATTCGGGGAACAGCAGCGTCATCCGGCCTGCCTGCGCAACCGGGATCGTCTCCTTGACGCGGAAGATACCCTGCTGCGTATCGGTGGCGTCGACGTCCAGCTTCAGCACTCCGGGATAGTCGATGTCGCGCGCCTCGGGGATATTGTCCTCGATCGGCACCGGCATCGGCGCGGAGTTCTGGACCTGGGCGAGAGCGGACGAGGACGCGAGCAGGGTGGCGGCGAGCGCGAGCGTGCGGATCATACGGGAGGGGCCTTTCGAGCCGGAGATTTGAATGGCCGCAATAAAGCCCCGTCTCGCCGCTACGTAAACCCCGCTACGGTATAAAATATCATCGATGCCGTCGTTCGGGCCGGTGCCGAAAACATCCTGACAATCACGCTTTACGGGTTGCTTACCGTTGCGCGCTACGGATACCGGCGATGTATCACGATCCTGCCCTCGTCCGGCGCAGCGCCGCCGATCCGCGTCCGCGCTCCGCCGTCAGTACCGGATGCGGCATCGCCGGGCTGATCGGGCTGTTCGCGTGGATCGCGCTCGCCCGCATCTATGACATGGACGGGCCGTATGCGGCGCTCGCCAACGTAGCTGCGTGCGGTGTACCGATGATCCTCTGGTCGCTGCTGGTCGACAAGGTACACCGTAATCCGTCGACCGGCATCGACTGGTCGCTCCGGCGGCCGTGGCGCGAGACGATCGACATCAGCCTGACCAAGCTGGCCGGACTGTGGCTGACCTGGGGCGCGATCGCCGCGATCTACGGTACCGGGCGGTTCTACTGGGACGGCAATTTCGCCTTCTCGATGTGGCTGTTCACAAAGGCCGCGCCCTGGCTGTTCATGGTGTCGATCCCGTACATCCTGTTCCTCGACCGCCGCGCGGTGGAGCCGAAGGACGGCTGCTGGGCGCTGGGCGCATGGGCGATTGGCACCGACGAGGAGATCGACCGCGCCGCGATCTACAATTACCTGCGGTCGTGGGGGGTGAAGGCGTTCTTCCTCGCCTTCATGCTGGCGATCGTGCCGCCGGGCTATGGCGCGTTCATCCGCACCGACATGAGCGAGGCGCTGAAGGACCCGGTGGCGGTAGCCAACTGGCTGATCACCTTCATGTTCGTCATCGACGTGGCGTTCGCGACGGTCGGCTATATGCTGACGCTGAAGCCGCTCGACGCGCATATCCGTACCGCGCAGCCCTATGCCGCGGGGTGGATGGCGGCGCTGATCTGCTATCCGCCGTTCATCCTGATGAACGAGGGCGGCCCGCTCGACTATCATCCCGGCACCTATGGGCCCGATGGCTGGTCGGTGTGGCTGGCGGGATATCCGGCGCTGATCTGGGTGTGGGGCGCGGCGCTGGTCGGGCTGACCGCGATCTATGCCTGGGCGACGATGGCGTTCGGCATCCGCTTTTCCAACCTGACGCATCGCGGCATCCTGACCCACGGACCCTATGCGTTCAGCCGCCACCCGGCGTATCTGAGCAAGAACCTGTTCTGGTGGCTCGGCGTGCTGCCGTTCCTGTCGGTGACCGGAAGCTGGGCCGATGCGGCACGCAACACCGCGCTGCTGGCGGCGGTGAGCGGTGTCTATTACTGGCGCGCCAAGACCGAGGAGCGCCATCTGGGCGAGGACCCGGCATATCGGGAATATTGGGCGTGGATGGAGCGCAATGCGCCGGTCCCGCGCTTCTTTTCGATGCTGCGCGGCCGTCCGCGCACGATCGCGGCGCAGCCACCGGTGGCCGAGGGGCCTGTGACCGGCGCTTCCTAGAAGCGGTTCTCCGCGTAGATCCGGCAGACATCCTGTTCCCACGGGCCGTGGAAGGTTTCGAGCAGACGCTCCGCCGGCACCTTGCCAGAACGGACAATGTCGCGCAGCGGATCGAGAAAGCCGCTTTCGTCGTCGCCCGACCCGTTGAAGCGGGCGCGGGAGGATAGGCCGCGCGCGGAAATATCGATCACCTCGCGCGCGATGTCGCGCAGCGTGCCGGAGCGAAGCGGAGCATCGAGGCCGAGCCGCGGCACCGACGACCGCAGCGTCTCGCGCTCGTCGATGCTCCAGTCCCTGACCAGATCCCATGCCGCGTCGAGCGCCCCCTGGTCGTAGAGCAGGCCGACCCACAAGGCCGGCAATGCGCAGATGCGACCCCATGGCCCGCCATCGGCGCCGCGCATTTCGAGGAAGGTCTTGAGGCGAACCTCGGGAAAGGCGGTCGACAGATGGTCGGCCCAATCGTCTATGGTCGGCTTTTCGCCCGGCAGAACCGCCAGTTCTCCGCGCAGGAAATCGCGGAAGCTCAAGCCCGCCGCGTCGATATAGCGGCCGCCGCGATAGACGAAGTACATCGGCACATCGAGCGCATAGTCGGCGTAGCGTTCGTAGCCGAAGCCGTCGTCGAACACGAACGGCAGCATGCCTGTGCGATGCGGATCGGTGTCGGACCAGATATGGCTGCGGTAGGACAGCATGCCGTTCGGACGCTTTTCGGTGAACGGCGAATTGGCGAACAGCGCGGTGGCGAGCGGTTGCAACGCCAGGCCGACGCGGAACTTCTGCGCCATGTCGGCTTCGCTCGCATAGTCGAGATTGACCTGGATCGTGCAGGTGCGCAGCATCATGTCGAGCCCGAGCGATCCGACGCGCGGCATGTGGTCGAGCATGATCCGGTAGCGCCCCTTGGGCATGATCGGCAGATCCTCGCGCGCCTTGTCGGGCCACATGCCGAGGCCGAGGAAGCCGAGGCCCAGCTTCTCCCCGACCGCCTTGACCTGTTCGAGATGGCGTCCGGTTTCGGCGCAGGTCTGGTGCAGATTTTCGAGCGGCGCGCCCGACAATTCCAGTTGTCCGGCGGGTTCGAGGCTGACGGTACCGTCCGGGCCGGCGAGCGCGATGACCTTGCCGCCTTCCTCGATCGGGCGCCAGCCGAACTCGGTGAGCGCCATCAGCAGGTCGCGGATACCGCCGGGTTCGTCATAGGAAGGCGCACGCAGGTCGGCAGTGCGATAGACGAACTTCTCGTGCTCGGTGCCGATCCGCCAGCGGTCGGGGGTCTTTTCGCCATCGGCGAAATAGGCGATCAGCTGCGCCCGGTCCTCGATGACCGCTGCGCTCACGTCCGAAACGGTCTTCGTGCTCATGGTCGCGCATGTACGCACGGGGGCGGGACTGCACAATCCTCCCGATACGGGCAGGGATGGCGCATCACCAATCTCCGCTTGCGGCCATCCATAGCGCAACAGCGGCAGCGGCTGCGGTGTCGGCGCGCAGGATGCGGGGGCCCAGGGTGATGCCGACGGCCTGCGGATGAGCGCGGATCGCAGCGCGTTCCTCCGGATCGAAGCCGCCCTCGGGACCGATCAGGATCGCGGCGGGGCCGGGGCGGGCGCGCATCGCGTCGAGCGCGGGCGCGCCGCCGGTCTCGTCTGCAAAGAACAGCGCGCGATCGGTGGGCCAGTCGCGCAGCAGCGCGGGCAGTTTGGCGGGTTCGGCCAGCGACGGGAGCGCGGTGCGGCCGCATTGCTCTGCCGCCTCGATCAGGTGCGCGCGCAGGCGATCCAGGTTGAGACGATCGACCACGGTGCGGCGGGTCAGCACCGGCACCACCCGATCGACGCCCAGTTCGCACGCTTTCTCAACCAGCCAGTCGATGCGACCCTTCCTGATCGGTGCGGCGACCAGCCACAGGTCGGGGACAGCTTCGCGGGGGCAAAGATGTCCAGTTATTTCAACTTCGAGATCGCGTTTGCGGATATTGCGTACGAGGGCAAGCCATTCGCCGGTCGCGTCGTCGAACAGCTTGATCGGATCGCCGTCCCTGATCCGCATCACGGCGATCAGATAATGCGCCTGCGGTCCGTCGAGACGGATATGCGCGCCAAGTTCGAGGCGCTGGTCGAGGAACAGGCGCGGCGTGGATTCGGGAGGCCAGGCGGGCGTGGCGGGCATTCCGATCCCCTATCGTTCGTTTCGAGCGCAGTCGAGGAACGGCCTTGGCTTTCCTGTGGCTTCTCGACTTCAATCGAAGCCAATGCAGGAGCGCGCTGAAAAGCTACTTCACCCGCGTCCAGCGCTGTTCGCGGCAGCCGAAGCTGCCGAACAGGCAGCCGGTGCCGATCAGCGTGTCGCGGTCGGCGAGTTCGATCGTGCCTTCGAAGCTGCGCGCGAGATCGGGGACATAGACCTCGCCGTACCAGATGCCGTCCTCGGCGTAGAAATCCTGGAAGATGCGGGTGCCGACCAGCGATTCGGTACCGCCCGCAGCGGCGTCCGCCTTGGCCTTGGCATTCGCCCACACCACGGTTCCGCACATCGCCTCGCCGCAGCGCTGGGCGCGGATGTGGACGCTTTTCGACCCGTTCTGCCACACGCCGGACCAGTCGGGCGCCGCCTGCACCGCGGCGGGCGCAGGCGTGAGGGTGAGGGCGGCAATTGCGCTCAACAGATTGAGCATGAACGATTTCCTTTGCGATGCTGCCGCGCAAGATAGTGGCTTTGCGGACAAACGCCAGTTCGGCCATGCCGATACCCTCCCGCTTCGATGCGAAGTCGGGCAAGAGCGGAATATGGCTGTCCCACACGATTTCGTTCCCGACACCCAGCATCGCGGGCTGGTCGGTCTGCTGCCACCGACGCTGCGCGGGCTGGCGCTGCTCGCGCGGTTCGACCGGCCGATCGGCTGGTGGCTGCTGTTTTGGCCGGGCGCATGGGCGATCGCGCTGGGCGGGGGAGCGATTGCGCGGTGGGATTTGCTTGCCTGGTTCCTGCTGGGGTCGATCGCGATGCGCGGCGCGGGGTGCGTCTATAACGACATCGTCGATCGCGATCTCGACGCCCGAGTCGCGCGAACCGCGACGCGCCCGCTGGCGAGCGGCGCGGTGTCGCTGGCGGCAGCCTGGGTATGGCTGGTCGCCTTGTGCATGATCGGCTTGATCGTTCTGCTCCAGCTTGGCGTGCTTGCGGCGGGCGTAGCGCTGGCCAGCCTGGCGCTGGTCGCCGCCTATCCGTTCATGAAGCGGATCACCTGGTGGCCGCAGGCATGGCTGGGCCTGGTATTCTCGTGGGCGGCGCTGGTCGGATGGGCCGAGATCGTCGGGGCACTGACGTCGCCGGGGTTGCTGCTGTACGCTGGCGCGGTGGCGTGGGTGATCGGGTACGACACCATCTATGCGCTGCAGGATGTCGAGGACGACGCCATCGTCGGGGTGCGATCGTCGGCGCGGGCGCTGGGCAGGCGCGTACGGTCGGGAGTGGCGCTATTCTACGCGGTCGCGGTGCTGCTGTGGGCAGGCGCGCTGTGGTCGCTCAACCCGCAGTTGCTGGCGCTGGCGGCGTTGATCCCGGCGGCGGCGCATTTGGCGTGGCAGGTTGCGACGCTGCGCCCGGACGACGGTGCCAATGCGCTGCACCGGTTCCGGTCGAACCGCTTCACCGGATTCGCGCTGTTCTGCGCCTGCCTGGTGGTCGGGCAGGCGAGCGCGCTTTGACGCGGCGACCCCGCGTCCCTAGATCGCGCCGATGTTGAGCAAGGACGAAGCGCTGTCGCGGGCGAACGCCGCGATCGCCGCCGCACGCAGCGCCGGCGCCGATGCGGCCGACGTCGCGATCGTGGCGGACCGGTCGACCGACGTGTCGGTGCGGCTTGGCGAGCTGGAGGACGTGTCGAGCAGCGAGGGAGTCGATGTCGCGCTGCGTGTATTTTGCGGCCAGCGGTCGGCGAGCATCTCGTCTTCCGAGCTCGCACCGGCGTCGTTCGCGGCGCTTGCCGAGCGTGCAGTGGCGATGGCGCGCGAGGCGCCCGAGGATCCCTGGGCGGGTCTCGCCCCGGCGGATCGGCTGCTGCACGGCGCGCCTCCCGAGCTCGACCTCGACGATCGCGGGAGTGCGTCGCCCGAACAGCTTCGCGACCGCGCCGCTGTGGCCGAGAATGCCGCGCGCGCGGTCGCGGGCGTCACCAATTCCGAGGGCGGATCGGCGTCGGCGAGCGCGACCGTAGTCGCTCTGGCGACGTCGCATGGCTTCGCGGCGGCCTATCGCACCAGCGGTTATTCGGTGTCGGCCAGCGTGCTGGCGGGCGAGGAAGGCCGGATGCAGCGCGACTCCGCCTATCATTCGGTACGCCACCAGGCGATGCTCGACGATGCAGGGACGATCGGCCGGCAGGCCGGCGAGCGGGCCGTGGCGAAGCGCGATCCGGTCAAGGTCGCCAGCGGGGCGATGCCGATCGTGTTCGACCCGCGCGTCGCCAATTCGCTGGTCGCGCACCTGCTCGGCGCGGTGGCGGGGCCAGGGATCGCGCGCAAGACCAGCTTCCTGCGCGAGCATCTCGGGCATCGCATCCTTCCGCCCGGCGTGGCCGTCCTCGACGATCCGCACCGGCCGCACGGCCTGCGCTCGCGACCGTTCGACGGCGAGGGCCTGCCGGTGTCGCCGACCGCCATCGTCGAGGACGGGGTGCTCAAGACCTGGCTGCTCGACAGTGCATCGGCGCGGCAATTGGGACTGGAGCCGACCGGCCATGCCGCGCGCGGCGGCGGGGTCTCGGCCAGCAACGTCCATCTCGCCGGCGGGCATGTACCGCCCGGCACGCTGATCGAGGACATCGCGACCGGCATCTACGTCACCGGCCTGATCGGGTCCGGCGTCAACGGCACCACGGGCGATTACAGCCGCGGCGCCACGGGGTTCCTGATCGAGAATGGCGCGATCACCCGGCCGGTGGCGGAGATCACCGTGGCTGGCAATCTGATCGAGATGTTCGCAGGGATGACCCCAGCCAACGACCTCGAATTCCGCTATGGCATCAACGCACCGACGCTACGCATCGACGGAATGACGGTCGCCGGTGATTGAGCTTGCCGACGCGGTGTCGGCGATCGCGCGCGAGGGCGGGGCGCTGGCATATGATCGGTTCCGCACCAACGTGCGCAGATGGGAGAAGGCGCCCGGCGACTTCGTCAGCGAAGTCGATATCGCGGTCAATACGCTGCTTCACGCGCGGCTGGGCGCGCTGCTGCCTGCTGCCGGGTGGCTTTCGGAGGAAACTGCCGACAATGCCGGGCGGCTGGCGCTACGCGATGTCTGGGTAGTCGATCCGATCGATGGCACGCGCGACTATCTGCGTGGGCGCAGCGGCTGGGCAGTGTCGATCGCGTTGGTGCGCGACGGGCAGCCGGTGATCGGCGTGCTCGATGCTCCGGCCCGCGACGAGCATTGGCGCGCCGTGGCGGCCAGCGGGGCAACGCGAAACGGCCAGCCGATCGCGGCCAGCACCTGCGCCGCGCTGGCGGGGGCACGCGTTCCCGCGGATGCGCTGGCCAAGGCCGATCGCGATTTCGTCGCGGTCGCCAAGCCCAATGCGATCGCGCTGCGCATGGCGATGGTCGCGGCGGGAGACGCCGACCTGCTGGCGACGCTGCGCTGGGGTCACGAGTGGGACATCGCCGCAGCGGTGCTGATCGCGCGTGAGGCGGGTGCCGTCGTCACCGATGCGCTGGGGCAGGAACTGACCTTCAACACCCCGCGCGCGCAGGCGTTCGGCGTGCTTGCCACCGCGCCCGCGATCCACGCCGCGGCGGTGACGCGGCTGGCGCAGGCGGCGCTACGCCGATAGGGTCAGTTGGCGCAGGGCTTGCCGTCGTACTGCCGGCGAAACTCGGCATATTCGCGGCCATTCCAGCGATAGACCGGGAAGCAGAAACCAGGTCCGCCGATTTCGAGATCGAGCCAGTTGCTGGTGCCGCGGCTGGACAGGACCGTGACGATACCGGTGCCCGAGGTGATCGGGCGCCATGCGCCGTTCGCGCCCTTGCTGACGATGAAATAGCCCTGGCCGGTGTTGCCGTAGCAATAGGTGCCGCTTTCGATCAGGATGGCCTCGGGGAAGCCGTCACCGTTCAGGTCGCGCACGGTCTCGACCGATCCGGGCGAATAGCTGGCGGTGCCCGGATCGTCGCAATCGCTGCGCCAATCGGCTCCGCGCTGGACGAAGCCGGCGGCTCGAAAGGCGGCGGCGGTGTCGGCGGGGGACAGCGGGCCGCCGGCCACGGCAGGGGGCGGCGGGGTAGCCGCGGCATCGCCGGGCTTTATGCCGAGCCGTCCCTCCATCTCCCGGATACCGGTCAACAGCAGCGCTCGATCGACTGAGCGCGCGCCGCCGCCGTCCCGGGCGAGGATATCGTCGATCTGCCAGCCGCTGCCGGTGCGCACGACGCGGTACAGAATGGTGCGCGGCGAGCGGGCTTCTGCGGTCTGACTGCGGAACAGATCGAAGCGGGCCGTGGCGATCGCCGCGCCGGGTTCGGCCGGCTCGGCGGCGATCTTGAGCGATGCGAGCACCGCTTCGTCGTCGATATCCTGGCACTGGCAGATCGGGCTGGCATCCTCGCCGCACATCCCGAAGCTGTCGGCTTCGCCGAACTTGCCGTCGATCGCTTCCTGCAACTGGGCGCAGCGCTCGCTGACGGCGCGATAGGCCGGCGTGAGATGGTTCGCGGCAGCGACGCCCGATCCGTCGTAATTGGCACGCACCGCGCGCTGGATCGCGGCGATGTCGGCGGCGGACAAGACGCCCGTGCGTTGGCCCGTCGCTGCAGCAGGTGCCGCGGCTACCGAGCCGGGGCCGGGGCGATAGCATCCTGCCAGCGCCTGGCGAAAGGCCTGCGATGCCCCGTCGCTGGAAAGTTGCGCACGCGCGCCGGTCAGCGCCATGTTGACTGGCGAGGCAGCGATCGCGTCGAGGATCTGCGGATTGCGAATCGCCGCCACCCAGACATCGGTGCGGCCGTTGCGCGCCAGCGCCACGCGCACGGAACGCCCGTCCCCCGCAACGAGCTCAAGATCGGCGGGGCTGCGCGCCGGTGAGCGCTCGGGACGCACCGCGAGGATCGGAACCCCGCGTTCGCAAGTGATGCCGACACCGCGGATCGGGCCAGCCATCTCGATCCGGGCGACGGCGTAGCCGCCGGGCTGCTCGATGGTCTGCCACTGCGCGGACGCCGTGGGCACGGTCAGGGCGGCGATCACCGCGACGCCCAATGTCGTGAAGCAGCGCATCACCCGTGCGCGCAGCGAGTCTGTCGGCATAGCTCCCCCCGGGCTTGCAGCGCGCGACCATATCAGTCGCGTGCCCGGGTGGATTGGACAGAAACGACTCAGCCCGCCTCGCCGTCCCCCTGGTAGCGGATCTGCAAAAACCGTTCGCGGGTCGCTAGCTGGTCGAGATTGCCTTGCGCCAGCTGGTTCGTCATCGCGGCGATTTCGTCGTCGATCACCTTGAGGCCGTCGGCGAGTTGCTGGTCGGGAGTACGGCCGTTGCGCTGGCTGCGGCGCAGCGGTTCGGGAACGCTCTGATAACTGCGCACCAGTTCGGGGAGCTGGTCGGCGACGAGCTTGCGCACCTCGAACGCGGCAGGTTCGCGTTCGTCGAGCGTGGCGAGCTGCGGTCCCAGCGTCTCGAGCCGCACGCCGATCGAATCGACCAATGTCTGGGCGGGCGCGGGGAGGGCGGGGCGCTGGCGTTCGAGCCATTGTTCGGTCTGGAGCGGCAGCGCCTTGAGCGGGGTTTCGGCAAGCCGTTCGGCCTTGATCTCCGGCGTGCCGCCGACGAATGCCAGCAGCAGCGTCGTCGCGACCAGCAGCGCCATCACCAGCATGGCACCGCCGACGCCCAGCGGCACGAACCAGCCGACGATCATCGCACCGACGATGATGGCGACGTCGGCTGCGGCGATCCGCCCGACGCGCTTAAGGATTTCCGCCTCGCGCCGCCGCTTGGCGCGGCTGTCGAGCGACAGGCGCCGCTCGCGCGTGCGGTCGAGATACTCGCTGGAGCGGGCGATCTGGCGATCGACGTCGGTCATTGCTTTCCCGATCCCCATCCCTCGTCATTCCCGCGAAGGCGGGAATCCAGCTTGCCGATTCCTGCGTACGTAAAGAGAAGCTGGATCCCCGCTTTCGCGGGGATGACGGAGTGAAGGTGCGGCTTCACATCGCCTCCAGCTTGAACTGATCGCTCCCGCCGCCGGCGTTCTGCGAGGCGCCCTCGGCGCGCGCGATATAGCCCTTCGACTTCTCGACCTCGTTCGACAGCGTGTTGACCGTCGTCTTCATGCTGTCGAGCGCCTTGAGCTTGAACACGTCGATCGCGTCCATCGTGTCGTAGATGTTCTGGAAGGCGCGCTGCAGCGTCTCGACCGGGATGGTGGAGGCGGCCGCCTGTTCGTGGATGGTCGCGGTCTGCGATTTCAGCAGTTTGCCGGTCGAATCGATGATGTTGGCGGTGGTGGTGTTCAATGCAGTGATCTGATCGAGGACCAATTTCTGATTGGTCAGCGCCTGCGCCACGGTCACCGCGGTGCGCAGCGCCGAGACGGTGGTGGTCGATGCGCGATCGACTCCCTTGACCAGTTCGACATTGTTCTTCTTGACCAGATCGAGCGCGAGATATCCCTGCACCGTCACCGCCATCTGCGTCAGCAGGTCCTGGGTGCGCTGGCGCACGTAGAACAGCGCAGTTTCGCGGATCGCCTTGGCCTTGGCCGGGTCGCTGTGGTCGAGTTCGTTCGCCCGATCCTCGAGCTTTGCGTCCATCGTCTTGGACAGGTGGATCATCTGTTCGAGGCGGCCCATCGCGGTCCACAGATTGGCGCGCTCGACGTCGATGGCGGCATTGTCCATCAACAGCTCGTCCTTGCCTGACTGCAGCGATTTCAGGATCGAGGCGATGTGGCCTTGCGACGATTTGTAGCTGTCGAAATAATCGCGCATCTTGTTGCCGAACGGGATGATGCCGAACAGCTTCTTCGGAGCCAAAAGGCTGCCCTGCTTGCCGGGATCGAGGTCCTCGATCGTGCGGCGCAGCTGCGCGAGGTCGGCGCCGACGCCCGATTCCTGGTCCATCGCGCGGACCGGCCGGTCGAGGAAACGGTTCGACTGGCCCGACGCTTCGCGGATTTCGCGGTTGCCCATCGCGCTGATCGCATCGACGCGCTTGCCGAATTCGGGGGAATTGACGTCCTGTGCGATCAGGTCGTCGATGAAGCTGTCGACGCGGGCCTCGAGTTCGGACTTCTTGCCCTCGTCGACCGGGACCAGTCCCGCAGCCTTGGCAGGCGCGACCGGGGGAACCGGATCGGGAGGCGTCAGGTTGAGCGCCTGTTCGGCAGTCGCAGTCTCGGTCGCCATCATCTTCCTCCACGCGGGGGCGGTTGCCACCAAGCAATGACCCGCTTCGCCGCGACGTTCAACTGTATGAGGTAGATAATACGCGTCGCTCGCGCAATCCCGCCGAACGATGCGGTGCGTGCGATCGTCCGCATTCAGCCGGGCCGGATGGCATTCGCGCGGATCGAAGCCGGCGTAGCGGTGTCCGGCCCCCGCAATGCAGGGGCCGGATCCGTCGTCAGTTCAGGTCGAACCGGTCGGCATTCATCACCTTGGTCCATGCCTTGACGAAATCATCGACGAACTTGTCGCCGGCGTCGTTCGCCGCATAGACTTCGGAAATCGCACGCAGCTGGGAGTTCGAGCCGAACACCAAGTCGGTGCGGGTCGCGGTCCATTTGTGCTCGTGCGTCGCGCGGCAGGTGCCGACATATTCCTCGTCGCCGGTCTCGTCGACTTCCTTCCACGCCGTGCCCATGTCGAGCAGGTTGACGAAGAAGTCGTTGGTCAGCTGACCGACGCGGTCGGTGAGTACGCCGTGCTGCGAGCCACCGTGATTGGCACCGAGCACGCGCAGTCCGCCGACCAGCACCGTCATTTCCGGCGCGCTGAGCCGCAGCAGCTGCGAGCGATCGAGCAGCAATTCCTCGGTCGGGACGCTGAACGATACCTGCAGATAGTTGCGGAATCCGTCGGCGCGGGGTTCGAGAACGTCGAAGCCTTCGGCGTCGGTCTGTTCGGCGCTGGCATCGGTGCGGCCCGGGGTGAACGGAACCTCGACCGTGCGGCCGGCAGCCTTTGCCGCATGCTCGATGCCGACGCTGCCGCCGAGCACGATCAGGTCGGCGATCGATACCTTCCTTGCCCCCTTCGCGTCGAAATCGGCCTTGATGCCCTCATATACCGACAGCACGCGAGCGAGCTGTGCGGGCTGGTTGACGTCCCAGTCCTTTTGCGGCGCAAGGCGGATGCGCCCGCCATTGGCGCCGCCGCGATGGTCCGACCCGCGATAGGTCGACGCGGATGCCCAGGCGGTCGTCACCAGTTCGGCGACCGACAGCCCCGAATCGGCGATGACGCGCTTGAGATCGGCGATGTCGCCTGCCTCGATCATCGGATAGTCGGCCGCCGGAATGGGGTCCTGCCAGATCAGGTCCTCTGCGGGCACGTCGGCGCCCAGATAGCGCGCCTTCGGTCCCATGTCGCGGTGGCACAGCTTGAACCAGGCGCGCGCGAAGGCATCGGCGAACAGCGCCGGGTCGGCGCGGAACCGCTCCATCACCGCGCGATAGGCCGGGTCCTTCTTCATCGCCATGTCGGCGGTGGTCATCATCGTCGGCACCTTGACGCCCGGAGTGTGCGCCTTGGGCGCCAGCGTCTCTTCGGGATTGCCGACCGGCTGCCACTGCTTGGCGCCCGCGGGGCTTTCGACCAGCTCATATTCATGGTCGAGCAGCATGTCGAAATAGGACATGTCCCACTTGATCGGGGTGGGCGTCCACGCGCCCTCGATCCCGCTGGTGATCGTGTGATCGCCCATGCCGGTCTCGTGCGTGCTCATCCAGCCGAAGCCCTGCGACGCGATATCGCCGCCTTCGGGCTCGATCCCGACCAGCTTGGCATCACCCGCGCCATGCGCCTTGCCGAAGGTGTGGCCGCCGGCGGTCAGCGCGACGGTCTCCTCGTCGTTCATGCCCATCCGTGCGAAGGTCTCGCGGATGTCGCGGCCCGAGCCGAGCGGATCGGGATTACCGCCCGGCCCCTCGGGATTGACGTAGATGAGGCCCATCTGGATCGCTGCAAGCGGGTTCTCGAGCGCCTTCTCCTGCTCGGGATCGATGCGGGTATCGCCGAGCCATTCCTCCTCGGTACCCCAATAGATGTCCTTCTCGGGCTCGAACACGTCGGCGCGGCCGCCGCCGAAGCCGAACACCGGGCCGCCCATCGATTCGATCGCCACATTGCCGGCTAGGATCATCAGGTCGGCCCAGCTGAGATTGCGGCCGTATTTCTGCTTGATCGGCCACAGCAGGCGACGTGCCTTGTCGAGATTGCCGTTGTCGGGCCAGCTATTAAGCGGGGCGAAGCGCTGCGAACCCGAGGACGAGCCGCCGCGGCCGTCGCCGGTGCGATAGGTGCCGGCGGAATGCCATGCCATGCGGATGAAGAACGGCCCGTAATGTCCGTAATCGGCCGGCCACCACGGCTGGCTGTCGGTCATCAGCGCGATCAGGTCGCGCTTTACCGCAGCGAGATCCAGCGCCTTGAACGCTTCGGCATAGTCGAAGTCGTCACCCATCGGATCGCCGCTCAGGCCGTTCTGATGCAGGATGTCGAGCGACATCTGGTTCGGCCACCAATCGCGGTTGGTGCGTCCGAGCAAGGCGCGCTTGGCTGCGGGCTGTTTCATCGGGCAACCCAAGGGGTCGCCGCCGGTGATGGCGTCCATCTGTCTTCTCCCAGTTAAACGAAATGGCCTTCAGACTACGCTTCTCAATCGATCGACAAAAGCGATTTTAGCCTGCCAACGCGAATGATAGAATCGATCACAACCACCACGGCAGTCGGTACGGCCGCGTTCGGCGTACTGCCGTCGCCCCCTTCCCGCAGCGCAGCAAATGCGCTAAGCGCGCCCGCATCGCGCGGAATGCTCGCGCATGCACAGTTTTCGGGAATCAGCATGAACCTTCGCAACGTGGCGATCATCGCCCACGTCGATCACGGCAAGACCACGCTCGTCGACCAGCTTTTCCGCCAATCCGGCACCTTCCGCGACAACCAGCGCGTCGAAGAGCGCGCGATGGATTCGAACGACCTGGAAAAGGAACGCGGGATCACGATCCTCGCCAAGTGCACCTCGGTCGAGTGGCACGGGGCAGAGGGCGACACGCGGATCAACATCGTCGATACGCCGGGCCATGCCGATTTCGGCGGTGAGGTCGAGCGCATCCTGTCGATGGTCGATGGCGTCATCCTGCTGGTCGATGCAGCCGAGGGCGCCATGCCTCAGACCAAGTTCGTGACCGGCAAGGCGCTCGCGCTCGGCTTGCGTCCGATCGTGGTGGTCAACAAGGTCGACCGCAGCGACGCGCGTATCCAGGAAGTGCTCGACGAAGTATTCGACCTGTTCGTCAGCCTGGAGGCGAATGACGACCAGCTCGACTTCCCCGTGCTGTTCGCGAGCGGTCGCAATGGCTATGCGAGCGAAGACGCCGATGTCCGCGAGGGAACGCTGACGCCGTTGTTCGAGACGATCGTGCGCCACGTGCCCGCTCCATCGGCCGACCCGGACGGGCCGTTCAAGTTCCTGGTGACGCTGCTCGACCGCGACAATTTCCTTGGCCGCATTCTCACCGGGCTGGTGTTCTCCGGCTCGATCAAGACCAATGCGCCGATCCATGCGCTCGACCCCGACGGCAAGATCGTCGAAACCGGTCGCGCGTCGAAGATCATGGCGTTCCGCGGACTCGAGCGGGTGCCGGTCGACGAGGCGCAGGCGGGGGACATCATCTCGCTTGCCGGCCTGACCACCGCGACCGTCGCCAACACCATCGCCGATCCTTCGGTGAGCGAGCCGTTGCACGCGCAGCCGATCGATCCGCCGACGCTGTCGATGCGCTTTGCCGTCAATGATTCGCCGATGGCGGGACGCGAGGGGACCAAGGTCACCAGCCGCATGATCCGCGACCGCCTGTTCCGCGAAGCCGAGAGCAACGTCGCGATCAAGGTCACCGAGGCCGAGGACAAGGACAGCTTCGAGGTCGCCGGGCGCGGCGAATTGCAGCTTGGCGTCGTCATCGAGACGATGCGCCGCGAGGGCTTCGAGCTCGGCATCAGCCGTCCGCGCGTGCTGTTCCGCGATGGCGAGGCGGGCCGCGAGGAGCCGTACGAGACGGTCATCATCGACGTCGACGACGAATATTCGGGCACGGTCGTCGAGAAGATGGCGATCCGCAAGGCCGAGATGACCGACATGCGCCCCTCGGGCGGCGGCAAGACGCGCATCACCTTCAGCGCGCCCTCGCGCGGGATGATCGGCTATCATGGCGAGTTCCTGTCGGACACGCGCGGCACGGGCATCATGAACCGGCTCTTCGAACGCTATGGCCCGCACAAGGGCAAGATCGAGGGCCGCAAGAACGGCGTGCTGATCTCGAACGGCAATGGCGAGGCGGTCGCCTATGCGCTCGGGCCATTGGAAGAACGCGGCATCCTGATGGTGTCGCCGGGCGAGCCGCTTTACGAGGGCATGATCATCGGCGAGAACGCCAAGCCCGAGGACCTCGAGGTCAATCCGATGAAGTCCAAGCAGCTGACCAATTTCCGGTCGACCGGCAAGGACGACGCGATCCGGCTGACCCCGCCGAAGCGGCTGACGCTGGAGCAGGCGATCGCGTATATCGACGACGACGAGATGGTCGAGGTGACGCCAAAGTCGATCCGGCTGCGCAAGCGCTTCCTCGACCCCAACGAGCGCAAGAAGCAGAGCCGCGCCAAGGCGGCATAAGTAGCAAACCCCTGTTGCCGGGCGCGCGAATGTGCTTGACTGCGCGCGTCCGCAACGAGGTGTTCGTCGATGATCCTGTCGCTAGTGCTGGCGCTGGCCGTCCAGGACGCCACCGTCACTGCTCCTGAACAGACCGCCGACGGGACGCAGCGCTGGTCGGTGCTCGCCGAGCCATGCGCTACCGAACCGAGCGAGGACGAGGACATCGTCGTGTGCGGCCGGGCCGGCAGCGCCTACCGGCTGCCGCTGCCCGGCGAGCGGCCACCACCCAACAGGCCGCTGCCCAGCAACCCCGATGCGACCGGTGCGGGTGCGCTGGCGGCGACGCGCGCGCCGTGCGGCACGCTGTCGCAAGGCTGCACGACCGGTGTCGATCTGTTCGGCGGTGCGACCTTCCTGGTACGCGCGGTCGGAAAGCTGGTCGATCCCGACAGCTGCTGCGAGGAACCGGGGGAGGCGACCAATCCAGTCAAGCTGCTGAGCGACGTCGGCACGCTCGTCGGCATCGGCAAGAAACGCGAGAAGGTCGAAGGCGAACGCGTGCCGATCCCGCTCGACTGATCTAGTCGGCGTTCATCGCCCTGATCTGGTCGCGCACCAGCTTGCCCGACCGCGTCACCTGATCCTCCGTCCATGTGCCGTCGCCGGGCGTTCCCGGCCGAAACGCAGCCGACAGCTCGTCCTTGTCGGCGATCGACCAGTTGGCATAGCTGATGCCACTGGCTTCGAGGAAATCCCACCAGCGCCTCGCTTCGGCCTCGTCGATCGAGCTGCCGCCATCAGCCTGGGTCACGCCATATTCGGTCACGAACAAAGCTGCGCCGCGCTGCATCGCCAGCGCCGCCTTGTCGCGCAGCTCCTGCTTGTGCGTCGCTGCGTAGTAATGGAGCGTGTAGGCGAGATTGGGGTCGGCGATCGGATCGGCGGCGGCCTCGTCGACGTCCTGCGACCATGTGCGCGTGCCGACGACGACAAGATTATCCGGATCGGCGGCGCGGATGCTGGCGAGTACGGTCTGGTGATAGGGCTTGAGCAGCGTCTTCCACGCATGCGTCGCCAGCGGTTCATTATAGGGTTCGTAGATGAGGTTGGGCAGCGCGCCGTATTTCGCCGCGATCCTGGCGAAGAAGGCGGCAGCTTCCTTGGCGTGCGGTTTGTGCGCGTGCCAATCGACGATGACGTAGATGCCATTCGCGACGGCTGCGTCGATGAC
This sequence comes from Sphingomonas japonica, assembly GCF_006346325.1. NCBI lineage: Bacteria > Pseudomonadati > Pseudomonadota > Alphaproteobacteria > Sphingomonadales > Sphingomonadaceae > Sphingomonas > Sphingomonas japonica. The sequence goes on along the minus strand of NZ_VDYR01000001.1, from coordinate 1,464,848 downwards.
GGTCTCGACCTTCGCCATCTCCGCATCGGGATTGGCGCGGTAGCCGCCCGAATCGACCGCCATCGCCGCGCGGATCACGGTGATCTTCCAGTCGTCGCGCAGGCGCTTGATCGTGGCGGCGTTGTAATATTGCGGCTGCCACTGGCTCCAGAACAGCGACATGCCGCGCAGCGTGACCGGCTTGCCCGCCTGATCGACGATGTGCGTTCCCGACACCTGGAGGCGCCCGTGGCGCTCGACCGGAGTCTGCGCTTGGGCAGTTGCGCCGAGCAACAACGCGGCGAGGGCGAGAGCCAGCAGGCGAAACATCGGCATTGCGGTCCTTCAGGGCGGGCGATTGACGTCAGCGAGGCTGGGCGATGTTCGCCAGAAATGCAAATAGATTGCACTATCCCTTTGCGCGGTGAGCCATTTCTTGGATGGTCTTCCACTCCGCATCGCTTACCGGTGCCACCGACAGTCGCGACTGGCGCAGGATCGGCAGGTCCGCCAGCGCCGGCTCTGCTTTCATCGCCTTGAGCGTCACAGGCGCGGGAAGCGGTGCCAAGGGGACGACCTCGACCGACACCCAATTGCCATCGCTGCCGTCCGGTCGTGCAGCGCGCGACACACGCATCACCGCGACCGCCTCCGGCCCTTTGCCGCTGTGATAGAATAATGCTTCGTCGCCGACAGCCATCGCACGCAGATGATTGGCGGCGGCGTGATTACGCACGCCGTCCCATTCGGTCTTGCCGTCGCGGACCAGATCGTTCCAGCCAAACGCTTCGGGTTCCGACTTCATCAGCCAATAGGCCATTGCGCGCGCCCTTCATTTTTCTGCACCGATAATGAACGGCGAATTCCGGCACCATTCAGCCGCTTGTGCGTAGATACGGCATTCCGGCGCTTCAAGACAGGCCGCATCGCTGGGCCTGAGTAGCGCCCAGTATGAGGAGGCTGACCCATGAACCTGCTGTCAAAAGCTGTGCTCGGTATGGTCGCTGGCGCCACCGCGCTGACGGTGGCCGCACCTGCCGAAGCCCAATATCGTTATCGTCATTATGACCGCGGCGGCGACGTCGCCACCGGCGCTGTGATCGGTGGTATCGCCGGACTTGCGCTTGGTGCGGCGATCGCATCCAACAACAACGGCTATTACGATCGCGGCTATTACGGTCCGCGCTATCGCTACGGTCCTCGCTATCGCTATGCCCCGCGCGCCTATTACAATCCGCGCCGGGCATACCGCCAAAGCTGCGTGCGCCGGGCATACGACCCCTATCTGGGCCGCCGTGTGCGCGTCCGGTATTGCTGAAGCACGCTGGGAGGCGACCGGGTGTCGCCTCCCTTTTCGTCGCCAGCGATTGCTCGCGCCGGATTAGGCGCTATGGGCTTGCCCGATGAGCGATACTCCCCCCGATCGGCTGTCGATCAATCCGAACAGCCCACATTTCGACCAGGCTGCGCTCCAGCGCGGCATCGGCATTCGTTTCAAAGGCATCGAGCGCCGCGACGTCGAGGAATATTCGATCCCCGAAAGTTGGATCCGCGTCGCGCTCGGCAAGAAGGTCGACCGCCACGGTCAGCCGCTGACGATCAAGCTGTCGGGCGAGGTCGAGGCGTGGTTTCAGGACGCCGGCGAAAATACCGATGATGAAGGCGTCGCCGACGCGGCGGCTCCCGAATAATCACCCGCCAGCAACCCGCGCCTCTGGCGGGTTGTGCGGCTGTTTCGTGCCGAGCGGCGGACTGCCGACGTTGCGCAAAATGTCTCGACTTCGCTCGACACGAACGGATTCAGGGCTGGCGACCCGGCCTCAATGGACGAAGCGCGCCACCACGTCGCGATAGCTGCGGCTGACCTTCACCTGCGCCCCCGAATCGAGCACGAGGAAGCATTCGCCATTGGTGTGCGGCTTGACCTGCTTGACCAAGTCGAGATTGACGATCGTCGAGCGGTGGACGCGCTGGAACCGGCGCGGGTCGAGCCGCTTCTCCAGATCCTTCATCGTTTCGCGCAGGATCAGCGTGTTGTCGCCGGTATAGATGCACATGTAATCGCCGGCCGCGTCGATGCGTTCGATCGTATCGACATCGACGCGGAAGATCTGGCCGCGATCCTTGATGTTGATGAGCTTTTCGAAACGGTTGGCGGCAAGCTGGTCGGGGCCGGCCTCGCCGATATTCTCGACGGCGTCCGGCGCGACCTCCGCGAGCACCTCCATCAACCGATCGACTTCGACCGCTCCGCGCTTCTCGGAGATGCGCAACCGAACCCGGTCGAGCGTGTCGGCGAGCCGTGCCTCCTCGACCGGCTTCATCAGATAGTCCATCGCCTGCGCTTCGAATGCGCGGATCGCGTGGTCGGAATAGGCGGTGACGAACACGAACAGCGGCGGTTCGACTTCCATCAGGCCCTGGACGACGGAAAAGCCGTCGAAGCCGGGCATCTGGATATCGAGAAAGACGAGGTCGGGCTTGTGGGTCTTGATCGCGCGGATCGCCTCGCGTCCGTTCATGCATTTGTCGATGATCTCGACGTCCTCGTGCGCCTGCAGTCGCAATTCGAGCCCCTGGATCGCCAGGGGCTCATCGTCGACGAGGATGGTTCGAATGGTCATGCTGCCTCGCGTGTCGGTTCCTCGAACTGGAACGGTATGTCGATTTCAACGCGGAACCCGCCTTTTGGGTTCGGACCCGTTCCGAAACGGTGATCCGGGCCGAATGCCTGCATCAACCGCTCGCGAATATTGGCCAGCCCCACGCCGGTGGAAAGGCTTGGCCTAGTTTTGCTGCCGATCAACCCCGGTCCGGTATCGGACACAGCGATATGCACCCGATCTCCGGCGAGCCGGGCAGAAATCGCGATATCCGCCCCCTCTTCCTGGGGCGTTACGGCGTATTTGATCGCGTTTTCGACCAGCGGTTGCAGCAAAAGCGACGGCAATCGCGCCCGCACTGCCCGCGGATCGATCTCGAATCGCGTACGCAGACGTTCGTCGAAACGCATCTTCTCGATCTCGAGATAGAGCTTGAGCGTCTCGACCTCCTGCGCCAGCGTCACCGACGCGGTCGGCTCGTTGGCGAGCGTGTAGCGCAGGAACGAAGCAAGGCGGCTGAGCATCGCATTGGCGCGATCGGTCTGTTTGAGCAGGACCAGCGTCGAGATCGAATTGAGCGTGTTGAACAGGAAATGCGGATTGAGCTGATAGCGCAGCATCGCCAGCTGCGCCGACGACGCCTGGATTTCCAGCTTCTGCATCTGATCGATCTGCTCTTCGACGATCAGGTAGAAGTTGATGCCGAAATAGAGCGCCGACCAGCCGGCCAGCACGGTGAAGGTCAGGAACATATAGCCGAGCACGCGGCTGGCGGTCAGTTCGGGTTGGGCGAGCGAGGCGATCGGAAAGGTCAGCGCCTGCAGCGTCGCATAGATCACCGTTGCGGCGAGCAGCGTGGCGATCACCGCCAGGATGCCGCTGATCCGCGGCAGGCGTCGATAATAGCCGTACAGCGTCGACAGGAGCAGCGTCAGACAATAGCCGACGATCGCCTCGATGATGATCGGGATGACCTTTTCGAGCGTCGGGTTGTTCGACACGCCCGACACCATGCGCAGCACCAGATAGCCCGACCAGCCCGCCGCCTGCAGCAGCCAGAAGGCCCGCGCCTTGTCTTCGAAAAATGGACGCGACAACAGGCCCGGACGGGCCGGGGCGGGAGCGGGGGGGGCGGGAAGCGTGGCCACGGCAGCGCTATAGCGATGGTCCATGCGAGCGCAAAGGGACGACGCGGGCCTCGTAAAGAAGGTCGGCCGCCGCCCGGTGGGGCGACGGCCGATCAGATCGATGTTGACGTCCAGATCAGAACGAGAAGATCAGCGATCCGCTGACGGCGCGCGGGGCGCCGACCTGGACGAACGGGACGCTGGTGTTGTTCGAGCTGCCCGCGATGTAGCCGACGTAGAACTCGTTGAAGAGGTTCGACACGTTGAGCTGGAAGCGGGTGCCGGTCAGCCCGACCTGATCGAGATCGATCGACGCATCGAGATCGACCAGCGTGTAGGCCGGTGCCTTGGCCGGGAAGACCGCGGTGTTGGGGACCCCGTCCACCGTCTGTACCAGCGGCAGGTTGAGGTCGTTGATGAAGCGCGAGCCCGTATACTTGGCCTGCCCGCCCAACGTGACCGGGCCGAGCATCGCTTCGAGACGGCCACCGAACGACCACTCCGAAACGCCCGACTCCTGCTTGCCGCCAGTCGGAGCGAAGTCGCCGTTGGCCAGGAGCAGATCGTCCTCGATCTCCGAATTGAGGTACGAGCCGAACACGTACGCTTCGACCTGCGGGATCGGCTTTACCGAGATGCTGCCATCGACGCCGTAGCGCGTGACCTTGCCGATGTTGCGCGAGATGTTCTCGCCCAGCACCGGATCGAACGCAGTGGCGATGCGGTTGTCGAACTTGATGTAGAAGCCGCTCACCTGTGCCTGCACGATGCCGCTGGCATAACGGAAGCCGGCATCGAAGCTGTTGGTGGTCTCCGGCTCGGGTTCTGCCGACTCGCTGCCCTCGTCGAAGTAGATCGCCGAATAGAGCTGGTCGGTCTGCGGCGCCGAAAGGCCCTTGGTCCAGTTGCCGAACACGCTGGCTTCGGGCGTGAAGTTGAAGATGAAGCCGACGCTGGGGAGCAGTTGATTGTAGTTGTATTCGCGCTCCTGCGGCGGTGCGAAGCCGGTTACCTCGCCGGTCACCGGATCGACGCTGTACGGATTGGCCGCGGCATAGGCAGCGTTGTCCTCAGGCGCCAAGCAATCGACGAAACCGCTCGCCGACGTCGTGAAGCAGCGCTGGTCGAGATCGCGGCTGAAGAACGGCAGGCGCAGACCCAGGTTCACGGTCAGACGTTCTTCGAGGAACTTGCCGCGATACTCGCCCGAAATCTGGTTGAGCGTCGCAAACGAGCGGCGGTTGCGCTTCTGGACGATGTTGCCATTGGCATCGACGATCGGATCGTTGACCGGGAACACGTCGAAAGGCTCGCCGGTAACGTCCACAAAGCCGACCTCACCCGTCTGACGATGGATCGCGCGATCGAACGTGTAGGCGAGACGGACGCGGTTGGTGTCGTTGAAGTCGTAGATCAGGTTTGAGATCACCATGTACCGGCGCGTCTGCGTCTGGCTGGGCGCGACCAGCGTGACGCGGTCTTGCGTATCGCCGTCCCCGTTCAGGTCGAGACCGAAATTATAGCTGTTGCCGACATACCCGAAGAACGGCGCATCGGGGTTCTCAATGCCAGTGACCGTGCCGCCGCCATTGGCCTTGGTGTACTGGAAGCTGGGATCGAGCGTGAAGACCAAGCCGTCGGCCAGCGTGAAGCGCGAGCGGCCGCGGATGTTGCCGGTGTTCGACGGGTTGTAGCGGCGGTCGAACTCGGTGCCGCAGCCGGACGGAGTGTCGGCAACGCCGGCCTGCGGCGTGTCGAGCGCACAGGGGAAGTTGATCGTGTACTGTGCTTCATCGAACGAGTTGGGGAAACGGTTGCTCGAACCGCCGCCGACCGTGGCGCCATCGACCGAACGCAGCGGCAGCGAGCCGTAGAAGTTGTTGCGGTTCTCGTTGTAATGGCCGGCGACCGAGACGAAGTCGCCGTTCGAGCCGATATCCTGATAGATGCGGCCGTTATACTGCTGCTTCTCGATGTCGCCGTAATTGTTGAACGGGCTGTCATAGGCGACGCTCGATGCCGAGAAGAATGCCTTGGTGCCGAACCCGGTGATGTCGCCGGTGTCGATCATGCCGAACACGCGGTTATAGTCGTATTCGCCGTAGGATGCCGCGAAATAGGCCGAGAGCTCTTCGCTCGGCTCGCGCGTCAGCAGGTTGATCGTGCCGCCGACCGCCGATGCGGTCGGGCTGTCGACGTCGGTCGAGCCGAGATCGACGGTGACCGATTCGAGAATCTCCGGATCGACCTGCTGGTTGGTGTAGATCGCGTAGTTGCCCGAGTCGTTGAGCGGGATACCGTCGAGCGTCTGAGAGATGCGCGACGAATCGAAGCCGCGGATGCGGAAACCGCCACCCGACGAACCGTAGGGATCGTTGTTCTGGAAGCTGACGCCCGGCACCAGGTTGATGATGTCGTTGATCGTTTGACCCGGACGCTGGCGGCGGATCAGCTCGTCGCTGATCGACACCTTTGCCTTCGACGTCTCGGGGATCTCGACACCGCCGACATCGGTCTCGCGCGATCCGGTAACGACGATTTCCTCGCCGGCGTCCGTGTCGAAATCAACCGAACCGGCCGACTGCGCGAAGGCCGCGCCGGGAATCGTGAGCGCGGCAAAGGCCACGCTGGCAAAGAGCTTGATCCGCATGAATTTTCCCCAAGTGCGCATTGTTGCGCGGACAGACGCGGCGCTATCGAGCGCCGTCAGGGCCTGCCTCTGCCGCCGATTTGTGTCCGGTTTGTGACAAATCCCGCAAGGCTCGATTCACTTTTGATGCGTTGCACAATTGCATCACCCTGCGGCCTCGACGATCTCCCGCCATGCAGCTTCGTCGATGACGGCGACCCCCAGTTCCGCGGCCTTCTTCAGCTTCGACCCGGCATTGGCGCCGGCGACGATCAGGTCGGTCTTTGCCGAGACCGATCCCGACACCTTGGCCCCCAGCGCCTCGGCCTGCGCCTTGGCCTCGTCGCGTGACAGCGTTTCCAGCGTGCCGGTGAACACGATCGTCTTGCCGCTGACCGACGAGTCGCGGCTGGTCGCTACATAGGGGGCAGGGCTGACTTCGCGCAGCAGGTCGTCCCACGCGTCGCGGTTGTGGGCCTCGGCGAAAAAGTCGGTCAGCGCCTGCGCGACCGCCGGGCCGATACCGTCGATCGCCTCGATCTCCGCGCGGCGTTCCGGATCGGAAGCGACGGCGGCGATCGCTTCGACGGTCGCGAACACCTTGAGCAACGCGCGCGCGGTGACGCTGCCGACATGGCGGATGCCCAGTCCGAACAGGAACCGCACCGGATCGGGACGGCGCTTCGCCTCGATCGCTGCGAGCAGGTTGGTGGCCCAGACGCGGCCGTCCTTCTTGCGGGCCAGCAACTGGTCCTCGGTCAGGCGGAAGATGTCGGCGGGCGCGTGGATTAGGCCGTCGCGCACGAAGTCCTCGATCTGCTGTCCGCCGAGTCCCTCGATATCCATCGCGCCGCGGCTGACGAAATGCTTCAGCCGCTCGATCCGCTGCGCCGGGCAGATCAGGCCGCCGGTGCAGCGGATGTCGACCTCGCCTTCCTCGCGCACCGCGTCCGATCCGCATTCGGGACAGGCGGCGGGGAAGGGCCAGGGCGCGCGGGTGTCGTCGCGCGACAGGTTCTCGACGATTTGGGGAATGACGTCGCCGGCGCGCTGGATCACCACGCGGTCGCCGGGATGGACGCCCAGCCGCACGATTTCGTCGGCATTGTGCAGCGTGGCGTTGGTGACTACGACGCCGCCGACGGTGACCGGCTCGAGCCGCGCCACGGGGGTGAGCTTGCCGGTGCGGCCGACCTGGATATCGATCGCATTCAAGGTGGTCTGCGCGCGTTCGGCAGGGAATTTGTGCGCCAGTGCCCAGCGCGGCGCCTTGCCGACGCTGCCCAGCCGCGCCTGCCAGTCGAGGCGATCGACCTTGTACACGACACCGTCGATGTCGAACGGCAGGTCGGCGCGGATCGCCTCGATCGCGCGATACTGCGCCAGCGCGGCATCGATCGTCTCGGCGCGGGCGAAGTGCTCGGCGACAGGAAACTTCCACCCGCGCAGCGCCTCGACCACCGCGTGCTGCGTCTCGCCCGGCAGGTCCGATGCTTCGCCCCAGCCATGCGCGAGGAAGCGCAGCGGCCGCGCCTTGGTAACCGACGCATCCTTTTGCCGCAGCGATCCGGCGGCGGCGTTGCGCGGATTGGCGAACTGGCGCGCCTTGGTGACGTCGCCCGCGGCTTCGGCAGCATCGCGCAGGCGGGTGTTGAGGTCGGCAAACGCCGCTTTTGCCATGTAGACCTCGCCGCGCACTTCGAAGATGTCGGGAGCGTCATTGGGCAGGGCCTGCGGAATGTCGGCGAGGGTGCGGACATTGGCGGTGACGTCCTCGCCAACCGTGCCATCGCCGCGGGTAAGCGCGCGGACCAGCTTGCCGTCTTCATAGCGCAGCGAGCACGACAGCCCGTCGATCTTGGGCTCGGCGGTGAGCGCGACGGGCTCGTCCGGCGCTAGGTTGAGGAAGCGGCGCACTCGCTGGACGAATTCGGCGACTTCTTCATCGGCAAACGCGTTGTCGAGGCTGAACATCGGCCGGGCATGCGCGACCTTGGCGAGATGCGCTGCGGGCGCGGCGCCGACCTGGACCGAGGGCGAATCGGGACGGACCTGTCCGGGAAACGCCGCTTCGATCGCGGCATTGCGGCGCACCAGCGCGTCGTAGGCGGCGTCGTCGATCTCCGGCGCGTCGTCGGTGTGGTACAGCCGGTTGTGGCGCGCAATTTCGGCGGCGAGAAGCGCCAGTTCGGCGGCGGCTTCCTCTTGGGTCCGGGGGAGCGCGGCGTCGGTCATGCCCGTTCGCTAGGCCGCGCGGTGCGGCCGATCAAGAGGAGTGGACGCAAGCACGCGCAGCGAATTAGGATTGCGGCAGGTGAAGGAGAGCGACAATGGATGAAACGACGCTGGCACTCTTTGCGCATCCGCTGTCATCCTTTTGCCAGAAGGCACTCACGGCGCTGTACGAGAACGATACGCCGTTCACGTTTCACATGCTCGACGGCAGCGATCCGGTGGCGAGCAGGTTCGGCGCTTTGTGGCCGATCGGGAAATTTCCTGTCCTGACCGATAACGATCGTGTCGTCCCCGAAGCGACGATCATCATCGAATATCTTGCGGTCCATCATCCCGGCCCAAGCCTGCTGATCCCGAAGAATGCCGATGCTGCGGTCGAGGTGCGGTGGCTGGACCGGGTGTTCGACAATTACGTGTCGATCCCGCAACAGCGGCTCGTCATCGATGCGATGCGCGGAGAGGGGCAGGGCGATCCAAAGACCGTATCCGAAGCACACGCGCTGCTGGACAAAAGCTACGCGTGGCTCGACCGCTGGATGGACGGTCGGGAATGGGCGGCGGGTGGTGCGTTCAGCATGGCCGACTGTGCGGCAGCGCCGTCGTTGCTCTATGCCGACTGGAGCTACGCGATCCCCGAGCACTTCGCGAACCTGCATGCCTATCGCCGCCGCCTGCTCGCGCGGCCGTCCTATGCTCGGGCGCTCGACGAGGCGCGGCCCTATCGCCACATGTTTCCGCTCGGCGCGCCGACCGATCGCGATTGAGTTTGGCCATCCGCGCGTTAGAAACCGCGGCCATGACCGTCACCATCCGCACCGCCGACCTGATCGAGAGCGTCGCCGACGCGCTCCAGTTCATCAGCTACTATCATCCGATGGACTATATCCGCGCGCTCGGCGCGGCGTACGAGGCCGAGCAATCGCCCGCCGCCAAGGACGCGATCGCGCAGATTTTGACCAATTCGCGGATGTGCGCCGAAGGACACCGCCCGATCTGCCAGGATACCGGGATCGTCAACGTCTTCGTAGAATGGGGCATGGACTGCCGATTGGACGACACGTCGCGCAGCCTGCAAGAGGTGATCGACGAGGGAGTGCGGCGCGCCTATCTGAACCCCGAGAACAAGCTGCGCGCATCGATCCTGGCCGACCCCGCCTTCACGCGGCGCAATACGCGCGACAACACGCCGAGCGTGCTGCATGTCGAGATGGTGCCGGGGAACACCGTGTCGATCGATGTCGCGGCCAAGGGCGGCGGAAGCGAGAACAAGTCCAAGTTCAAGATGATGAACCCGTCCGATCCGATCGCCGACTGGGTGCTCGAGATGTTGCCGCAAATGGGCGCGGGCTGGTGTCCGCCGGGGATGCTCGGCATCGGCATCGGCGGGACTGCCGAGCGCGCGGTGCTGCTGGCCAAGCAGTCGTTGATGGAGCCGATCGACATGGGGCAGCTCAAGGCCCGGGGCCCGTCGAACGATATCGAAGCACTGCGGATCGAGATCTTCGACAAGGTCAACGCGCTGGGTATCGGCGCGCAGGGGCTGGGCGGCCTGTCGACGATCCTCGACGTCAAGATCCATGATTTTCCCTGCCACGCCGCGGGCAAGCCGGTGGCGATGATCCCCAACTGCGCCGCCACGCGCCACGCGCATTTCGCGCTTGACGGATCGGGGCCTGCCTATCTGGAAGCGCCCAAATTGTCCGAATGGCCCGATGTCGACTGGAAGCCGGACAAGGCGGCGATGCGCGTCGATCTCGATACGCTGACGCCCCAGGTCGTTCAGAGCTGGAAGCATGGCGACCGGCTGCTCTTGAACGGCCGGATGCTGACCGGGCGGGATGCCGCGCACAAGCGGATCAGGGACATGCTCGATGCCGGCGAGTCGCTGCCGGTCGAGTTTGCCGGGCGCGTGATCTATTATGTCGGCCCGGTCGATCCGGTCGGCGAGGAGGTGGTCGGTCCCGCCGGCCCGACAACCGCCACCCGCATGGACAAGTTCACGCGGATGATGCTGGGCCAGGGGCTGCTGGCGATGGTCGGCAAGGCCGAGCGCGGAGCGGATGCGACCGCGGCGATCGCCGAGGCCAAGTCCGCCTATCTGATGGCAGTCGGGGGTGCCGCCTATCTGGTCGCGCGGGCGATCAAGGGGGCCAGGGTCGTGGCGTTCGAGGATCTCGGCATGGAAGCGATCTACGAGTTCGCGGTCGAGGATTTTCCGGTGACGGTCGCGGTCGATAGCGCGGGCGAGAATGTTCATCACCTCGCGCCGCTGGTGTGGCGCGAGAAGATCGCACGCGAAGGATTGCTGGCAAGCGTCTGAACGAATTCGCGGCACCTTCGCCCTTGCCGGGGGTTGAGGCACGATGACCCCCAGCCCCTCGTCGGCGCGATGACGCGCGCGGTCCGCCGCATCGGTGCAGTGCTGCTGTGGCTGGTGATCGCGGCATGCCTGGCGATCACGATCGTGCCGCGCTTCCTCGACCGGGTCTATTATCGCGGGGCGGCGAGCGACCATTTCGATGGCGCGCGCTTCTTCAATCCCGATGGCGAGGATACCGCAGGCGTGCCCGGCGGTGGCAGCCGCGCCGGGTTCTTGATGCGCCGCGCGACCGGGCAGGGCGACGCCCCCTGGCCGGGCCGCGTGGAGGTGCAGCCGTCAAAGCCTGCCGAGCGGGTCGAGGGCGACCGGATGGTCGCGACCTGGATCGGACATGCCAGCGTGCTGGTGCAGACCCAGGGGCTCAATATCCTCACCGACCCGATCTGGAGCGAAACCGCCGGACCGCTTGGCCTGGGTCCCGCGCGCACCACTGTGCCCGGAATCGCGTTCGACGACCTGCCCCCGATTGATCTCGTCCTGGTCAGCCACAACCATTACGACCATCTCGACCTCGCGACGCTCAAGCGGCTGTGGTTACGTGACCGGCCGACCATCGTCACCAGCCTGGGCAACGACAGCGTGATCGGGCAGGCGGGTGTTCGGTCGCGCGCGCTCGATTGGGGTGAAGCGCTGGCGATACGGCCGGGTATCGGCGTGGCGGTGACGCGCAATCACCATTGGTCGAGCCGCTGGTTCGCCGACCGCAATCGCGCGCTGTGGTCGAGTTTCGTGGTGACGCTGCCCGGCGGCAATTTGTTCTTCGCCGGCGATACCGGGTTCGGCGACGGGCGATGGCCCCGGCAGGCGCGGGAGGCCGGGCCGATACGCTTCGCGATCCTGCCGATCGGCGCGTTCCGCTTCACGCCAGGCCAGCTCGGCACCGGCAGCCATATCGGCCCGCCCGATGCGGTGCGCGTGTTCGACCGGCTCGGTCAGCCCTTCGCGCTGCCGATCCACTGGGGCACTTTCAAGCTGTCGAGCGAAGCCCGCGAAACGCCTCCGCGGATGCTCGACCTGCTGATGCGGTGCAGCGGGCTGGATCCGCGACAATTCGCGGCGCGCGCGGTCGGACAGCCGGTCGAAGTGCCGAAAGCCACGACGGCGAACCGCAGGCTGGACGAACAACGACTGGCAAGCTGCGCGCGATCGGATGCTGTCGCGGCGCTGCCCTGAAGTGGCGGCGACTATTCCGGCGCGGTGCAGAAGGCGGCGAGCTTGTTCCCTTCGGGATCGCGGAAATATCCGGCGTAGAAGTTCAACTCGGCCGGTCCGCGCAGGCCGGGCGCGCCTTCGTCGCTGCCGCCCAGTTCGAGCGCGGTGGCGTGCAGCGAATCGACCTTGGCGCGGCTGTCCATCACCAGCGCGACCATCTGGCCATTGCCGGGCACTGCGGCATTGCCGTCATACGGTGTTGTGATCGCGATCGACGGCGCTTCCCAGCCGGTGCCGTACATGGTCATGCCGTTTTCTTCGAGCCGCATCAGTTCGGTACCGCCGATGCTTCCGAGCAGTGCCGCATAATAGCGCCGCGCCGCGTGGATATCGTTGGTCCCGATCGTTACATAGCCGATCATTGCATCACTCCCTCGGATCGCTCGAATTTGCCACCGATAGTGTTCGCCTGTTGCATCGTGATGGCAAGTGCCGACGCCTGCAACTCCGGTGCAGCGCTTAGCTGCGATAGTCGGCGTTGATCGAGATATAGCCGTGGGTCAGGTCGCAGGTCCAAACGGTGGCGCGTCCTTCGCCGAGCCCGAGGTCGACGCCGATCTCGACGTCCTGACCCTGCAGATGTGCCGCTACGGGCGCCTCGTCATAGCCCTCGACGACCATGCCGCCCTGCGCGACCTGAATGCTGCCGAAGCGGATCGACAGCGTATCGCGATCGGCGGGTTCGCCGGCCTTGCCGACCGCCATGACGACGCGGCCCCAATTGGCATCCCCGCCCGCAATCGCGGTCTTGACCAGCGGGGAATTGGCGATGCTCATCGCCACGACATGCGCGCTGCGGTCGCTTTCGGCTCCGCTGACGGCGATCTCGATGAACTTGGTCGCGCCTTCCCCGTCGCGCACGACAAGCTGCGCGAGCTGGCGGCACAGATCGGTGAGCGCGGCGACGAAGGCGTCGGCCCCGGCGTCGTCTTCGTCGCCGATCGGGGCATTGCCGGCGGCGCCGGTAGCGAAGCCAAGGACGGTGTCGCTGGTCGACGTGTCGCTGTCGACGGTGATGCACGAAAAGGTCGAGGCGTTGGCGGTGCGGAGCGCAGCTTGCAGGAACTCCGCGCCGACGGCGGCGTCGGTGAAGATGAAGCCGAGCATCGTTGCCATGTCGGGAGCGATCATGCCCGACCCCTTGATGATCCCGACCAGGGTGACGCGCGTATCGCCGATCATCGCCGAGGTGGTCGCAGCCTTGGGGAAGGTGTCGGTGGTGCCGATGGTATTGGTGGCGTCTTCCCAACCGCAAGGGTCGGCGGCGAAGGCGGCATCGAGCCCGGCTTCGGCCTTGTCGATCGGCAGCGGCACGCCGATCACGCCGGTGGAGGCGACGAACACGTCAGATGGCTGACAGCCGAGATGCCCCGCGGTGCGCGCCGCGATCGCCTCGACCGCGTCGCGGCCACGGCTGCCGGTAAAGGCGTTGGAATTGCCGGCGTTGACTACCAGCGCGCGCGCCTGGCCGAGGACGAGCGCGCGGCGGCACCATTCGACCTCGGGCGAGGGGCATTTGCTTTGGGTGAGGACGCCCGCGACGGCGGTGCCGGGGGCAAGCGTGACGAACGTCAGGTCGCAGCGGTCCCACGTCTTGTACTGCGCGCGGGCGATGCGGAGCTCTACGCCGGTGATGACGGGGAGTTCGGGAAAAGTCGCGGGCGCGAGCGGGGAGCGGTTCATGACGACAGCTTTGGCGCTTGTCGGACGGACGTGCAACGGCTTCCCGGCAGAGCGCAGTCACCATTCGGTGGACGTTCATCGCAGTGCGGCATAAGAAGCGGGTCGTGAACTTCCTGCCGCTCCTTTATGCCCTGCTCGCAGCGCTTACCGGCTTTTCGGCCGAGGCCGGACCGGTGCGCCAAAGCCAGGTCGCGGCGGCCAGTGCTCTCGCAGTGGCGGATGTTGCTGCCAAGCATGTTTCGGCGCGGTCCGCGCGTGAACATCTCGCCGACCTCGATCGCGCTGCTGACAGATGGCGCGCCCGGGGAGGATTGACCGCGATTATCGGCGTCGGCGGCGACGTCGCTGCGCTGCTGCCAAAAGCCGAACGTCCCGCGCGGCGCCGCGAATAGCGTTGACGCCCCGCGCGGTTGAGCCGCGCGCTGTCGCTCCCATATCCCCGTTATTCGCGCTCGCGGCCATGACCGGCGGGCGTCACTTCATAGTCAGGAAAAGCCCATGTTCGGCGGCCTAGCCAAATCCTTGTTCGGTTCTTCCAACGACCGCTACGTCAAGTCGCTCAACCCGATCGTCACCAGGATCGCGGGGCATGAAGCCGCGATGCAGGCGATGTCGGACGATGAACTCGCCCAGCAGACGGTGCGCTTTCGCGAGCGGCTGGCGAATGGCGAGACGCTCGACGATCTGCTTCCCGAGGCGTTCGCGACCGTGCGCGAGGCGGCGGTGCGCAAGCTGGGCATGCGCCATTTCGACGTGCAGATGGTCGGCGGCATCGTCCTGCATCGCGGCGAGATCGCCGAGATGCGTACCGGCGAGGGCAAGACGCTGGTCGCGACGCTTGCGACCTATCTCAACGCGCTGGCAGGCAAGGGCGTGCACGTCGTCACCGTCAACGATTATCTGGCACGGCGCGATGCCGAGTGGATGGCGCAGGTCTATCGCTTCCTGGGGATGAGCGTCGGTGTGATCGTGCCGAACCTGACCGATCACCAGCGGCGCGAGGCCTATGGCTCCGACATCACCTATGGCACCAACAACGAGTTCGGCTTCGATTATCTGCGCGACAACATGAAGTACGACCGCGCGTCGATGACGCAGCGGCCGTTCAACTTCGCGATCGTCGACGAGGTCGATTCGATCCTGATCGACGAGGCGCGCACGCCGCTGATCATCTCCGGTCCGACCGACGACAAGTCGGAACTGTACATGCAGGTCGATGCGGTGGTGAAGCTGTTCGCCGAGGAGGATTACGAAAAGGACGAGAAGCAGAAGTCCATCATCCTGACCGAGGACGGCACCGAGAAGGCCGAGCGCGCGCTGGAGGCGGCGGGGCTGCTGATCGGCGCCAACTTGTATGACTTCGAGAATACGCAGGTGGTGCATCACCTTAATCAGGCGCTGCGCGCGAACATGATGTTCAAGCGCGACACCGATTACATCGTCAAGGACGGCAAGGTCGTCATCATCGACGAGTTCACCGGTCGGATGATGGACGGGCGGCGCTGGTCCGACGGACTGCACCAGGCGGTCGAGGCCAAGGAAGGCGTGACGATCGAGCCGGAGAACCAGACGCTGGCGTCGATCACTTTCCAGAATTATTTCCGCATGTACCCGAAACTGTCGGGAATGACCGGCACCGCAGCGACCGAAGCGGCCGAGTTCCACCAGATCTACAAGATGAACGTCGTGTCGATCCCGACCAATGTCGAAGTGCGCCGCGTCGACGAGGAGGACGAGTTCTACAAGACGATGCAGGACAAATTCATCGCGATCGCGCGCAGCATCAAGGAGCATGCCGAAAAGGGCCAGCCGGTGCTGGTCGGCACGGTGTCGATCGAGAAGTCCGAGCTGCTCGCCGAATATCTCGAGAAGGAAGGCGTGCCGCACAAGGTCCTCAATGCGCGCTATCACGAGATGGAAGCGCATATCGTGTCGCAGGCCGGCCGCGCTGGGGCGGTGACGATCGCGACCAACATGGCCGGACGCGGCACCGACATCAAGCTGGGCGGCAACCTGGAATTCCGGGTCGGCGACGAGTTGGCCGAAATGCCCGACGGGGCCGAGCGCGACGCCGCGATCGAGCGCATCCGCGTCGAAATCGAGGAGGAGAAGGCGCGCGTGCTGGCGGCGGGCGGACTGTTCGTGCTGGGCACCGAGCGGCATGAGAGCCGGCGGATCGACAACCAGCTGCGCGGGCGTTCGGGGCGACAGGGCGATCCGGGACTCAGCCGGTTCTATCTGAGCCTCGACGACGATCTGCTGCGCATCTTCGGGCCGGACACGATGTTCTCCAAGATGATGCGGTCGAACATCGCCGATGGCGAGGCGATCGGATCGAAGTGGTTGAGCAAGGCGATCGAGACCGCGCAGAAGAAGGTCGAGGCGCGCAACTATGACGTGCGCAAGCAGGTCGTCGAATATGACGACGTGATGAACGACCAGCGCAAGGTCATCTACGAGCAACGTGCCGACATCATGGATGCGGAAACGGTCGGCGACGTCGTGATCGACATGCGCGGCGAGACGGTCAACGGCCTGGTCGGCGAGGCGTGCCCGGTCGGCACCTATCCGGAGCAATGGGACATCGCCGGGCTCAAGGCGCGCTCGGTCGAGATCCTCAACGTCGACCCCCCGGTCGATGCGTGGATCGCCGAACAGGATGGCATCGAGCCGGAGGATGTCGAGAACCGCATCCGCGAGATGGCCGACGCCGAGGTCGAGGCCAAGGTCGCCGATCTCGAGCCGAGTATGTGGACGTCGATCGAAAAGTCGATCCTGCTGCAGAATCTCGACCATCACTGGAAGGAGCATCTGGCGATGCTCGATGCGCTGCGGCAGGTGATTCACCTGCGCGCCTATGCGCAGAAGACGCCGATCAACGAATATAAGCAGGAAGCGTTCGCGCTGTTCGAGCGGATGCTGGCGGTGATCCGCGAGGATGTCACCAAGACGATCGCGCACGCGACCTTCCGCCTGCCCGAGGCACCGTCGCTTCCCGACCTTCCCGATTTCCTGACGACGCACTTCGATCCGTTCACCGGCGAGGACAATAGCGACGATTTCGACGGCGGATCGGCGGGGACGGTGCCGCAGCAAATGCCGCCATTCCAGATCCCGCAGCCGGCGCAGGCCGATCTCGGCGACAATCCCGAGCATTGGGAAGGCCGGGTAAACCGCAACTCGCCATGCCCGTGCGGGTCGGGGCGCAAGTACAAGCATTGCCACGGCGCGTTGACCGGCGCGGTGCCGGAGGGGTGAGCTTCAACCCCCTCTCCTGAAGGAGAGGGGCGTTGGTTACTGCTGCGCCGCGACCCAATCGTCGTCGAACAGCGTGTCCATATAGCGTTCGCCCGAATCGCAGATCAGGCTGACGATGCTGCCGCTCGCGCCGTTCGCGGCCATCTCGTCGGCGAGGGCCAGCACTCCGACCAGATTGGTGCCGGTCGACGGACCGACGCGGCGACCCAGCTCGACCGACAGTTCGCGCGCCGCGGCGAAGCTGTCGCGATCGGGCACCTCGATCATGCGGTCGATGACGCTGGCGAGGAACGACGGCTCGACGCGGGGCCGGCCGATGCCTTCGATGCGGCTGCCGCGCGCGGTGAGGCCGCGATCGCCCGTGCGCCAATGCTCGGCGAACACCGATCCTTCGGGATCGACCACCGCCAGGCGGGTGCGGGCACAGCTCGAATGGCGATAGCGGATGTAGCGGCCGATCGTCGCCGAGGTGCCGCCGGTGCCGGCGCCGACGACGATCCAGGCCGGCACCGGATGCGGCTCGTGCGCCATCTGCTCGAAGATGCTTTCGGCGATGTTGTTGTTGCCGCGCCAGTCGGTCGCGCGCTCGGCATAGGTGAACTGGTCCATGTAATGCCCGCCGCTTTCGTCGGCGATGCGCTGTGCCGCGATGTAGATGTCCGCGGCGGCGACGGGTTCGCAATGGCCGCCGAGCCGCTCGATCTCGGCGATCTTCGCCGACGACGTTCCGCTGGGAATGACGGCGACGAACGGCAGGCCGAGCAGGCGCGCGAAATAGGCTTCGGAGATCGCCGCCGATCCGGACGACGCCTCGACGATGGTGGTCTCGGGGCCGATCCAGCCGTTGCACAGCGCATACAGGAACAGCGAGCGCGCTAGCCGGTGCTTGAGCGAGCCTGAGGGGTGACTCGATTCATCCTTGAAATAGACGTCGATGCCGGGATGCGGGCCGGTTGCGAGCTTGACGAGATGGGTGTCGGCCGAGCGCGCGCGATCGGCTTCGATCGCGGCGATGGCGTGCGACAGCCAGTCGCGGCAGGGGGGCGTGGTCATGGGCGTCGCATAGCGGGGCGCAGGCGTCAGCGCACCCCCGCGATGGTGATCCATTCGGCTTCGGTCGCGACGGCGTGGAGCGGGACGTCCCAAGGGTCGAGCGGAAGACTGGCGACTTCCTGCGCACTCCAGGCGAGACCGATGCGGCGCGCGAAGGGGTGCGCAGCGAACGCGCGGTCGTAGAACCCCGCGCCTTGACCGATGCGGCCTCCGCTGCGGTCGAAGCCGAGAAGCGGGGTGACGATGACGTCGGGGATCACTTCGGAAGCGTCGAAGGCGGGTTGCTGCAGGCCGAACGGGCCGGGGACGAGCGGATCGCCGGGGCGCCAGGCGAGGAAGCGCATCGGCTGGTCGCGGGTGGTGACTTGGGGAAGCGCGGTGGCATGGCCCCGATCCGCTGCCACGATAAGCAGCGCCATCGCATCGATTTCGTCCCCGATCGCACCATAGGCCGACAGCGTGGCGCCGGGGTCCAGTCGGTCGAGGATATGCGTCGTGGCGCGGTCGGTCGCGGCCAAGCGATCGTCGAGATTCGCGACGAAGGCGGCACGGCGTGCGCGAAGCTGCGCGCGCAGCTCTGATTTGGGCGACGTCATCGCCTTTGTGTAGGGCGGCAGAGGCCCCCGGTCAGCCCCCGGCTCCGTCGCGGTGCAGCCGCGGGACCGGCACGATCAGCGGCGGCTGGCCCGCGCGGTCGATGCGGTCGACGGCAATGCCGTACACACGTTCGATCAGGCCAGGCTCGGTGAGGATATCGTTACTTCCGGCAGCGACCACGCGCCCTCGATCGAGCAGCAGCACGTCGTCGGCAACCCAATGCGCCAGCGTCAGATCATGCAGGACCAGCACCACGCCGGTGCCGCTGGCTGCAACGTTCTGCAGCGCCGTCAGCACCTCGATGCGGTGCGCGGGGTCCAGGCTGGCGAGCGGTTCGTCGGCAAGGATCCAGTCGGGCTCCCCCGCCAGCACGCGGGCGAGGAGGACGCGGGCGCGTTCTCCTCCGGACAGGCTGCCGGCGCGGCGGTGCGCGAAGCGTTCGGTGTCGGTTTCCGCGAGCGCGCGGTCGATCGCCGCGTCATCGGCTGGCGACAGCGCGCCGAACCTGCCCCGGCGGGGGGTGCGGCCAAGCGCGACGAGGTCGCGCACTTCGAGGTCCCAGTGAAGTTCGGCGCTTTGCGGAAGGTAGCCGATGCGTCGGCCGCGTTCGATCGCGGGGATGCCTGCAATCGGGCGGTCGCCAAGCATCGCCGCGCCGCGGTCGGGCGCGCGCAGGCCGACGAGCAGGGACAGCAATGTCGATTTTCCCGCGCCATTGGGGCCAAGGATTACGGTGATGCGGCCGGGATCGAAGGTGGCGTCGATTTCGGTCAGGATCGGGGTGGCGCCGATCGTAACGGACGCGCGAGCGAGTTGCAGGATGGCGGTCATGCCATGTGCCGCCGATAGCGCCACAGCAGCCAGAAGAAGAAGGGCGCACCGATCAGCGCCATCGCCACCCCCAGTTTGAGTTCGCCCGCGCCGGGGGTCATGCGCACGAGGCTGTCGGCGATAGTGAGGAGGAGCGCTCCGGCGAGCATCGAGGGGACCAGCAGCGCCGAGGGCTTCTGGCCCACCAACGGACGGACGATGTGCGGCACGATCAGGCCGACGAAGCCGACCACGCCGGTGACCGCGACCGACGCGCCGACGCCAAGGCCAAGGCCCAAGGCGATGATCGCTTGCAGGCGCGGGATGCTGATGCCCATCGACCGCGCGACGTCCTCGCCGAGCGCGAGCGCATCGAGGGTGCGGCCGGTAGTGAGAAGGAGCAGCGCGCCGAGCGCCATGAACGGGGCGGCAAAGACGATCTCGTCATAGCCGCGGTCGGTGAGCGCGCCCATCAGCCAGGTCACGATTTCGGCAGTGGCGAACGGGTTGGGGGCGATGCTTATCAGAAGCGTCGTCAGTGCGGCGGCAAGCGCGGAGAGGATCGTGCCCGCCAGAATGAAGCTGACCGCGCTGGCGCTGCGCCCGACGAGGAAGGCGAGCAGCGCGACCGACAGCGCGGCGGCGGCCATCGCGCTGCCCGCAAGCATCCATACGCTGCCGCCGATGCCGAAGAAGATCGCCGTGACGGCGCCGAACGCGGCGGCGGAGGAAACGCCGACAAGGCCGGGGTCGGCGAGCGGGTTGCGGAGATAACCCTGCAGCACCGCACCCGACAGCCCGAGCACCGCGCCGATCATCAGCGCGAGCAATGTGCGGGGAACGCGCAGGTCGAAGATGATCCACCAGCGGGGGTCGGTGCTCCACCAGGCGTCGAACGGAACCCAGGTCTTGCCGGCCATCAGCGACAGCGCGGCGGCGAGGGTGGCAGCGAGCGTCAGGGCGAGGAGGATGCGAGGGCGAGTCATGGGAAGGTTCCAAACACCTTCCGCTCGGTTCGAGCGAAGTCGAGAAACGCTGACCGCGCGCTTGCATCGGTTTCCCGACTTCGCTCGAAACGAACGGATTTGGCGGAGCGCAGATATTCCTCGCGTGCCGCAGCCAGCACCTGTGTGGTTTCTATCAGGTTTGGTCCCGCGCATTGCAGAAGGTGCTCGGGGAACGGGGCGAGGGTGGTTAGCTTGCCGAGCCGGGCGACCGCGCCCGAGCGCAGCGCGCGGGCCTGGTGATCTACATCGTGGAAGATGATCGCGGGCGGGCGCGCGATGAGGTGTTCGACCGGTAGGATGTCCCAGGCGGCGAGGCCGTACGCGGCGCTCTGGTTGGTGAAGCCGGTGCGCACCAGCAGTTCGTCGGCGAGGGTGCCGGAGCCCGGGACGAGGCCGCCGCCTTGCCAGATGAGCGCCGGGATCGGGGGAGTGCCGGGGCGCGGGGCGGCGGCGGCAAGGACGGTCTCGATTTCGTGCACCAGCGCCGCGCCGCGGTCGGGGTGGCCGATAGCGGCGGCGACCTGGGTGATCTGGGCGAGACTCTCGGCGATCGTCATCGGCACGCCGACGGTTTCGGTGGCGACGCCCGAGCGTTCGATCGCGGCGACGGTTGCCTTGGCGACGTGCGGGCCGATCAGGACCAGGTCGGGCTGGAAGGTGATGACTTCTTCGGCGGTGTCGTAGTTGACGGCGAACCGGCTGGCCCATTTCAGGTCGACCGAGGTCGCATTCGGTTCCTGCGAATAATGGCTGATCGCGACGACCTGCGCGGGGTCGGCGACGCGCGCGAGGATCGCGTCGATGCACGGGTTCATCGACACGATGCGCGGGCGTTCGGGAAGAGGGCCGCGCGGCGCGGCGCCGGGCATGCCGCATCCGGCAAGCGCGAGGCTCGCCAGCGCGGTTGCCAGACGCCGCGCCCTTGGCATTACAGGCGTACCCGGACGCCGCCATAGGCGGACAGCGGATAGGTGCCATAATCGCGAACCGTCTGATACTCGGCATCGAACAGGTTCTCGACACGGCCATAGAGTTCGAGCCGATCGCCAAGGTCGATGCCGGCGCGGATGTCGACCACCGCATAGCCGTCGGTCGAGAGCGTATTGCCACCATTCTCGAAGGAATCACCGACCATTCGGATCGTGCTGCCGAGCGCGACCGCGAAGGGCGATTGCCAGTCGATCGAGAAATTCGCGACATCGACCGGGCGGCGGATCAGCCGCTTGTCGAAAGTCGGGCCGGGAGTGCGGTCGCGGGATTGAGTCAGCGTGTAGTTGGCCGCGAGGGTGAGGCGGTTGGAGGGACGCAGGTCGAGCGTGGCCTCGACGCCTTCGGCCCTGGTCAGGCGGGTGTTCGAATAGACGCCGAACGGACGCTCACCGCCGGCACAGACCGGGATCGTCGTATCGCAATCGACGAAGCCGATCAGGTTTTGCGTATCGCGCGTGTACCAGGTCCCGCCAAGCGCGATTGCCCGGTCGAGCGCGAAGAGCGTGACGCCCGCCTCGTAGCTTTTCGAGGTTTCGGGAACAAGATCGGGGTTCCCGTAGTCGCCGAGCAGCTGGTAAAGCGTCGGCGCCTTGAAGCCTTCGCCATAGGCCGCGCGGACGATCGCGAAATCGCCGACCGCATAGGCACCGCTCGCGCCGAAGGTGGTGGCGCCGCCGAAGCGGCTGTGGTCGTCGTGGCGGACGCCGGCTGTCAACGTCAGCGGCTCGATCGGCGACAGGATCGCGAGTGCGAAGGCGCTGTCGATGTTGACCCTGCCGCTGGTGGTAGTGCCGAACGAGGTGGCGAGATAGTTCGGTGCTTCATGTTCGTAGCCAAGCACGAGCTTGAGCGGTTCGATCGGCTGAAGCCCGGCCTGCGCTTCGAAGCGTTCGGTGCGGCCATAGCCGTCATAGGTGACGGCGTCGGGGCTACGGTTGCGGCGGTCATTCTCGAAATAGCTATAGGCGACGCGGCCGGCCCAGCGGGCGTCGCTGCTGGCGTAATTGAGGCCGGCATAGCCGATCCACTGTTCGGTACGCGAGGTTTCGTCGGTGTCGCCGAAGCTGAAATCGGGAAGGTAGCCGTCGACATCGAGATTGCCGAGGATGTAGTAGCCGCGCAGGTCGGCGCTGATCGTGTCGGTCAGCGCGATGTCGGCGCGGGCATTGAGCGTCGTGTTCTGATAGCCGTCCGCTTCGGTACCGATCGCGGCCTGCGAGATGCCGTCGCTTTCGAAATACGAGCCGCCGATGCTGAGCGCGGCCGGGCCGACGCGGGCGGAAGCGTTGGCGCGGGCATTAACGGTGTCGAACGAGCCATATTCGGCGGCGGCGTTCAGGGTCGGGGTATCGGTGGGCGCGGCGCTGACGATGTTGACGACACCGCCGACCGCCTGGCTGCCCCAGGCGACGCTGTTCGATCCGCGCAGCACTTCGATACGGTCGATATTGCCGGTGAGCAGGTCGCCGAAGTTGAATGCGCCGCCGGGCGAGGCCGGGTCGTTGACGCGGACGCCGTCGATCAGGACTAAGGTCTGGTCGGTCTCCGCTCCGCGCACGAAGATGCCGGTGGTGCTGCCGATGCTGCCGTTGCGATTGATCGTCACGCCGGGGGTGGTGGCGATGAGGTCGGAGACGGCAACGGTCTGGCGCTGTTCGATCAGATCGCGGTCGAGGACCGTAACGGGCTGGCCGACCTCGTCGATCGGTTGCGGTGTGCGGGTCGCGGTGACGGTGATTTCGGACTGGGAACGGTCCTGCGCGGTGGCGGGGGTGGTGAGGGTCAGGAGGGTGAGCGAAGCCAACCACCAACCGTTCGTCTCGAGCATGGTCGAGAGACGGGTTTGGCGAGCTACGCCCAGCGTTTCTCGACTTCGCTCGAAACGAACGGAGATAGGGTCCGGTTGGTGTCGGTCATAGGTTGTCATGCGTCATTCCCTTCGTCGGCCGCGTGGAGGCGGCCTGGCCCATGCGAACGGGCTGGGGATGACGGGAACGCGGGCATGCCGGCTGCGACAGCCCGCGCCCGAGCATGTGCCCCGGCCCGGTTGCTGTCGCGCGAAGGAAACGTGCCTTCGATTTCCCGGCACCTCCCGACCGGAAAAAGGACAGACGATACGGGCAGGTCTCCTGGCTCCCGATGCCCGGCGGAGTGCACCGCCGGATCGCGTCCCGCCTTCCCATCCTCAAAGGACAGTGGCGCATGGGGCGCGGTGTCATCGGTTACAGTTGCGGGAACAGCGCCGGTCTAGAAGGTTTCCCTCGCACCGGCTTCCCTTTTGATCGCTTGCGCGAACCTGTATCGCGGCGGGGAATGCGGCGGCGGGGTGGGCGATGTCAAGCGGGAGCGTGCTACCCCCGGCTGGCCGCGATGTAGCGATCGACCTCTTCCTCGAGCACGTCGAGCGGAAGCGCGCCGTTGCCGAGCACCACTTCGTGAAAATTGCGGATGTCGAAGCGGTTGCCGAGTTCGCGCTCGGCTTTGGCGCGCAGCTCGCCGATCTTGAGGCGACCGATCATGTACGCGGTCGCCTGGCCGGGATTGTTGATGTAGCGATCGACCTCCTTGACGGTGTCGCGGTCGGATACCGAGCTGTTGGCGCGGAAATAGGCGATCGCCTTGTCGCGCGACCAGCGTTTCGAATGGATGCCGGTGTCGACCACCAGCCGGATCGCGCGCCAGATCTGGAGCGACAGCATCCCGAATTCGTCGATAGGCGTCGGGTAGGCGCCCATTTCCTGACCGAGCCGCTCGCTATAGAGACCCCAGCCTTCGACATAGGCGCCGTAGCCGCCGAACTTGCGGAACTTGGGGAGGCCGGGCAATTCCATCGCACGGGCGATCTGGAAATGATGGCCGGGCGCGCCTTCATGGACGGCGATGCCCGCCACCTGCGGCTTTTGCACCTGAGTCATGTCGGCGAGGTTGACGTAGTAGATGCCGGGGCG
Source organism: Sphingomonas japonica (assembly GCF_006346325.1). Taxonomy (NCBI): domain Bacteria; kingdom Pseudomonadati; phylum Pseudomonadota; class Alphaproteobacteria; order Sphingomonadales; family Sphingomonadaceae; genus Sphingomonas; species Sphingomonas japonica. The sequence continues at coordinate 1,440,337 of NZ_VDYR01000001.1, read as the reverse complement.
CGAGCCGTCGGGTGCAGGGCGGTTGTAGAAGGCGACCGCGGCGGTGTCCTGGCGCCATTCCTCGACCGCGCGGACTTCGAGTGGCGCCTTGGGCACGGTGTGGAACCAGCGCGGGGCGGCGGCCATCATCTTCGCGATCACAGCGCGCGCGTCGGTCAGATAGGCTTCGCGCGCGGCGGCAGTGTCGGGATATTTGTACGCCGGGTCTGCCTTCACCGCGGCGAAGAATTGCTCGAGCGAGCCGGTGAAGCCGATCCGCACCTTGACCGCTTCCATCTCGGCACGGATCGCGGCGACCTGCTCCAGCCCGATCCGGTGGATCTGGTCGGCGGTGAGGTCGGTGGTGGTGATGGCGGCGAGGCGGGCGTCGTAATAGGCCGCGCCGTTGGGCAACCGCCATGCGCCGTCGTTGCTGGTCGCCTTGGGCTCGATCTCGTCGAGCGCGGCGAACAAAGTGTCGAAGCCGCGCTTGAACGGGCCGGTCAGCGCGGCGCGTGCGTCGGTCAGCAACCGGTCCTTTTCGGACTGCGGAATCTCGAGCGCGCCGACCTTCTCGACGAAATCGGCGTAGAGCGGGGCGGGCTCGCCACTGGTGAAGGGGGCGCCGACCAGCACCTTCTTCGCGTCGGCGCGGGCTGGCGCGAACACCATCTGCGGCGGGACGATGCCGGCCGCAGCCTGGCGGCGCATCTGATCGGCGACCTCGCGCATCACGCGCTCGGTCTCGACGATGCGGGCGATATAGGCGCGCGCATCGTCGGCATTGTCGACGCGGTGGTTGTTGATGAGAAAGACGGGGATATCGCCCGCCGGGCTGCCGTTGGTCGACACCGGGAAGCCGTAATCGCGGAACGGGAAATTGCGCTGGCGGACCGTGAACGCCTGTTCGAACAGTCGGTAGCTGAGCCGGGCGCTGGTGCCGAGCTTTGCCGGATCGAACTTGGCGCGCATGTCGGCGAGCTGGCGCTCGGCGAGCGCGAAGCTGCGCTGGCTGGCGGCATCGGTATAGTCGTCGAGCTTGTCGTAATCGGTCTTCATGCCCTGATAGGTCATGGCTTCGGGCGACAGCGCGAGCTGGGCGTCATAGGCGGCGTCGAGAAATGCGGTGAGGCGGGCATCCTCGGCAGCGGTGTTGGTTTCGGGCGCGGAGACGTTGGCTGGCGGGTTCTGAACGGCCATCGGAGCGCAGGCGGTGGAAAGCAGCAGCGCGGCGAGCGGGAGGGTGCGGGGCAATGGGATGTCCTCGGATCGTGATGCGCGCCACGCTATCGGCGCATTTGAGAGGGAGCAATCCTCGGCGCCGAAGTGGATGGGAGCGTACGTGCCAGACGCCAGCCATACCCCGGCCTGCGCCGGGGTGCGTGTGTCATCTGGTGATTGTCACCGCTTTCCCGTCATACACGACCTGCTTCGCGCCATTCTCTGAGAAGTCGGCTGCGACCGCCTTGTCCCTGCCGTAAAAGCGGACCGAGATCGCGCGTTCTGCCGGCATCCCCTCGTACGACCCGACACGATCGCCGATCGTCAGTATTCCGGCCTTGTCGTCCCAGACCAACGGAACGCGGGTGAAGCCGCCACTCGCGTACTGCATGCTGGTGCCGTCGTCTTCGTACCAGTCGAAACGACCGTCGGCACCGGTGTAGACGTGCAGTACGATCGGGCCATCGGGCTGTTCGCGGACGTGCTGGATTTCGGGACCGGTCGGAATGATCGATCCGGCGCGGACGAACAGCGGCATCCGCTCATAGGGGGCGGGGGCGGTGATGCTGCTTCCGCCAGTGTAATACGCCCCGGTGGCAAAGTCGTACCAGCCGCTGTCTGTGGGCAGATACACCGACCGGGAGCGGGCCTTGAACTCGGTCACGGGGGCGACGAGCAACGACGGTCCGAACATATACTGGTCGTCGATGTCCCAGACCTTGCGGTCCTGCGGGAAGTCCATGACGAGGCCGCGCATGATCGTGCCGTCGCGCAGCGCACTGTCTGCAGCGACGGTGTAGATGTACGGCATCAACCGGTAGCGCAGCTTCGAATAGTCGGCCATCGCCGCGTACATCGCCGGGTCGTCGGCGGCGATCTCATAGATCTCGCGCTTTGGGGTTTCGCCGTGGCTGCGGAACAGCGGGCTGAACGCGCCGAACTGGAACCAGCGCAGGTTGAGCTCACGCCATTCGGCGAGATGCTCGGGCTCCTGGTTGGTATAGCGATCCTCCAGCGCAAAGCCGCCGATGTCGTGCGTCCAGTTGGGCACGCCCGACAGCGACACATTGATGCCGGCCGAGATCTGGTCGCGCAGATCGTCCCAGCGCGACACGATGTCGCCCGACCACAAGGCTGAACTGGTCCGCTGCGTGCCCGCAAAGCCGGCACGGGTGAGGATGAAGGGGCGAACGTCGGGTTTTGTCTCGCGCAACCCTTGCGCGACGCCTTCGCCATGGACGAGCGGATAGCTGTTGAAGAGTGCGGCACCGGGCAGGCCGATCGCGGTCGGCCCCATCCGCTCGGCACGCTGATCGAGCGAGAGGTTCGAGTGGATGTCGGGTTCGGTGGCATCCATCCACCACGCGTCGAAGCCCTTGTCGACGAGCTGTTCGCGCATCTGGCGGTAGTAGATCGCGCGCGCTTCGGGCGAATAGGAGTCGTAGATCGTGTTGGGATAGCCCTTGCCGACCCAGTCCTTTTCGCCTGCCGTGAGGTTGCCTTCGTAGAGCAGGCCCTTGGCACGCAGCTCCTGCGCATTCTTGGTATTCGGATAGAATTTCGGCCAGACCGAGATCATGATGCGGGCGTCGAGCGCATGGACTTCGTCGACCATGCCGACCGGATCGGGGAAGCGTTCCGGATCGAATGCGTGGCTGCCCCATTGATCCTCGGGCCAGTAGAACCAGTCCTGGACGATATTGTCGATCGGCAGGCGGCGCTTGCGATATTCGCGGACCACGCCGAGCAGTTCCTCTTGGGTCGTGTAGCGCTGGCGGCTCTGCCAGAAGCCATAGGCCCATTGCGGCATCATCGAGGATGCGCCAGTCAGGTCGCGATATCCCGCGATGACGTCGTCGAGGTCGCTGCCGCCGATATAGTAATAGTCGATCGCGCGGGCGACGTCGGACGTCATCCACACCGAATGGCGATCGGCTTGCGGCAGAGGGTCGTTGTGGAGCAGGCCGATATAGCCGGCATTGGGTTCCCATTCGATGCGGATATCGACGGGCTTGCCCGCGGTCATCGGCAGATCGAAATTGTGGAACCACGGGTTCCAGTTCTGGCGCCAGCGATTCAGTACCTGCTTGCCGTCGGCGAACACCTTCACATAGCTCGACGAATAGAGCTTGAACTTGTGGGTGCCGGTCTTGTCCGGCGTGACGCTGCCGGTCCACACCACGCGCTGCTTCTGAACGGCGTTGCCGGCGGTATTCTGGCCGCCGGTTGCCGCGACCGTGTCGGCCTTGGCGGCGGCGGGCCATTTCGCCTGATCCTTGATGTAGCGATAGTCGATCACCGCTTCCTGCCGGGTCACGGCGAGACGATCGCCGAGATAATATTGTGCGGTCCAGCCCGGCTTGCCGTTGCTCGCCACCTTGAGCGAATCCGCGCCGACCAGACCGTAGGGCGTCGGGTTTCCGAAGCGGCTGATCCCGTTATTGTCCCACAGCAGGCCGTAGTTCTTCGTCGAGACGAGGAACGGGATGGCGATGTCGATATTGTGCTGGGCGAGTTCGACGTCCTCGCCATTGTAATCCATCTGGCGATTCTGGTGCTGCCCGAGGCCGTAGAGCCCTTCGTCGGTGCCGCGGTTGAACTGCTGGCTGACTATGGCGAAGGACTGGTTCTCGACCGTCACCGGCTGGAACGCGGCGCGGGCTTCCTCGGCAAGGACTTCGCGTCCCGAGGCGTCGAGGAACGTGACGCGGCCGTCGGACAGGCGGATGCGGGCAGTGGCTTTGGGCAGCTTGAGCGTGACGAAGCCGCCGCCTTCGCTGATCGCGGGGTCGCCCGAGGCTTCCGCGATCACCATCAGGCTTTCGGGCGCGGCGGCGAGGTCGGTGCCGGGGACTGCCGTCACCCGGAAACTGTCGTCGCCGTACGCGAGCACGCGGACGCGCTTGGCCGTGCCGCTGTCGGGCGTGACGACGACGCCGTGTGTCACCTTGGTCACATCGGATGCAAAGGCGATGCTCGAAGAGGAGGCGAACAGCGCGGCGAGCAGCAGGGTTCGGGTCATGGAAGGCCTTAGTTGGGATTGCCGACGGGGATGACGGGATTGCCGCGATAGCTGCCGAGCTTGACGCGCAGCACCATATCGCGATCGGTGAAGTTGAGGCCGTAATCGGTCTGGTCGCCGTTCCATACGCGCAGGAACTGCCATTCGCCGTCGTGATAGCGGCCTTCCTCGACGCGGACATACAGCATCGATTCCTGCGGTCCCGGATTGGTCAGGCTGAACGCGACGCGGGTGTCGAAACCGGTGACGAGATATTCGTCAGGACCAAGCTCGGCGATGGCAATCCCGCCGGTCGGCTTTGGGTTGCCGGTGGGCTTGTCGGTGCCGAACTGCCACTGGCCGAAGGTCGCCGTGGCGCGGTATTTGCCGAGTTCCATCACCTGAGTGTGCTCGGCCTTGGGATCGGTCGGTTCGGCGGCGCCCCAGGTCTTGCCGGCCAAGGCGAGCCTGGCCCATTCGCGCTGCATCGGCGCGAACACGCGGTACGGCCGCGTCAGCAATTCCATCGTCTCCGGTCCCAGATCCCGGGCGCCGAGCGGGTGGTTGAAATAGCCGGTGGCATCCATTCCGAACGGGGCGTAGCCGATCGCGCCGCGTCCGATCGCGGGGTAGAAATAGCGCGCGAATTCTGCGTCGTTGCCGACTTCGGGAATCATCAGCGCATTGTCGGGACGGTCGTAGAAGCGCAGATATTCCATCCAAGCGGCATGGTCGCGACTGTAGATGTCGGGCGCGACGAAATCGATGTGCGGGGCGGCCGCCTTCCAGACGTCGATGACATGGTGGACCGGCCCGCCGCTGGCGTAGCTGCCTGCCTTTTGCCGACCGAACGCGGCGGCGAGCGCGGCGTTGGTGTACATGGGGAGCGGCTTGACCGCCTTTCCGGCGGCGGCGATCTCGTCGATGAACGCGGCGATGTGCCAGGTGTTGAAATATTCGTCGGCGTCGGCGCCAAACACCGCGGACCAGGTACCGGGCTGCTTTTCATATCGCCGGAGGAGTGGTGCCGGGACCGGTCCGTCGAACAGCTTCTGCGCGGCGGGGGAAAAGTCGCGGACAGTGCCGTAAACGCCTACCTCGTTCTCGGGCTGGACCATGATGACGGTATTTTGGCGGTCGTGATCGCGCAGATATTCCATCAGCTTGACGAACGCCTTCTTGTCCGCCTCGAGCGTGGAGCGATGATGCGGCGACAGCGCGTAATGCGTTTCGCCCTTGTCGTTGGTCATGCGCGGGAAGCGCCGGTTGTCGAGCTTTACCCAGGCGGGGGCGTAGTTGGGCGACGTGTTCTTCCACGTCGCGAACCACAGCAAGATCAGCCGCTGGTCGTGCGCCCGCGCCTCCTTCAGCAGGATGTCGAGAAACGAGAAGTCGAACTGGCCCTCGACCGGTTCGACCTGTTCCCAGGCAATCGGAATTTCGGTGGTGTTGGCGTGCATTGCGGTGACGATCGGCCACACTTGGCTCAGCATCGCCGCGTAGTTGGCGCTGTTGTTGGTCTGCGCGCCAAGCACGAGAAACGGTGCCCCGTCCACGATCAAGGCGTGCTGTCCGCCGCGGCTATCGATGCGCGGCACTTCGGTCGCCTGCCGGGCGGCCAGGGGCGTCGCGACAATCGCCGACGCGAGCCCTGCCGCAATTGCGTAGTGCCAGCGCTGCATCCCGTCCCCCTCGACCCCGGCGTCGTTGCGCCCGATTGTGCTGGTATAGGCAGGCTTCGTAGTCTTACAAATCGGATAGTGACCGCTACCAGAAAAATCCTCTCTCGGCAGCCCGGGGCGCGCGCTGCGCGCCTGCTGCCGGCCGCCGATTGACCGCCTGATCTCTGTTATCTACTCAGACAAGAAAATTGACACGACCCGCAAGGGCAGGAGCGGAACACCATGGCAGGCATCCCCCGATCGAGCACTCCCGGGGCCGCCGTGCCCGCCGGCGCATCGTATCGCCCGGCGCTGACGCTGCTTGCCAGCCTGTTCTTCATGTGGGGTTTCATCACCGTCATCAACAACACGCTGCTGCCGCATCTGCGCAGCGTGTTCGACCTCAATTATACGCAGACGACGCTGATCGAGAGTGTGTGGTTCATCGCCTATTTCGTCGCGTCGATCCCCTCGGCCAAGCTGATCGAGCGGATCGGGTATCAGAAGTCGCTGGTAGTCGGATTGTTGGTCATGGCGGCGGGATCGCTCGGCATGACGCTGGCTGCGAGCCTGCCTTCGTACGGCGTGACGCTGGTGATGCTGTTCGTCATCGCCAGCGGTATCACGCTGCTGCAGGTCGCGGCCAACCCCTATGTCTCGGTGATCGGCCCGCCCGAGACCGCGTCGTCGCGGCTGAACTTGGTACAGGCGTTCAATTCTGTCGGAACGATGCTGGCGCCGATGTTCGGAGCGTATCTGATCCTCGGGCGGTCGGTCGGTGGAACGTCGAAGGCGGGCACGGTGCTGACCGAAGCCGAGCGGCTGGCCGACGCGCAATCGGTGATCCTGCCCTATGTCCTGGTGGCGGCGGTGCTGGCGGTGCTGGCGCTGGTCATCGCCAAGTTCCCGCTGCCGGCGATGGGACAGGCGACCAGCCGCGTCGCGCGCGAGGAGCGCAAGCGGCACTCGCTGTGGAACCACCGCAACCTGGTGTTCGGCGTGCCGGCCATTTTCATCTACCTGATCGCCGAGATCGGGGTCGCCAACCTGTTCGTCAATTTCGTCAGCCAGCCCGAGATTGCCGACCTGACCTTCGAGCAGGCAGGCCGCTATCTGACGTTCCTGTGGGGCGGGATGATGGTCGGGCGGTTCCTGGGCGCGCTGATCATGCAAAAGGTCCCGGCCGAAACCGTGCTTGCGGCGTTTTCGGTCGGAGCGTTCGTGGTGATGCTGATCACCGTGTTCACCACCGGACCGCTGGCGATGTGGATGCTTATCTCGGTGGGGTTCTTTCATTCGATCATGTTCCCGACGATCTTCACGCTGGGGATCAAGGGGCTGGGACCGTTGACCGAGGAAGGATCGGGGCTGCTGATCATGGCGATCGCCGGCGGTGCGCTGGTGGTGGTGCAGGGGTGGCTGGCCGATGCCTATGGCCTGCAACTGTCGTTTCTGCTGACTGCAGCGTGCGAGGTCTACATCCTGTTCTATGCATTGTGGGGTGCCAAACCGGTGGTTCGGGGCAGCGGCGGCGCGGTATGAGGATCTCGCGGCGTGGGTTGATGGGGGGCGCGCTGGGCGCGGCCACGCTGCCGCGCCCCGCATCGGCGCGCGACATCGCTCCGAACTGGTCGGCGCTGGCGGCGGCGTGGGACGTGCCTGAATGGTTTCGGGATGCCAAGTTCGGCATCTGGGCGCACTGGTCGGCGCAGTGCGTGCCCGAGGCAGGCGACTGGTATGGGCGGCTGATGTACCAGCAGTCGCACCCGCACTACGGGCATCACCTGAAGCATTACGGCCATCCGGCGGATCGCGGCTTTCTGGAGATCGAGAATCTGTGGAAAGCCGAGAATTGGGAGCCGGAATATCTGGTTCGCCTCTACAAGGCGGCGGGTGCGAAATACTTCATGGCGCTCGCCAACCATCACGACAATCTCGACGCCTATGACAGCGCGCATCACGCCTGGAACACCATGCGCGTGGGTCCGAAGCGCGACATCGTCGGCGGCTGGGAAAAGGCGGTGCGGCGCGAGGGGCTGAAGTTTGGGGTTAGCAACCATTCGGCGCACGCCTGGCACTGGTACCAGACCGCCTATGGCTATGACGCCGAAGGGCCGCGCGCCGGCGAACGCTACGACGCCTTCAAGCTGACCGCGGCCGACGGCAAAGGCAAATGGTGGGAGGGCCTCGACCCGCAGGAACTATATTGCGGACCGAGCTTCGTCGCGCCCGACGGCATCGCCTCGGCGGCGAGCATGGATGCGTGGCACCACACGCATGACGGGCGCTGGATGGAGTTTATCCCGCCGTCGAACCCGGACTTCGCACGCAAATGGCTGCTGCGGCAGAACGACCTGGTCGACAAGTATCGTCCCGATCTCGTCTATTTCGACAATTTCGGGATGCCGATGGAGCATCTCGGGCTCGAAGCGGTGGCACATTATTACAGCCGGGCGACCGAATGGCACGGCACGCCCGACGTGCTGGCAACCGCCAAGGTGCTGCCCGACTACGACCAGAACGTCCTGGTCGACGATGTCGAGCGCGGCTTTTCCGACCGGCTGCGCGCGCGCCCGTGGCAGACCTGCACCTGCATCGGCGAATGGCACTATAACCGCGCTCGGTTCGACCAGAAAAGCTATGTCCCGGCCGAGCAGGTGATCCAGCGGCTGTGCGATGTGGTTTCGAAGAACGGGAATCTGCTGCTCTCGATCCCCGTTCGCGGCGACGGAACGATCGACAGCGAGGAAGAGAAGATCGTCGCCGGGATCACGCAGTGGATGCAGGTGCATGGCGAGATAGCGATCCATGGCAGCCGCCCGTGGCGAACCTTTGGCGAAGGCCCGACCGACCTGTCGGGCGGAATGTTCAACGAGGAGAAGGGCGCCAGCTTCACCGCGCGCGACGTCCGTTTCACGGTCAAGCAGGGCGGGCTCAACGTCATCTTCCTGAAATGGCCGACCGAGCCGATCGCGGTTGCCGCATTGGGCAGCCGTGCGCTCGGCTCGGCGCGCATCGCCAGCGCTGAACTGGTTGGAGGAGGCGAAGTGATTTTCGACCAGCGCGCCGACGCGGCGATCTTCACGCTGCCGCCGCCGCGCGCCGGAGCGATTGTTCCGGTGGTGCGGATCGCAGGGCGGGGCATCGCCTGATCTTTACGCAAATACTATGCGCCACACCGCAACCGCACTCGAACGCTAATCCCCGCCGCGCCTAGTTGACAGCCCTTGATCGCCGGTCGGTTTGGCCGGGGATCGGATCAAGAGGGCGTTGATCGTGAACATGGTTTTGTCGGGCGCGGCGCTGCCGCTCGCCCTGTTTGGTGCATCCAGCGCGATGGCGCAGGACGCGGCCGATCTGCCCGCCGCGGTGACGATGAGCGGTGCGGTGACGGGCACGTCCGATTGTCGTTTCGGCGGCGCGTCGCAATCGGACACAGAAATCGCGGTGCAGCGCGCATGCAGGACCTGATCTGGCTCGGCATTCTCGCCGGGCTGTTCCTGGCTACGCTCGCCTGGGCGCGGCTGTGCGACGACGCGTGACGGGAGCGCCGCAATGACCCTCGACCTCTGGCTGGCCGCGATCACCGCGGCGGCGCTGCTCGTCTATCTTGTCGCAGCGCTGCTGCGCCCCGAACGCTTCTGAAGGAGCCACGACAATGACCTGGCAGGGCTGGACCCTCATCCTCGCCTTCATCGGCATCCTGATCGCGCTGGCCAAGCCGATGGGGATGTGGCTGTTCGCACTTTACGAAGGCAGGCGCACGCCGCTGCACATCGTGCTCGGCCCGGTCGAGACCGGCTTCTACAAACTTGCCGGCATCGACCCCGACGAAGAGCAGGGCTGGCAGCGCTATGCGCTGCACACGCTGGTGTTCAACTCCGTCCTTTTGCTGTTCACGTATGCAATCCTGCGGTTGCAGGGCGTGCTGCCAATGAACGATCCGGGCATGGCGGGTTTCACGCCGGATGGAGCATTCAACACCGCGATCAGCTTTGCCACCAACACCAACTGGCAATGGTATTCGGGCGAGGCGACGCTGTCGAACCTGTCCCAGATGCTGGGCTTGACGATCCACAATTTCCTGTCGGCGGCGACCGGTATCGCGCTGGCATTTGCGTTCTTCCGCGGCTTTGCGCGGCGGCAAACGGGCACGATCGGTAATTTCTGGGCGGACGTTACCCGCGTGACGCTGTACCTGCTGCTGCCCATCTGCATCGTCTATGCCGTGTTCCTGATCGCCAACGGCGTGCCGCAGACCTTTGTCCAGCAGGTCGTCGCGACGACGGTCGAGGGTGCGCAGCAAACCATCGCGCTGGGACCGGTCGCGAGCCAGGAAGCGATCAAGATGCTCGGCACCAATGGTGGCGGCTTCTTCAACGCCAATTCCGCGCATCCGTTCGAGAATCCAAACGCCGTCACCAACCTGATCCAGATGCTGTCGATCTTCGCGATCGGCGTCGGCTTGACCTGGACCTTCGGCAAGGCGGTGGGCAACCCGCGCCAGGGCTGGGCGATCCTTGCGGCGATGCTGATCCTGTTCACGATCGGTACCGCGGTGACCTATTCGCAGGAAGCCGCAGGCACACCGATGCTGGCCGCGGCCGGGATCGACGGCGGCAATATGGAAGGCAAGGAAGTTCGCTTCGGCATTGCCGCCTCCGCATTGTTCTCGGTCGTCACCACCGCCGCGTCGTGCGGCGCGGTCAACGCGATGCACGACAGCTTCACCGCGCTGGGCGGCCTTATCCCGCTGCTCAACATCCAGCTCGGCGAAGTCGTGATCGGCGGTGTGGGCGCGGGTATCTACGGCTTCCTTCTGTTCGCGATCCTGGCGGTGTTCGTCGCCGGGCTGATGGTCGGACGCACGCCCGAATATGTTGGCAAGAAGATCGAGGGACGTGAGGTCAAGCTGGCGGTACTGGCCATCGCCATCCTGCCGCTGTTCATCCTGGGCGGAACCGCAATCGCCAGCGTCTCCGAGGCCGGATTGGCGGGGCCGCTCAATCAGGGGCCGCATGGCTTTTCGGAAATCCTCTACGCCTTCACCAGCGCGGTCGGGAATAACGGGTCGGCGTTCGGCGGCATTACCTCGGGCACGCCGTTCTACAACGGCCTGCTGGGCGTGTGCATGTGGGTCGGTCGGTTCTTCGTGATCGTCGCCATGCTGGCGATCGCCGGCAGCCTCGCTGCCAAGAAGCATGCGCCGGCCACCGCCGGGTCGTTTCCGACCACCGGCGGTCTGTGGGTCGGCCTGCTGGTCGGGATCATCTTGATCCTTGGCGGCCTCACCTTCCTGCCCAGCCTCGCGCTTGGCCCCATCGCCGATCATCTCGCGATGATCGGCGGCGAAACCTTCTAATCGGGAATCCTGTCATGGCCCGTACCGCCACCAAATCCCTGTTCACAGCGGAGCTGATCGTTCCTGCGATCGGCGATGCATTCCGCAAGCTCGATCCGCGGCAGCTGGTGCGCAATCCGGTGATGTTCGTCACCGCCACCGTCGCCGCGCTGCTGACGGTGCTGCTGTTGGTGAGCGCCGACGGACTTGCGACCGGGTTCAAGCTGCAGCTGGTGATATGGCTGTGGCTGACGGTGCTGTTCGGCACCTTTGCGGAAGCTTTGGCGGAGGGTCGCGGCAAGGCGCAGGCGGCATCCTTGCGCGATGCCAAGGCCGAGCTGAAGGCCAAGCGGCTGCTCGGCGTTGGCGATACCTATGAGTTGGTGCCCGCCAGCCGCCTCGACGTTGGCGAGGTGGTGCTGGTCGAGACCGGCGACCTGATCCCGTCCGACGGCGAGGTGATCGAGGGCGTGGCGTCGGTCAACGAGGCCGCGATCACCGGCGAGAGCGCGCCGGTGATCCGCGAGGCGGGCGGCGATCGCTCGGCCGTCACGGCGGGAACGCGGGTGATCTCCGACCAGATCAAGGTGCGCGTCACGGTCGAGCCGGGGCAGGGTTTCCTCGACCGCATGATCGCGCTGGTCGAAGGCGCCGAGCGGCAAAAGACGCCGAACGAGATCGCGCTGACGATCCTGCTCGTGGGCCTGACGATCATCTTCCTGATCGCGGTCGGGACGATCCCGGCATTCGCCAGCTATGCCGGCGACAGCGTGCCAGTGACGTTGCTCGCGGCGCTGCTCATCACGCTGATCCCGACGACGATCGCGGCGCTCTTGTCGGCGATCGGTATCGCCGGGATGGACCGGTTGGTGCGCTTCAACGTTCTTGCCAAATCGGGGCGTGCGGTCGAGGCGGCGGGCGACGTCGATGTGCTGCTGCTCGACAAGACCGGGACGATCACGATCGGCGACCGCCAGGCGAGCGAGTTCCGGGCGCTGTCGGGGATCGACAAGGACGAGCTGGCGACCGCGGCATTGCTGTCGAGCCTGGCGGACGAGACGCCCGAGGGCCGCTCGATCGTAGTGCTGGCACGTGACGCCTTTGAGGTGAAGGTGGCGGCGCTGCCAAGCGGGGCGGAAGTGATCCCGTTCACCGCGCAGACGCGCATCTCCGGCGTGCAGATCGACGGGGCCGTCATCCAGAAGGGTGCGGTCGATTCGATCCTCAAGGCCCATCCGAGGCTCGGAGAGACCGCGGCCGCGACCGAGCTGCGCCGCATCACCGACGAGATTGCGCGCGCAGGGGGCACGCCGCTGGCGGTGGCGAAGGACGGCAGGCTGCTCGGCGCCGTGTTCCTCAAGGACGTCGTAAAGGCGGGCATCCGCGAGCGCTTCACCGAATTGCGCAGCATGGGCATCCGCACGGTGATGATCACCGGCGACAACCCGCTGACTGCCGCCGCGATCGCTGCCGAAGCAGGTGTCGACGACTTCCTTGCGCAGGCGACGCCCGAGGACAAATTGGCGCTGATCCGCAAGGAGCAGGCCGAGGGCAAGCTGGTGGCGATGTGCGGCGACGGCACCAACGACGCACCCGCGCTGGCCCAAGCGGATGTCGGCGTAGCGATGAACACCGGCACCCAAGCCGCGCGCGAGGCAGGCAACATGGTCGATCTCGACAGCGATCCGACCAAGCTGATCGAGGTGGTGGGGCTGGGCAAGCAATTGCTGATGACGCGCGGGTCGCTGACCACCTTTTCGGTGGCGAACGACGTCGCCAAATATTTCGCGATCATCCCGGCGATTTTCGCGGCGCTGTATCCGGGCCTTGGCGTGCTCAACGTGATGGGGCTGGGCTCGCCCGAAAGCGCGGTGCTGTCGGCGATCATCTTCAACGCCCTCATCATCCCGCTGCTGGTGCCGCTGGCGCTCAAGGGCGTGACCTACCGGCCGATGGACGCCGGCTCGCTACTGCGGCGCAACCTGACGGTGTACGGCCTGGGTGGCCTGCTCGCTCCGTTCGCCGGGATCAAGATCATTGACGTCGCCGTGACCGGTCTGGGTCTGGCTTAAGAGGAACTGCGACATGCTCGATCACCTCACCTCCGCGCTGCGCCCGGCGATCACGCTGACGATCCTGTTTGCGGCCTTGCTGGGCCTCGCCTATCCGGCGGCGATCACGGGCATCGGGCAGGCGGTGTTCCCACACCAGGCCAATGGCAGCCTGATCCGCGACGACGACCGCGTCGTCGGGTCTGAACTGATCGCGCAGGGCTTCACGGGCGCGCAGTATTTTCAGCCGCGCGGGTCGGCGGCGGGCGACGGCTATGACGCGCTGGCGTCGGCTGGATCGAACCTCGGACCGACCAGCGCCGTGCTCAAGGAACGGGTGGCAACCGACATTGCCGCTCAGCGACGGGCTGGCGTGACCGGGTCGATGCCCGCGGACATGGCGACCGTGTCGGGATCGGGGCTCGATCCGCATATCTCCCCCGAAAATGCTGCGCTGCAGCTACCGTGCGTGGCACAGGCACGCGGACTGTCGCAAGCGCAGGTGCGCACGCTACTCGACGCCGCGACCGAGCAGCGGTTGCTCGGCTTCATCGGGGAGCCGCGCGTCAACGTGCTGCTGCTCAACCGTCGGCTCGATCGCGCTCCGACCAATCGACAGCCGGATGCGAACGGCGCTACCAGTCGCGAGTGACCAGCCGAGCCCGCCCCGATCCCGACGCCCTGCTGCGGACCGCAGCGCAGGAAGGACGCGGCCAGCTCAAGATCTTCCTCGGGGCCGCACCCGGCGTCGGTAAGACGCACGAGATGCTCTCGGAAGGACGCGCACGAGCCAAGGTCGGGGTCGATGTCGTCATCGGCGTGGTCGAAACGCATGGCCGCGCGGAAACCCAGGCACTGATCGAGGGTCAGGACGTGCTGCCCCGCGCGCGGCTGGAGTTCGACGGGCGCGCGTACGACGAGATGGACCTAGACGCGTTGCTGGCGCGCGCGCCGCGGCTGGCGCTGGTTGATGAACTGGCGCACACCAATGCGCCCGGCAGCCGTCACCCCAAGCGCTATCAGGATGTCGAGGAGCTGCTGGCGGCCGGGATCGACGTCTATTCGACGATCAACATCCAGCATGTCGAGAGCCTCAACGACATCGTTGCCAGCTTCACGCGGGTACGAGTGCGCGAGACGGTGCCCGACCGCATCCTGGAAATGGCGGAGATCGAGGTTGTCGATATCCCGCCCGACGAGCTGATCGAGCGGCTGCGCGACGGCAAGGTGTATCTTCCGCAAGAAGCGACGCGCGCACTGCAGCACTTCTTTTCCAAATCGAACCTGTCGGCGCTGCGCGAACTTGCGCTGCGCCGTGCGGCGCAGGCAGTCGATGCGCAGATGCTCGAGCATGTCCGCGCGATGGGCGAGGGCGGCACCTGGGCGGCGAGCGAGCGGATCGTCGTCGCGGTCAGCGAGTTGCCCGGCGCCGACGGGCTGGTGCGCGCGACCAAGCGGGTGGCCGATGCCCAGCGCGCGCCGTGGACCGCGCTGCATGTCGAAACCCCGCGCAGCCGCACGCTGGGCGATGACGCGCGCCGCCGTATCGCCGCGACGCTCAACCTGGCGGCGCAGCTTGGTGCCGAAGTCGCGGCGGTGCCTGCGGCGACGATCCTGGAAGGGATCAAGACCCAGCTGGCTGAATCGCGCGCGACCCAGCTCGTGGTCGGCAAATCGTCGCGCTCGCGCTGGTTCGAGCTTCGCCACGGGTCGATCGTCGATCGGCTGGTGCGCGAGACGCCGGGCGTCGCGGTCCACGTCCTGCCGCTGGCGACGACGCCCTCCGATCGCCGCATCCGCGCGCGGCGGACGCTGGGAGGCTGGGGCGCGCCATCGGGGTATGCGGCGACGGTCGGGATGGTCGCCGGGGTGACCGCGCTGGCGACAATGCTGTTCCACATCCTCGATCTCGGCAACGTGTCGCTGCTGTATCTGCTGCCGGTGATGGTCGCTGCCAGTCTCTATGGCCTGCGCACCGGGTTGTTCGCCGGGATCGTGTCGAGCCTCGCCTACAACTTCTTCTTCCTGCCGCCGACCGGCACGCTGACCGTCGCCAATCCCGAGAACGTGGTGTCGATCTTCGTGCTGCTCGGCGTCGCGACGGCGACCAGCCAGCTGACGTCGCGCGTGCGTGCGCAGGCCGACCTCGCCGCGGCCAGCGCGCGGACCAACGCAACGCTTGCCGGGTTCCTGCGCCGCCTGACCGTACTGGGTGAGACGCGCGACCTGGCCGATGCGATCTGCGCCGAGGTCGGGCGGTTGTTCGATGCGCGCGCGATGCTGGTCGGGCAGGCACAAGGCGGCCTCGACATTCTGGGCAGCACCGCGGCGTCGGTCGTGCTGGAGACGATGGAGCAGGCATCGGCGCAATGGGCGCTCGACAACGGCAAGCCGGCCGGACGCGGATCGGCGACGCTGACGGCGTCGGACTGGCTGTTCCAGCCGCTGGTCGCGGGCGAGCGAACGCTGGCGGTGTTGGGACTGGCGCGCGACGACGGGCGCGATCCGATCCGGCCGGACCAGCTGCCGCTGCTGATGGGGCTGCTCGACCAGGCGGCGCTCGCGCTCGAGCGGGTGCGGCTGGCCGAGCAGATGCGCGATGTGGATGCGGTGCGCGAACGCGACCGGCTGCGCGCGGCGCTGCTGTCGTCGGTGGGGCACGACCTGCGCACCCCGCTCACCACGATCCTGGCGGCGACCGAGGCGATGGAGCGCGATCCGCAGGCCGACATGCTGCCGACGATCCGCGCCGAGGCCGAGCGGCTGCGGCGGTTCGTCGCCAATCTGCTCGATATGGCACGCGTCGAAGCAGGGGCAATCGCGCTGCGGATCGAACCTACGGACCTGACCGACGCCGTCGCCGCGGCGGTTCAGGACACGCGGCGCACGCTGGACGGGCGCGCTATCCAGCTCGATGTGTCGCCGCGCTTGCCGCTGGTGCGGATCGACCCGCAGCTGTTCCACCACTGCCTGATCAACCTGCTCGACAATGCCGGACGCTATGCCGATCCGGGCACGCCGATCACCATCGAGGCGCGGCGCGAACCGCAGGCGTTGCTGCTGTCGATCCTCGACGAAGGTCCGGGCTTGCCGCCTGGGCGCGAGGGTGCGGTGTTCGAGACCTTTGACCGGATCGAAGGGTCAGACCGCGCGGCGGGCGGTACCGGGCTGGGTCTCGCGATCGTGCGCGGGTTTGCCAATGCGATGGGGATCGCGGTGGCGGCGACCAACCGCAGCGACGGCAGCGGCGCGTGCTTCACCCTGCGCTTTCCCGAAGCGCTGATCGTGCGGGCCAGCGAGGAGGAAGCGGCGGAATGAGCGGGCCGACGATCATGGTTGTCGACGACGAGCCGCAGATCCGGCGACTGTGCCGGGTGGCACTCGAACGCGCCGAGTATCGGGTGGTCGAGGCAGAGAATGCGGCTGCGGCGTTGGGATTGGTGGATGACGCGCGGCCGGACGCGGTGCTGCTCGACCTGGGGCTGCCCGATCGCGACGGGCTGGAGCTGGTCCCGATCCTGAAGCGCGCGGGTGTGGCGATCGTGGTGGTGTCGGCGCGCGAGGCTACCGACGACAAGGTGGCGGCGCTCGACCTGGGTGCCGACGACTATCTGACCAAGCCGTTCGACACCGAAGAGCTGCTGGCCCGGATCCGCGCCGCACTGCGCCATCGCCGCGGGGGGGAGGTCGGGCCGGTCCGGGTCGGCGCGCTGGAGGTCGATATCGACCGGCACCGGGTTTCGCTGGGCGGCAGCGAGGTGCATCTGACCCGCAAGGAATTCGATGTTCTCGCCGCGTTGGCACAAGCGCCCGGCCGCGTGGTGACGCATCGCGCTATTCTTGAGGCGGTGTGGCCGCACTCGGTCGATCGGCCGATCGAGTATCTGCGCATCGTCGTGCGCAACCTGCGCCAGAAGCTGGAGGCCGACCCTTCGGCGCCGACGCGGATCGTCAATGAACTGGGGATCGGATATCGCCTGATGGACGGTTAGGGGCGCTCACCCTCGCTTCAGCCGCACCAGCACTTCGTCCAGCGCCGACAGGAACCGCGAGCGGTCGGCCTTTGCAAAAGGAGCCGGGCCGCCAATCACGTCGCCGCCCGCGCGGAGGTCGGCCATGATCGCGCGGGAGGCGACCGCCGCGCCGATCGAGCTGGTAGTGAACGGCTTGCCGGTCGGGGCGAGCACGCTTGCCCCGGCCTTCAGGCAGCGATCGGCGAGCAGGATGTCGGCGGTCACCACCACTGCGCCGCCGTCGCCATGCTCGGCGATCCAGTCGTCGGCGGCATCGAAACCGTCATCGACGACCACCCGCGATACGAGCGGATGATCGGGGATGCGGATGCGCTGGTTGCTGACGATGGTCACCGCGACTTCGTGGCGAAAGGCGACGCGGTAGATCTCATCCTTGACCGGGCAGGCGTCCGCATCGACCAGGATGCGCAGCCCCGTCACCGGGCAGGCTTGCGCCCGCGGAAAGGCTTGGCCTGGTGCCGCGCCGGCGGCTTCGCTCCCCGCGGCGGGCGGGCGGCGTCGCGCGGCGCGCCGCCGGTCGACGGTTCGATGGCGATGCCGCTTTCGTCGCTGCCGTCCTGGCCCGCCGTCCGCGCCACCGCCTTGTTGAAGCGATCGGCGATCGTGCGCGGGATTTCGAACAGCGTTTCGTTGGCGGCGATACGAATCGCCCCGATCTCGTTCTTGGTGATGTGGCCGCGGCGGCAGAGCAAGGGCAGCAACCAACGCGGGTCGGCATTCTGGCGGCGCCCGACATCCATCCGGTACCACACCGTATCCTCGAACCCGGCTCGGTGGACCGGCTGCTTGTCCGGACGGCCTTGCGGACTGGCGGTCTTGTCGAGCAGGTCCTCGGCGAGCGGCATCGACGCGCGGTGGGCACGAACCAACGCCCCCGCGATCTCCTCGGGCGAGCGTTCCGCAAGCAGGCGCTGGCCCAAGGCGATGTCCTCCTCGTCCAGCTCGACGGGCGCGAGCAGCGCCGCGATCAGCCGTTCGCGATCCTGGATCCGGATGCTCTCGGGCGTCGGCGGATCGATCCATTCGGCGGCGATGCGCGCGCCGCGCAGCATCGCTTCGACCCGGCGGCGGCGCGGATAGGGGACGATCAGGATTGCGGTGCCCTTCTTGCCCGCCCGCCCGGTGCGACCCGAGCGGTGCTGCAGCGTCTCGGCATCGCGCGGCAGCTCGACATGGATGACGAGGCTGAGCGTCGGCAGGTCGATGCCGCGCGCGGCGACGTCGGTGGCGACGCAGACGCGGACGCGGCGATCGCGCAGGGCTTGCAATGCGTGGTTGCGCTCGGACTGCGAATGCTCGCCCGACAGCGCGACGGCCGCGAACCCGCGTTCCTGCAACGACGCGTGGAGATGGCGGACATTGTCGCGGGTCGCGCAAAACAGCATCGCCGTCTCCGCCTCATGGAAGCGCAGCAGGTTGACGACGGCGTTCTCGATATCGGCAGGTGCAACCGTCACCGCCTGATAGGCGATGTCGCCATGCCCGCGATCCTCGCCGACGGTCGAGATGCGCAGCGCGTCGCGCTGATAGCGGCGGGCGAGCGCGACGATCGGCTTGGGCATCGTCGCCGAGAACAACAGGGTGCGGCGCTCGGGCGGCGTGGCATCGAGAATCTGCTCCAGATCCTCGCGGAAGCCCATGTCGAGCATCTCGTCGGCTTCGTCGAGCACGGCGACGCGAAGAGCGGACAGGTCGAGCGCGCCGCGTTCGAGGTGATCGCGCAGCCGCCCGGGCGTGCCGACGACGATGTGCGTGCCGTGGCCGAGTGAGCGCCGCTCCTTGCTCGCGTCCATCCCGCCCACGCAGGTGGTGATGCGCGCATGAGCGCCCGCATACAGCCATTGCAGCTCGCGGCTGACCTGCAGCGCCAGTTCGCGAGTCGGGGCGATGATGAGCGCGAGCGGCAGGCGCGGGGGAGGCAATGCTCCGTCCTCGAGCAGCTGCTGTGCCATTGCCAGCCCGAAGGCGACAGTCTTGCCCGATCCGGTCTGCGCGGAAACGACGAGGTCGCGGCCGGCGGCTTCGGCTTCGATCACCGCCGCCTGGACGGGGGTGGGCGCTTCATAGCCGCGCGCGGTGAGCGCTTCCGAAAGAAGCGGCGGGAGATTCGAATAGGGCATGTCGGTCCAGTCAAAACGCTTGGGGGCAGGCCATTCGTCGGCCGATCTACGTCAGAGGTCTTGCGCCGCAGCCCAGCCGCTTGCCCATGCCCACTGAAAATTATAGCCGCCCAGCCAACCCGTGACATCGACAGCTTCGCCGACCGCATACAGCCCCGGAACGGTTTTGGCTTGCATTGTTTGCGAAGAAAGCGCGGCGGTGCCGATTCCGCCCGCAGTGACCTCCGCCTTGGCATAGCCTTCGGTGCCATTGGGCGTGAAACGCCAGTCGGATAGCCGCGCCTCCGCCGCCGCGAGCTGCCGGTCGGGCAGGTTGCCGATATCGCCGGCAAGCGCGATGCGCTCGGCCAGCGTCTCGGCGAGCCGATCGGGTAAATGATTGCCCAGCACGCGGCGGAGGCTTGTGCGCGGCTGGGCGCGTTTCGCTTCACGAAGCCAGCCCTTGGTGCGGTCCGGAATGAAATCGATGCCGACCGGCTCTCCGTGCCGCCAATAGGAAGAGACCTGCAGGATCGCGGGACCGGAAAGGCCGCGGTGGGTGAACAGCGCCGCCTCTCGGAACGCCGCCTTGCCCGCGCGCGCGATCACAGGTGCGGCAACGCCGGACAGGTCGCGGAACAGCACATCGTCGCCGCCCAATGTCAGCGGAACGAGTGCTGGGCGCGGCTCGACGACCTTGAGCCCGAAGCGGCGGGCGAGGTCATAGGCAAAGCCGGTCGCGCCCATCCTGGGGATCGAGGGACCACCGGTGGAGATCACCAATGCCGGGGCGCTGGCTTCGCGGTCGCCGACGGTGACGCGATATCGGGCGTCAGCATGGTCGACCGCGGTAACGGGATTTGCGAGCCAAAGATCGACGCCGCCGCGCTCGCACTCGCCCAGCAGCATCTCGACGATGGCGCGCGCGGAGCCGTCGCAGAATAGCTGGCCGAGCGTCTTTTCGTGCCAGGATATGCCGTGGATATCCACCAGGTCGATGAAATCCCGGGGCGTGTAGCGCGCGAGCGCCGACTTGGCGAAATGTGGATTCGACGACAGAAACCGGTCGGGCGCAGTATGCACATTGGTGAAGTTGCAGCGCCCGCCGCCCGAGATCAGGATCTTCTTGCCCGGCCGGTCGGCATGATCGACGAGCAGGACGCGGCGCCCGCGCTGGCCGGCGATTGCGGCGCAGAACAGCCCGGCTGCACCCGCGCCGAGGATGATCGCGTCATATTGGAATGGCGGCCGCAAAGTCACGCGCACCCCCATGCCGTCCGTTCCGGGCGAAGTCGAGAAAAGCCCGGCGTCGTCGTTCCTTCGCCTATCGCAGTTTCGCGATCGACAGCCCGTCCGCCTTGGCGCGATCCTTGACCGATTCCTCGCTGCGGGTCAGCGCCTTGGCGATCGCCTTGAGCGCCATGCCCTTCTTGGCCAGCGTATGCAGCTTCTGGATTTCGTCCTGCGTCCACGGTTGGCGATGGCGTTCGAAGCGTTCGCTCACATCAATCTCCGATGAATTGCGCATAGGTAACGGTGATTGCGTCGAGCGCGGGCGATCGAATGACGGCCGGAAATCTGATCAAGCCAGCTACCAAAAACGGCTGATTTCAGCCGATGGTGACCCCTACGGGAATCGAACCCGTGTTTCAGCCGTGAAAGGGCCGCGTCCTAACCGCTAGACGAAGGGGCCATGAAGGCTTGAGCGAGCGCGATTAGGCAAGCGCGGCGGATTGGTCAAGCGGCTGTGCGCGCCAAAATGCGATCAATCCGCCCAGGCGGCGTCGTCGAGGTGCAGCTCGGCGGCGGGGCGGCTGCCCCAGTCGTCGATCCGCGCACGGCCGGCGACCCACAGGCGTCGTCCGGGGCCTGCACCGAGCAGCGCCTGGCCGAGCGGGGTGTCGGCGCTGCGGAACGCCATCGCCTTGATCGACCCGCCATCGTCGCCGCCGACGATCGCGCGAACATGGCCGTTGCCGACGACGTCGCACTTGATGATCCGCACCGGCCCGGCGGCGACGCGCGGCTGCGGCCAGCCCATGCCATAGGGGCCGCCGGCATCGAGCGCGGTGACGAGGTCGGGAGTGACGCCGCCCGGCGACAGCACCGCATCGAGCAACAGGGCGCGCGAGCCGATCGCCTGTTCGACGCGTTCGGCGAGGCTGGCGTCGAGGAATTGCGCGAACTCGTCGATCCTCGCGGCGTCGATGGTCAGGCCCGCCGCCATTGCGTGACCACCGCCCGCGATCAGCAGTCCCCGGTCCTTGGCGGCAAGCACCGCCGCGCCGAGGTCGACCCCGGCGATCGAGCGCCCCGATCCCTTGCCGATGCCGTGTTCGTCGAGCGCGATGACGATCGCCGGGCGGCCGAGCGCTTCCTTGAGCCGGCCGGCGACGATGCCGATTACGCCTGCGTGCCAGTTCCGCCCCGCGACCACGACCACGCCGCGCCCTCGCTGATCCGCCGACAAGGCGTCGGCGGCGAGCTGGACATCGCCCTCGATCGCTCGGCGTTCCTCGTTGAGGCGGTCGAGTTCGGCGGCGATGGCGCGCGCTTCGTCGGCATCCTGGGTCGTGAGCAGGCGCACGCCGAGATCCGACCGGCCGACGCGGCCGCCGGCATTGATGCGCGGGCCGAGCGCGAAGCCGAGGTCGCTGCACGTCGGCGCCCGGGTCAGCCGCGACGCATCGAGCAGGGCGGCGATGCCGATATTGCGCCGCGCGGCCATCACCTTGAGCCCCTGCGCCACGAACGCCCGGTTGAGCCCGCGCAGCGCGGCCACGTCGGCGACCGTGCCGAGCGCGACGATGTCGAGCAGGTCGAGCAGCCTGGGCTCGCTGCGGTTGGTGAAATGCCCCCTGGCGCGCAACGTGCGTACCAGCGCAGCGGCAAGCAGGAATGCCACGCCCACCGCGGCGAGGTGGCCGTGCGCCGCGCCTTCGGTCTCGTCGAGCCGGTTAGGGTTCACCACTGCGTGGGCATGCGGGAGAGCACTGCCGCATTTGTGGTGATCGACGACGACGACCTCGACGCCGACGTCGCGCGCCATCGCCAGCGCATCGAACGCCTGCGCGCCGCAATCGACGGTCACGATCAGGCTGGCGCCCTCCTGCGCCAGGCGGACCAGCGCCGGCCCGGAGGGACCATAGCCTTCCATCAACCGGTCGGGGATGTAGGGGCGCGCCTCAATGCCGAGATCGCGCAGCAGCAGGATCATCAGCGCCGCCGACGTCGCGCCGTCGACGTCGTAATCGCCGAAGATCGCGACCTGTTCGCCGCCCTGCACCGCGTCCGCCAGCCGTTCGGCGGCGCGATCCATGTCGCGAAAGATCGAGGGATCCGGCATGAAGCTGCGGATCGACGGGGTCTTGTGCGCGTCGAGCGCCTCGGGCGGGCAGCCGCGCGCGAGCAGCAGTTGCGAGACGAGGTCGTCGCCGCCGATGCCCTGCGCCGCGGTCGCGCGCCAGCGCCACGGCTGACCGAGGATAGAGCTGGATATGTTGAGGACGGGGGCCATCGCGGCGTCATGCCCGTCCGCGCGTGCCGCGTCTATCGCACGCGGTACCAGATGCCCTCGCGAAACCATTTGGTGACGATGTATTTGGTGCCTTCCACGACTGCCATGCCCTCGTGCAGCGTCAGCGGATTGGGGCCGCCATCGGCGCCCATATTGTTCCAGATCAGCAGCATGCGCTTGACCGGCTTGGCGCGCATCCCGGCCTGCGGAAACCAGGTCGCGCCGCCTTCGGCCACGGTGTTGAGAAAGATCATCGCCGTCCACGTGCGCTGCCCGCCCTGGCGAGTGACATCCTCCCAATAGGGCTCGCCCTGATGAAAATAGTCATGATGTGCGCGGAACTGCTGTCCGGGGGCATAACGCTGGCCCTGCATGGTCTCGCCATTTTCCGGCGCGATGCCGAGCGTTTCGGCGATACGCTCGTCGATCGCGCGGACTTCGGGCGCGAAGCGTTCGAGATCGCAGCTCTCGCTGGTACGAAAATTGGGATCGTGCGCCGCCGACAGCAGCGTCGAAGGGCGCCGTCCCTTGTCGATCAGCGCGACCAGCGTGCGGCATTCGGCGTCGCTGAGAAAATCAGGATAGCGGAATGCGTCGATCTTGTCGGTGGCGATGCGGGTGATCGCGGGATTGGCATCAAGCCGGGCCGACACGGTGGCGCCGATCATCGCGCGCAGCGGCGATGGCGTGGGCGGTTTCTTCACTGCGGTTGGCATCCCCGCAGGATCGCGAAGCACCCGTGCAATAGCAAGAGGCCCGAGGCGATTTCGCCCCGGGCCCCCGTCGTTCCGTCGTGCGCTAGTGCGCCTTACCAGAAGATATCATATTCGACATCGACCACTTCGCCCGAATAGATATCGACGAGCAGCGCGTCGTTGTAATAGCGAACCCAGCGATACTGGCCATAGGCTGGCGGCAGGCGATAATATTCCGGCTGGCCGATCCAGTAATTCTGTCCGAACAGCACCGAGCTCAACGTGAATCCGATCCCGAACCGGCGATAGCCATAGTCATAGCCGCGCGGCGCGTAGTAGCGCGGCAGGCGATACAGGCTGCGGTTGGCCTGGCGATAGCGGCGCCAGTCATATTGCCGGTCGCGGCGCCAGTCGCGATTCCAAGCGCCGCGGTCGTTGCCGGACCAGCGACTGCCGCCCCAGTTCCGGCGATCCCTATTACCGTTCCAGTCCCGCCGATCCCGGTCGCCCCGCCAGTCCCGACGATCGCTGCGGAAGTCCCGGCGGTCGTCACGACGTTCGCTGCGGAAATCCTGGCGATCGTCGCGGCGTTCGCTGCGGAATTGCTGGCGAGTGACCTGGCCGTTGCGGAACGCGCGGCTATCCTGGCGGCGATCCTGCCGGAACGCGCGCTGATCCTGATTGCGATCCTGGCGGAAGTCGCGGCGCTCCTGCCGTGCAATGCGCTGCTGCGGCCGCGCGGCCTGCGCCGGACGCACGGTGCGATCGGCGACGCGCTGCTGGCGGCGTTCTTGGCGGGCCTGTGCGCGGGCAGGAGCCTGTCGTACCTGCGCGCGCGCCGGGCGCTGCGCCTGTTGGCGCTGGGGGCGGGCGGCGCGGCGTTCGGCGCGGGTGGCCTGTCGCTCGGCCCGAGCTTCGGTCGACCGGCCGCCGCGCTCCTGCGCGATCGCCGATGCCGGGACCATTGCAGTGGCAGCGATCAGCGCCATCAGAAACTGCTTTTTCATCGATACTCTCCGATCCCGGAACAACCGGCTTGTAGGGGTAGTATCCGCTTTACGCCGAGCCGGATGAGCCGTGGCTGAACTGCGATGAAAGGCAGCAGAAAGCTAGTTGCCATCCGGCACTATCAGGGCGGGGACCGCGCGCGCGGCATCGTCGCGGTCGATGCCGGGCGGCGCCGCGACCGATACGGTTTCGTCGCCGCGTGCCAGCGCTGCCGCGCGGTTGATCGCGTCGACCAGCCGCGGCTGGATGCCGCAGCGGCACAGATTCGACAGCGTTTCGTGGATCGCCTCGTCGCTTGGCGCGCGGTCGCGGCGCAGCAGCGCAGCGGCGGCCATGGCGATGCCGGGGATGCAATATCCGCATTGCGGCACGTTCGACGCGATCAGCGCCGCCTGGACCGGATGCGACCGGTCGCGCGACAACCCTTCGATCGTCGTCACGAAGGTGCCTTCGATCGTGCCGATCGGGACCTGGCACGATCGCCGCGGCACGCCGTCGATATCGACCGTGCATGCCCCGCATTCGCCGCTGCCGCAGCCATATTTGGTGCCGGTCAGGTTCGACGCGTCGCGTAGTGCCCACAGCAACGGCGTCTGCGGGTCGAGCCGATATTCGATCGGCTGGTTGTTGACGGTGAAGCGGGTCATCGGTGCCGGGTCGTTTCCATCAGGGCGCCGCTTTCCTTACCCGTTCGCTTCGAGCGAAGTCGAGAAGCGCTACCTCGACGTGTATCTCGACTTCGCTCGATACGAACGGGCACCGGAGCGTACAGGCTCGTGTGGGGGCTGATCAGTCGCGCCAGCTGCGGTCGGTGCGGTCGACCAGGCGCACCATCGCCGCGAAATCGGCCGCGCCGGCACCGCCCGGGATCTGGACCTTGGACAGGTCGCGCTGGTGAATGGCGACGATCTCGTCGGGAACTTCGATGGGCGTGCCCATCGAGGCGGTGGCGACCTGGATCTCGCACGCGCGCTGCAGCGACCAGTGCTTCAGGAACGCTTCGGGCAGGGTGCGGCCCATCACCAGGATGCCGTGGTTCCTGAGCAGCATGACGCGCTTGTCGCCGAGATGCTCGATCAGCCGCTCGCCTTCTTCCGACCGCACCGTCACGCCCTCGAAATCATGATAGGCGATCTGTCCGGCGAAGCTGCACGCGTAGAAGTTGGTCGGACGCAGGCCGCCCTCGACCGAGCTGACCGCCATGCCGGCGGTGGTATGCGTGTGCATGATGCAATGCGCATCGGGCAGCAGGCGGTGGAACAGCGCGTGCTGGGTGAAGCCGGCGAGATTGACCGGATAGGGCGAGGCATCGAGCTTGTTGCCGTCGATGTCGATCTTGACGAGGTTCGACGCGGTCACTTCGCTGAAATGCAGTCCGAACGGATTGATCAGGAATGCGCCATCCTCGCCCGGCACCTTGAGCGTGATGTGGTTGTAGATCATCTCCGACCAGCCGAGCATGTCGAACACGCGGTAGCAGGCGGC
This sequence comes from Sphingomonas japonica, assembly GCF_006346325.1. Taxonomy (NCBI): domain Bacteria; kingdom Pseudomonadati; phylum Pseudomonadota; class Alphaproteobacteria; order Sphingomonadales; family Sphingomonadaceae; genus Sphingomonas; species Sphingomonas japonica. Next base: position 1,414,245 of record NZ_VDYR01000001.1, on the reverse strand, counting down.
GAGCTGCTGGCGCGCCTCGCGCTCCGCGTCGGTGATGCCTGGGGCAGGGGTCTGCAGCGCGGTCGCCATCACGTCTCTCCGATCGGTTTCGTTTTCGCACCGAACATGCCACGCACGACCGGGGATGGGCAACCGCCCGCTGCGACCAAAAGGCGTTGGCACCGGTCGCACTGCTTTACAGCATTTTTTCCGTGGGCTAGTGGCGGCGCCCAGTGCGGGACGGCCGGAGCGGGGGCACCGGTTGCGAGGACAGCGGCGACCGGTGGCGGGCGAACGATCACCGTACCCGCGCTTGCCGATGCGCCGACGACAATGCGAACGAGCGCGACGGTTTTGGGAGCGAGTGTGGCAGCTATCCGTTCTGCGAGCATATTGTGCGGTTCCGCGTTGGCGGTGCTGGCCGCGGCGATGCCGTGCGCGCATGCGCAAAGCTCGCTGGTGACCGATCCGCAGCGCGGCGCGACGCCGACCCCGCCGCCGCCGCGTGCCGTGCCGATCGCGCCAAGCACCAGCCCCGCGCCCACGCCCGCGCCGACGACCGCGCCGCCGCCGCCGATCCTGCTGCAACCGGTACGAGGCGTGCAGCCCGACACGTCGTCTACTCCGCAGGAATTGCCGACCAGCGACGGGAATGTGCTCCCTGCGCCGAGCGCCGACCCGCTGGCGATCGATCCGGGCAGCGACCCGATCCTGCGGCTGGCGCGCGAAAGCGGGGATCCGCTGGTGTTCCGGCAGTCAATCCAGGCCGCGGTCGGGCGCCATCCCTCGATCGCCGAGGCGGAGGCACGGCGCGACGAGGCGCGGGCGGCGCGCAACGAGGCGCGCACGCTCGAGCTGCCGGTGATCGACATGTCGCTGTCCTATTTCCGCACCGTCGATCGCGCCTTCACCGACGATCCGCAAAATGTCCTCGAACGCTCGCGTCCGACCTTCCGGACCGACGAGACGCTGCGGCTGCAAGCGCCGGTGTTCGATTTCGGCAGCGCCAAGAGCCGCATCGCCGCGGGCAACCGCCGGCTCGAGGCGTCGGTCGCCGGGATCGACGACGTCTCGGTCCAGCTCGCGCTGCGCGGCGTCGACAGCTGGTACCGGGTGTTCGGCTATCGGGCGTTGGTCGGGCTGGCCGAGTCGTTCCTTGCCAGCCAGACCGAGCTGCGCGCGGCGATTGCAGAGCGCGTCGAACAGGGGGTATCGGCACCCGGCGACGTCGCGCAGGTCGAAAGCTACATCGCCGCTGCACAGACTCAGCTCGCCGGGTTCAAGCGCTCGCTCGCCAATGCCGAGGCGCAATACCGCCAGGTGATCGGCGTGCCGGCGCCGCCGGGCCTGGGCCGCGCACCGACCGCGACTTTGGTGCCGACTTCGCGCGAGCGCGCGGAGGCGGATTCGCAGAACATCCCCGCAGTCGAGGCGGCGCGGCTCAATGCCGTCGCAGCGCGCGAGGATGCTCGTGCCGCGCGCGGCGATGCGCTGCCGGGGCTGGGCGTCGGGGTCGATGCCGGGCGGTACGGCCTGCTCGAAAATGCTGGCGATTACGATGTGCGCGCCAGCGTCACGCTGACGCAGCGGCTGTTCGGCGGCGCGACGCAGCGCATCGACCAGGCCAAGGCGCGTGCGCGCGGCGCAGGCGCCACCTATGACCGTATCCGCGTCGAGGCGGCGCGCGATGCCGCGATCGCCTGGTCCGATGTCGAGGCGCTGGCGGAATCCGCCGCCGCGATCGAGAACAACTATATCGCCACGCGCCAGTCGCGCGACGTGCTGGTCGAGCGCTTCCGTGTGTCGCGCGGCACGCTCTTCGACGTGCTGAGCGCGGAGACCAACTATTTCAACGTCGCCTCGCGCTACATAGAGACGGTGACGGAACTCGACATTGCGCGCTATGCGCTGCTCGCGCGGACCGGCAAGCTGCTCGACGGCTTCGGCATCGCGCCCGCCCGATTGGAAGCCCGATGAGCAACGAGAAACTGGTCCCGGAAAAGCAGCCGCGCTTCGCGAGCTGGCTGGCGGAGCCGATGTTCCGCAACAAGCACATCTATCTGAAGGTCGCGCTGGCGGCGGCGATGATCAACGTGTTCGGCCTGATCGTCTCGCTGTTCACGATGACCGTCTACGATCGCGTCGTCCCCAATCTGGCATTCGATTCGCTGACCGCGCTCGCCATCGGCGTCGGCATCGTGCTGGTGTTCGATTTCATGCTGCGCATCCTGCGCGCCTATTTCGTCGATATCGCCGGCGCGGACATCGATCGCCAGATCGGCGACAATGTCTTCGAGCGGCTGATGCGCATCCGCATGGACATGAAGCGCGGATCGACCGGGCAGATGACCGGAATGATGCGCGAATTGGAAACGCTGCGCGATTTCTTCGCCTCGGCGTCGATCACCGCAGTCGTCGACGTACCGTTCATCGCCATCACCTTGATCTTCATCGGCGCGATCGGCGGGCCGATCGTCTGGGTGCCGATCGTCATCATCCCGTTCGTCATCGTCGCCGGCTGGGCGACGCACCCGGCGCTCGATCGTCTGGCGGCGAAGTCGATGAACGGCGGATTGTTCAAGCAGTCGGTTCTGGTCGAATCGATCAGCTCGCTGGAGATGGTCAAGACGTCCGGCGCGGCCGGCCTGATGCGCAAGCGCTGGCTCAATGCCATTGACGAGCATAGCGACAGCTCGCTGCGCCAACGGCTGGTTTCGACGATCGCGGTGACGATCGCGACGTCGGCGAACAGCATCGCCTATATCGGCGTCGTCATTGTCGGGGTGTTCCTGATCGCCGAGCGCGAGATGACCACGGGCGCGCTGGTCGCCTGCTCGATCCTGGCGGGACGCGCGGTGCAGCCGCTGACGCAAATCGCCACCTTGCTGTCGCGTATCTCGGCGACGCGCACCGCCTATGCCCAGATCAACGGATTGATGAGCATTCCGTCCGAGGGACCGCTCGGCGAGCCGCTGCATCCTGCGCGGCTCAATGGCCGGATCGAGCTGCGCGGCGTCGATTTCAAATATCCCGGCGCCACCGAAAAGACGCTCGAGGACTTCAACCTGACGATCGAGCCGGGGCAGCGCGTCGCGTTCATCGGCCGCGTCGGATCGGGCAAGTCGACGCTCGCGCGGCTGATGCTGGGCCTGTACCAGCCGCAGGAAGGGCTGGTGATGATCGATGGCACCGACATCCGCCAGTTCGACACGCTGGGGCTGCGCGCCAATATCGGCACCGCCCTCCAGGAAACCGTGCTGCTGTCGGGGACGGTGCGCGAGAATATCGCGCTCGACCGTCCGCATATCGACGATACCGAGATGCTGCGCGCTTCGGAGATTTCGGGCGCGCACAGCTTTATGGGCCAGATCACCAACGGCTACGACCTCAAGCTCGCCGATCGCGGTGAAGGGTTGTCGGGCGGGCAGCGCCAGTCGATCACCTTGGCGCGTGCGCTGGCGGGCGGACCGCCGATCCTGATCTTCGACGAGCCGACCAGCGCGATGGATTCGCAGACCGAGAACCAGCTGATCGACCGGCTGGTCGACGAGACCAAGGGCAAGACGCTCGTGCTCATTACCCATCGTACCGGGCTGCTGAGGCTTGCCGACCGCATCGTCATCGTCGACAAGGGCAAGGTCGCCGCCGACGGCCCGCGCGAGCAGATCCTCGCCCAGCTCCAGCGCCCGCGCGCTGCCGCCTGATCCTCTCAATCGAAGCGATCCCATGAGCACCACCGCGCCCTACGATCCCGGCCAGCATCATTTCGAGGATGTCGCCGACCCGATCCGCCCCAAGGCGGCATCGAACATCCTGCTATGGGCGATCGTCGGCTTCGTCGTGATCGCGGTCGCGTGGGCGACGCTGACCGTGATCGACCGCACCGTGCGTGCGCAGGGGCGGATCATTCCCGGCTCGCGATTGCAGGTAATCTCCAATCTTGAGGGCGGTATCGTCGAGGCGATCCTGGTCCGCTCCGGCCAGGACGTGAAGAAAGGCCAACCGCTGCTGCGGCTCGACCAGACCCAGTCCGGCGCCGAGCTTGGCAGCAACGAGATCACCGCCGGCGCGCTGACCGCCAAGATCGCGCGGCTCCAGGCCGAAGTCGAAGGCCGCAGCCCGCGCTATCCTGCATCGACCAACCCCGCCGTGACCGAGCAGATCGGCATTGAGCGCTCGCTGCACCAGTCGCGTATGGCCGACCTCGCCAGCCTTACCGCTGCGGCGCAATCGCGGATCGTGCAGAGCCAGCGCGCGGTCGCCGAGGCCGAGGCGGCGTACCAGTCGCGGGTCGCGGCATTGGCGTCGCTCGACCAGCAGATCACGATGATGCGCCCCGTCGTGGAACGCGGGATCGAACCGCGCATGACGCTGGTGCAGCTCGAGAACAATGCAGCGGTCGCGCGTACCGAGGTGACCGGGGCGCAGGCGGCGATCGCGCGTTCGCAATCGGCGGTCGCCGAAGCGCGCTCGACCCTCAACCAGCTGCGCCAGGATTGGCGCGCGCAGGCGGCGGGCGAGCTTGCCACCGCACAGGCCGAACTTGCCGCACGGACCCGCTCGCTGCCGGCGCTGCAGGATCGCGTAGCGCGCACCGTCGTCACCGCGCCGCTGGCAGGACAGATCAACCGCGTGCTGGTCTCGACCGTCGGCGGCAGCGTGCAGGCCGGCGCGCCATTGGTCGAGCTGGTCCCCAGCGAGGACACGCTGCTGGTCGAGGCGCAGGTCCTGCCCAAGGACATCGGCTTCATCCGGATCGATCAGCCGGCGCGCATCAACGTCTCGGCATATGACTCGGCGATCTATGGCAGCATGGACGGATCGGTCGAGACCATCTCGCCCGACGCGACGATCAACGAACGCACTGGCGAGAGCTTCTATACGGTGCGCGTCCGCGCCAAGAGCGATACGCTGGTCGACAAGAGCGGACGCAAATTGCCGCTCGGCACCGGGATGACGGTCGATGTCAGCCTGCTCGGCGACAAGCGTTCGGTGCTGTCGTACATCTTCACCCCGGTCACCCGGCTCAGCGAACGGGCCTTTCGCGAGTGATCGGGGCGCGAGGCGCGGCCGGCATCGCCATCGCGCTGGCGTTCCCCGTTGCCGCACGGCAAGTCCAACCCGTAGCCGGCCCGCCATCCCCGGCGCAGCAGGCCGAGATCGTCGAGGGCACGCCGCCGCCCGGCGTCAATCCGAAACTGTTCGAGGCGGTCGGACGCGCGACCAACGACTATCCGGCGATCGAATCCGGCCGGACCTCGGTACGCGCCGCTACCGCCGAGGTCAGCGCCGCCAAGAGCCTGCGCCTGCCGAGCCTGGGCGTGCAGGGCGTCGCGCTCGGCACCGGGCCGGGGCTGGGCAGCCAGCTCGTCGTCGATCAACCGATCTACACCTTTGGCCGGATCGGTGCCGCGATCGACCGTGCCAAGGCCGAAAAGCTCGCGCGTTCGGCGCAGGTCGACGAAACCGTCCAACAGGTCGCGCTCGACGTCGTCGAGGCCTATTTCGACATCGCGCGGCTGGCGCAGCGCAAGCAGATCCTCGACGCCAATCTCGAGGAGCTGCGCGGGCTCGTCCAGTCGATCCAGAACCGCGTCGATCAGGAAGTGAGCCCGGATACCGATCTCGCGCTGGCGCAATCGCGCTTCGCCCAGGCCGAGCAGGACCGCGCTATCGCCGAATCGCAGCAGGGCGCGGCGATCGAGCGGCTGTATCAATATGTCGGCGACGCCGGATACGATCCCGGCGCGGTCCCGACCTATGATCCGGCGGTGCATCACCCGCTGCTGCCACAGGCAGTCGACGAAGCGCTACGCTGCAGCCCGGAGCGCGACCGGTTGTCGGCAGAGGCGCTGGTGGCGCGCGAGGAGGCGCGGCAGGTACGCGCGTCGGTGCTGCCGCAGCTGTCGGCGCAGTTCTCGTATAACGACATCATCGGTGCCCGTGCCGGGCTCGCCGTCACCGCGCAGACCCAGGGCGGGCTTTCCGATTTTCGCCGCGCCGATGCCGCCCGGCTCCGCGCGACCTCGGCCGAGCTGGACGTACGCACCATCGAGCGCCAGGTTCGCGAACAGGTGCGGACCGACCTTGTCCAGAACGCCACCGCACGCAGCCAGATCAGCGCCAGCGCATCGGCTGCCGACAGCGCGCAGCGCGTCACCGCCAGTTTCCTGCGGCAGTTCGTCGCCGGGCGGCGTACCTGGCTCGACGTGATGAATGCTGTACGCGAAGCGACGACGTCGCAGCTCGAGCGGTCCGATTCCGAATTCGTGGCGATGGCATCGACGGCGCGACTGATGTTGCGGACCTGCCGCTGGCAACCGCAGACCCGCATGGGAGGCGGGAGCTATGAGTGATCGGCTGACCGACCTGATCGGCGAACTGGCGCGGGCCAGCGGCGTCAACCTGTCACCGCACTGGCGCGACGGGCTCGGCGGGGGGGTCGGCGACGATCGCGACGCCCTGGCCAGGCTGTGCAGCGAAATCGGCTGGGCCCCACCCGAGGTGCTCGACCGGCGCCCGCGCGCCAACGCGCTGCCCGCGCTGATGTTCGCGCAGGACGGCGGGTGGGCCATCGCCGAACAATGGGAAGGCCGCGACCTGTTGCGCGTGCGGACCGAAGCCGGGGTCGAGACACGCGCGCACGACGACTCGATGCGCTTCTTTCGCGTCGCCTTTCCCGATGCCATGCGCGGCGGCAAGCCGATGCGGGCGTCGGCGGTGTTCCGTCAGGCGCTGCTGAACCGCAAGAGTGCGATCGTGACCGCGCTGGTCGCGACCGTGGTCGTCAATCTCATCGCGCTCGCGACATCGCTCTATTCGATGCAGGTCTATGACCGCGTCATCCCGCGGTCGGGCTATGCGACTTTGTGGGTGCTGACGGTCGGCGTGGTGGTGGCGCTGCTGCTCGATTTCCTGCTGCGTACGACCCGTGCGCTGCTGATGGATCGCGAAGCGCAGGACATCGACGCCGAGGTCTCGGAATTCTTCTTCGCGCGCGCCCAGGCCGTGCGGCTCGACGCGCGCAGCGGCGGGGTGGGGACGATGGCGGCGCAATTGCGCGGGCTCGAACAGGTGCGCAGCCTGTATTCATCGGCGTCGCTGTTCCTGCTCGCCGATTTCCCATTCGCGATCTTCTTCCTGTTCGTCATCTGGGCGCTGGGTGGAATCATCGTGCTGGTCCCGCTGGTGATCTTCCCGATCTCGATCACGCTGGCGCTCATTCTGTCGCGGCTGATCCGGTCCGGTACCGAGGCGGCACAGGTCACCGGCAACCGCAAGAATGGGCTGCTCGTCGAGAGCTTCGATGCGGCCGAGACGGTCAAGGCCAATCGCGGCGGCTGGTATATGTTGTCGCGCTGGAACGCGCTGATCGAAGCGGTGCAGGCAAGCGAGACGCCGGTGCGCAAATGGCAGGCGGTCGCGTCGTCGGTGTTCCAGACGCTCCAGCAGATCGGTTATGTCGGCCTGATCGCATTCGGCGCGGTCGAGGTGTCGAAGGGCAACATGACCACCGGTGGCCTGGTCGCTGCGGCGATCATCGGCGGGCGCGTCAACGGTCCGTTGATGGCGCAGCTGCCCGGAATGATCGTGTCATGGGGCTATGCACGCTCGTCGCTCAAGCTGCTCGACGGCATCCTTGCGCAGCCGCAGGACCATCCAGCGGGCGGGCTGCGGCCGGACGCGATCCGCCCGGCGATCCGCTTCGACCGGGTCGAGTTCGCCTATATGGGCACCAAGGAGACGCTGAGCATTCCGACCCTCAGCATCGCCGCGGGAGAGAAGGTGGGGCTGATCGGCGGCATCGGATCGGGCAAGACCACCTTGCTGCGGATGATGGCGGGGCTCTATGCCGCGCGGCACGGCCAGGTGACGCTCGGCGGGCTCGACATGAGCCAGGTGGCCGAGGACATCCTGCGTCAGGCGGTCGGCTATCTGCCGCAGGACGTTCGGCTGGTGAACGGGACGCTGCGCGACAACCTGCTGATGGGGCTCGCCGATCCGGGCGATGCGGCGATCCTGGAGGCCGCGGAGAAGACCGGGCTGGTGCGGCTGATCAGCGCGCACCCGATGGGACTGGACCTGCCGATCTCCGAAGGGGGCAGGGGGCTTTCGGGCGGACAGCGGACGTTGACCGGCATCACCCGCATGCTGATCGCACAGCCGTCCTTGTGGCTGCTCGACGAGCCTAGCTCCAATCTGGACCAGAATACCGAGACGTCGGTGATGCGCGCAGTGATGGATCGCATCGATGAGGGGCATACGCTGGTGCTGGTCACGCACAAGATGTCGCTGCTGTCGATGGTCGATCGCGTCATCGTGATGGGCAATGGCCGGATCACGCTCGACGGCCCGACCAGGGAGGTGATCGCCCGGCTCCAGACGAGCGGCACCGCGCGTGTCGCCCCAGCTGGTGGCCAGCGCAGCATCGCGCAGACCACGACCGAAGGAGCCGCCTGACCATGCGCCGTTCGCGCTCGCACGCCGCCCGCATCGTCGTCGCGCTGACCGCGACATTCGTGCTCGGCTTCATCGCGTGGTCGCTCTGGGCGAAGCTTGATCAGGTCACGCGCGCGCCGGGCCAGGTGATCCCGTCGGGAAGGCTGCAGGTGATCCAGTCGACCGACGGCGGGCAGATCGCGGCGATCCATGTCCGCGAGGGCGACAAGGTCAAGCGCGGCCAGTTGCTGATGACGCTCGACACCGGCAAGGTCGCCGCCGGCGTCGATGAGGCGCGCGCGCGCGCCGCCGGCCTCAAGACCACGCTGGCGCGGGTCGAGGCCGAGCTGTTCGACCGGCCCTTGCGCTTTCCGCCCGACACGCTTGCCTATCCCGAGTTCGTCGCCAACGAACGCTCGCTCTATATCAAGCGCAAGGGTGCGCAGGCGGCGCAGGTCAATGCGCTGCGCCAGATGATCGCGCTGTCGCGCGAGGAGCTTGCGCTCAACATGCCGCTGGTCAAGACCGGCGACGTCGCCCGGTCGGAGATTCTGCGGATGCAGCGCGCAGTGTCCGACATCGAGGGTCAGATCACCAACTTGCAGAACAAGTATATCCAGGACCTCCAGGCCGAATACAGCCGCGTCAACGAGGAGCTGGTCACTGCCGCGCAGCAGTTGACCCAGCGCACCGAGGTGCTCGACGATACCGAGCTGTTCGCGCCGACCGACGGCATCGTCCAGAATGTCCGGCTGACGACGCTGGGCGGCGTGCTCAGGCCGGGCGACGAGGCGATGCGGATCGTGCCGACCGGCGACGAGCTGATCGTCGAGGCCAAGGTTCCGCCCGCCGATATCGCCTTCATCCGACTGGGCCAGCAGGCGTCGGTCAAGTTCGATGCCTATGACAGCTCGATCTATGGCAGCGGTATCGGCTCGGTCACGTTCGTCAGTCCGGACACCATCACCGAGGAACGCCCGCAGGGCGGCGGCGAAATCTCGTTCTACCGCGTCCATATCCGTGTCGATACCAGCGAAATGCGCACACCGCGTCCGGGCGAGCGCATCGAGCTACAGCCGGGCATGACCGCCACAGCCGAGATTCTGACCGGCGAGCACACCGTGTTCCGCTATCTGACCAAGCCGCTGACCAAGACGGTGTCGGAGTCGCTCGGGGAGCGCTAGCGCACATTCGGGCGTTACTGTGGAACCTAATTCATCGAGGGCGCGTTTCGCGCCTGTTCCACTCCACCCGACGTGGCAGTGCAACGTGTCGCGGAGTTGGATCGCTTGATTTCAGCCAGTCTGAACGGTGCCGCGCAAAGGTGTGGCTGTTGTGCCGCACCCCGCGGAATTTCGCGCATTTTTTGTCGTTTCCATCCAAAAGTTGGCGCTTGCAATCGCCTAACGATTCGTCCAAACCTGCCGCGGAACCGGGTTCAAGGCCGCTTTGCGCGCTTTCACCAAGAGAACCACCATAGGGGGTGTCCATGACTAAGCGTATTTCCCAACCGAACGCCGACGTAGTTTCGACGGCGAAGATGGCGGCAATTGCTGCCGAAGCAAACGCCCCCGCGATCGTGGTGGCACCTGAAGGCGCGGCAGCGGTCGCAGCGCCTGCGGCAGTAGCCGCCGCCCCCGTGGCGATGGTTCCCGGCACTGCGGCGCCGATGGTGCAGGACAGCGCCGTGACGACGACGACGCAGGAGTCGACGTCGACGACGACGCCCGATCCGGTGACCGGCGAGGCCGAGACCACGACGACGACGACGGCCGTTCAGAACACCGTCTATGATGACAGCGCGGACAGCGAGGCGACCGACTACACGCCATTCATCGTCGGCGGCGTACTGCTCGCCGGCGGCATTCTCGCGCTTGCGCTGAGCGGCGACGATGACGACGAGGACAATGGCGGCACGCCGGCTCCTACGCCGACCCCCACTCCGACGCCGACCAATGCCGAGCCGGTGTTCACTTCCGCCGCCACCGCGACCGTTGCGGAAAATTCGGCGACCGACACCGTCGTCTACACCGCGGTAGCGACCGATGCCGATGACGATGACATCACTTACGCTCTGTCGGGTGACGATGCGGCGCTGTTCGCGATCGACGCCGACACCGGCGAAGTCACGCTGCTCGCTTCGGCCGATTTCGAAGAGATGGCCGAATACAACATTACGGTCACTGCCAGCGATGGAACCGACACCGTCAGCCAGGACGTCGTCGTCACGGTAACCGACGTCAACGACGCGCCCACCTTCGCCACCGCGACGGCAACGGTGGCTATCGACGAGAATGTGGATGTCGGCACCGTCGTATTCGACGCCGATGCGACCGATACCGACGCCGACTCGATGATCAGCTACTCGCTGACCGGTGCCGATGCCGACGCGTTCACGATCGACGAGGATACCGGCGAAGTCCGCTTCGTGGCCTCGCCGGATTTTGAAGGTCAGGACACGTATGATTTCACCGTCGTCGCGACCGACGATGGCGATCCGGGCCTCACTGCCGAGCAGGCCGTCACGGTCACGATCAATGACCTTGACGACGTCGTGACCGAAAGCCTCGATGTTGAGGGCGTGGTCGTTTCGGGCGCAGCCGGTGACGTCCAGTTCGAGGATGACGCCGATGTCCTGACCGACGTCACGATCACCGATTTCGCCGAGGGCGACACGGTGGTGGTGACCGGCACGGACGGTGCCGACATCGGATCGAGCTATTCCTTCTCGTCGCTCGACAACGATCTGATCATCGACTTCAGCGGTGGCGGTGCTTCGAATCGCATCATCATCGAGGATGCGGTCAGCGCCGACGACTTCATCTTCAACGAAGAGACTGCCGAAGCGGCAGTCGGCTTTGACTTCTTCAGCTACGCGTGAGGCATCGACCTCGCGATCTAGACTGATTTTTTAGGGGTAACTGAAATGGCTACTATTCGACTCAATACCGACGAAACGCTCGGTTTTACGCTCACTGGCGGTGACAACCTCGTCTTCGGCAAGGCCGATGGTGAAGAGACCGTATCGGTCAGCGGCGGTACGCAGACCTTTGACAGCTCGTTCAACTCGGGCGGCGATACGATCATCTTCGAGGGCGCTTCGTCCTTCTATTCGGTCTCGCGCAGCGGCTCGTCGATCATCGTCACCGGTCCCAACATGACCGTGGTGACCTTCCCGGCGCCAAGCCCGGACCTGGACGACGCCGATCGCCCAACCTTCGTTTTCGACGACGGTTCGTTCGTGCTCGACACCACTGTCGTGGATGGTGATGCGACGGTGACCATCGGCGATCAGGAGATCACCGATACGCCGACCGAGATCGGCGGCGATGGCACTCCTGGCGAGCCCAGCGGTATCGTACTCAGCGTGGAAGCGACGGATGTCATCGAAGGCACCGACGACATCGTCTACACCTTCACCCTGAGCGAAGCGTCGGACGAGGACATCACGATCAACGTGACGACCATCGGCGGCACCGCAACGGCGGGTGACGACTACACCGCCGTCAATCAGACGATCACCTTCGCCGCTGGCCAGACCACCGCGACGCTGACCGTCGACGTGATCGACGACGCCGACATGAACGAAGGCGACGAGACCGTCACGATCGACGTCGATTCGAACGGTGTTCTGCAACTTGCGGACGACGCGGATCTGACCGCGACGATCACGGACAACGACCAGGATCTGCCGCAGTCGTTCGAACTGACCACCGGTGGCGACACCGTGCTGGGCGGAAGCGGCGCTGACCGCATCAACGGCGTCCAGAACATCAACGAGCCCGGCAAGCTGCTGTCGCAGGTCGATCTCGTCAATGGCGGCGGGGGTGTCGATACGCTCGTGCTGATCAATGCAGCCGGCGGCGCATCCGTGCCGAACGCGCTGGTCGACGTCGATCTGACCCAGGTCAGCAGCGTCGAGGTGATTTCGAGCAACTACAACAATATCACGCTCGGCGCCGAAGCGGCCGAAGCGGGTATCGTGCGGGTGGACACGACGGCAGGCGACTCGCAGCCGGTGCTCGGCGGGCAGATCCTCAACGGTGAATTCATCGATGGAACGCTCCTCAACATCAGCTCGGCGGGCTTCACCAACGAACTGACCGTTGTGATGGCCGATGGCCTTGCCGACGGCGTCATCACTGATCTCGCAAACGGTGCCGATCTGATCGACACCGGTTCGTCGACCTTTAACCCGGACGGCTCGCCGCTTACGGCGCAGATTGACCAGGTTCAGTTCATCAACCAGACCGATCCGGTTCGCATCACCTTCACCAGCACGGCTGCGGGTAACGGCGATGGCAACGACGCCGGCGGCAATCTGGCGCTGACGGCTCAGTCCGAGGACGATGCCGACGGTCTGGTCGGCTCGGTAACGCGCTTCGACGACGAAGGCATTCGCTTCACTGGCGGCACCTTCGACGTTCGCGACATTTCGGGCACCCAGCGCGGAACGTTCGCAGAAGTGATCGTCGGCACCGTGGCGGATGAATTCTTCGTGGCCGGTGGTGCGGGCGCTTACCTCAATGGTGGCATGGGCGACGACACGCTGCTCGGTTCGGGGTCGATCGACTTCCTGGCCGGTGGCGCGGGCGATGACTTCCTTTCCGGCGGTGCCGGGAACGATGGTCTGCTCGGCGGTGGCGGCGACGACTATCTTGACGGTGGCGCAGGTCGCGACACGATGGATGGCGGCGAAGGCAGCGACTACTACTTCTTCGACGGGGGCGAGTTCAACGTCTCCGAAACCATCACCGACACCGGCATGGGCGCAGATGATGTCGATACGCTCGGCGTATTCGGCACGCCGACGATCAACGACAATTCGTTCGAGGGTAAGGTCGGCTTCGAGGCGATTGAAACCGATGGCGACGTTGTTGTCGGAGAGAATGCCGAGGCAGCCGGCATCGTTGAAGTGACCTCCGTTGCGGGCGGCGACGTCGATGCTAGCGATTACGAAGGCGCGATCACGGTTAACGGGTCGGGCGACATCGCCACGGGCATGGGCGGTGACACGATTAATATCACGGCTGGTCTTCAGAGCTACACCGGTGACATCAATGCCGGTGATGGCGATGACACGGTGAATGCGGGATATGCTATCCCCGCGGGCGATCCCGCCAACTCCATCGACGGTGGTGATGGTAACGACACGCTTCGCTTTGGTGGAAGCCTTGTCGATCTTGGTTTCGGGGTCGGCAACAACTTCACATATTTTGATCCGCTTGGTGACAATTTCACCGGGTTCGAGTCGATTGTGATCGATGCCTCCGATGGTGAAGAAGCGATCGATGATGCGGACGATTCTGCTGGCAACGCCGTCAGCTATACGTTTGAAGTTGAAGACAGCAACGTCACTGAGGGCGGGGTGCTGGTCATCGACGGTTCGGCGCTGCGCGGTGATGTTGTCGTCGATCTTGGCGACGACAACGAGCTAGGCGGCTCGGGCCTCGACGAGGACACGACTGCTGGTGAAACGCTCGAAGTGGATGCTTCGCAATTGTCCGTCGACTTCGCAGTTGATGTGACCGGTGGTGCGGGCGATGACGTCCTGACCGGTGGTGACGGTGACGACGTCCTCACCGGCGGCGCTGGTGACGACACGCTCACCGGCGGTGCAGGGCGTGATCTGCTCGATGGTCAGGAAGGCAGCGATACGTATGTCTTCAACGGCGTCAGCATCAAGGACACGGTTACCGACACCGGCACCGAAGGAACTGACGCTGTATTTGTCACGCGCGATGATGTCCTTGAGGGCGGCGAGTTCGAGAACTTTTCGGGCATCGAGGAGCTGGTAACGCGCATTCGTACGGGTGTGGCCGGTGATGGCGTAGCCGAAGTGACGCTTGACGAGGATGCGATCGCGGCGGGTATCCGCACCATTCGTACCGATGACGACGACATCGACGCCAGCGTCTACGAAGACGGTATTCTCGTCTTCACCGGCACCGGTGGCGTTGTTGGCGGCACGGGAGATGACGAGGTCAGGATCGCGCAGGATCCGCTGTTCACCGCGATCAACAACGGCCCGATCGAGCTCGACGACGGCGACGATACGCTCAACACCTACTATAATGCCGACTTCACCGTCGCGCAGTTCGATGGTGGTGACGGGGACGATCGTCTGCTGATCGGTGGGGCGTACAGCATCCACACCGTTGGTGCTGCTGGCGTCAATGTCGGCAACACGTCGGCGCTCACAACCTATAACGCTGATTTCGGAGCGGACGTTGTCGGGTTCGAAACGATTGTCATCAATGCGCCGGAAGCTGCCATGGCGGTTGCTGGCGACAATAACGACGTCGCGGGCAACACGATCAATTTTGCAGTTAGCGTCACTGACGACAATGTCGATGCAACCGATGGTCTGACGGTCGATGCGTCCGCACTGACCGGGACGGTCACCGACCTGGGCGCCGACGGCGAACTGGGCGGCGACGGTGTCGACGCGGACACGACCACGTTCAGCACGCTGACGTTCGATGGTTCGGCACTGTCGGGCAACCGCGAACTCACCGTGATTGGCGGCGACGGTGATGACGACATCACCGGCGGCGCGGGTCGCGATGCGATCACGGGCGGCGAAGGTTCGGACATCATCGAAGGTGGCGGCGGGATCGACACGATCACGCTTACCGAGAGCGAGGCAGCTCGTGACATTCTGGTCGTCACGACGGACGGGGACTCGGCCCGTACCGCTCCGGACGTAGTGATCGGCTTTGACGTCGACACCGACGACGGTGTTGGTGCCAATGCCGGCCTCGACGTTACCGCGGATGTCATCGACTTCGGTGGTGCAACCGTGATCAACACCAACTCGGCGTCGATCAGCGATGGCGTCGTCGAACAAGGTTCGGCTCTCGACCTCGCGATCGACTCGTCGACCAGCCTGCTTGCGGCGATCCAGCTCGTCGAACAGGAGTTCCAGTCGGGCGCCGATCCGTTGGCGAACAACGGTGCAGTTGCTTTCGAATACCGCGGCAACTTCTATGTCGGCGAAATCGAGGGTGCGCAGGGTCTCGAGGCGTTCACCGATATCGTTCAGCTGAACGGTATCTCGGGCGTTACGGCTCTCGAAGCTACCGTTGACGGGATCGGCCTGATCGGCTGAACTCGGTCTTGAATTGGGGCGGCACTTTCCGTCCTGCGAGGCGCCTCGGAGGAAACTCCGGGGCGTTTTCGTTACGTAGGGCTCGAGAGCGCGCGGCGGCGGCAAGAAGCGCGGCCAGCCGCGTCGACGGGCCAATATCTTCAGCTGCCAGGATCCACCGGGATGGCACCAGGGCGTTCTCGCGCAGGAGGGTGGTCAGTGCGTACCCATATCGGGCCTCAGCCCGATCGCGATCATCTCTTAGGGACAGACCATCGGTGCAGCGCTGCTGTTGGCGGCCCAGTCTGCGGCTCGCCACGTTTTCAATCGGGAACGGATCAGATCGGCGTATCAGCTTTTCGCGTCGCGCGGAGTGATTGCTTTGACGCCCCCTCTTGTCCGGCGCCCATGTCCGCCGGGTTAGCCGAACCATCCGACATGACGATAGGTTGTGCATTGCGTTCACTGGGCAGACGCTCGTCGAGCAGGAGACGATGTAGAATCGGTGGATGAGGGACACGACTCAGCTCGGGAGCTAACCTTACGATAAGGGCGTCAACCGGGTTCTGCCCGATCGCGTAATTGGTGGGCAACTTTGGATGTTGCGTCCACAAGATCGGGTCGGACCGCCGCTTAGGCGGCAATGGCAACGGTGATGGGGCGCTTCGCGATCAGGGACTGAACCTGCGGGTGAGAAAGCCGGTGATCGCCATGTGCCGACATTCCGGCGTTTTGCGACGGACAGCGCAGCACGTCCGCCGACAACGGCGCGGGCCGCACTGTTGAGGTAGAACCGCAACCTTCGGTGTCAGCCGACGGAAAGAAGCCGATGCGCCGGGACGCGCCACGGCGCCGCTATCCACCACCGCGGCTCCTGCGGCGGCCGATTGGCCTGAATCCCGTTTTTTCCGTCAGTCGGAGCGAGGGAGCGACTCGACGATGGGGCGGATAGATGAAGCAGAAGCAATTTTCGGAAGAGCAGATTATCGGCATTCTGAAGGAGGCCGGGGAGGGCGCGGAAGTGACGGAGCTGGTCCGTAAGCTCGGCATGTTCAGCGCGATCTACTATGCCTGGAAGGCCAAGTCCGGGGGCTGGAGGTGTCCGGTGCGAAGCGGCTGCGGTCGATCGAAAGGGGAAACGCACGGCTTAGGCGCCTGCCGGCGGATTCGATGCTCGACAACGCGGGTCGGACCCGAAGGGCAGCGCAGCCGTCGATCTGCTGTCAAAAAAGTGGTGACGCCCGCCGCGAAGGGGCAAGCGGACGCGCATCTTCAAGTGACGTTGGGATCACGAACGACCGCAAGAAAACGCATCGGCTGTACCGCGAGGAGGGCCTCACGGCCAGGCGCCGACAGGCACGAAAGCGCTTGGTTCCGCGTGCTCCACTATCGTCGGTGACGCGACGCGCAAATGCCTCCGGGCGGGAGTGGACACGTCGATCTCGGGTCGGCGGGTCGTGCGAAAGGTGGCGGACCTGAACGCCGAGCGTGGCATGCCGAAGATGATCGTCAGCGACAATGGCACCGAACTCACCTCGAAAGACGTGTTCGCCTGAACCGGCGCTTTGGTCGCGAAGTGGAATTACATGGCGCCGGTAAGCCGACCCGCAGTCGATTCGTCGAGAGCTTCGATAGCCGGCAGCGCAGCGCGCTGCCCAACGAGACGCTATTCTTCGCCATCGGGCAAGCTCACTCGATTCTTGCGCCGGGTCGATGATCACAACACCGCGCGGCTGCACTCATTCCTCGGATAGCTATCCCGGCGGTATCGGCCGCCAAACTCGAAATGCAACGCACTGGGCTAACCCTGCCGGTTGCTCACCTGCGTTCATGCAAGACATCAATAGCCGGTCTCCGGTTACCGCTGGATGAGCGCCGGGTCACGTCGCCAAGAGCCACGTCCGGTCATCCCGATGCGAACTCCTCGTTGTTGAAAGGTGTCCCGAGAGAGTGAGCGGTACGCGCGCCGCTTGCTCTTGAGTCTTCGCTTCGGACCTGGCCGAGGGACGCCGCCGGGCCGGGCCCGTATGGTATCTCGCCTTTGGCGCTCCCCCACCACCGGACGGCTTGCGGACCGGCCTGCGGCACGATGCCCGGTCAGCCACCGGTATCGCTTGGCGACCGATCCGTCGCAGAACATCGCGGCGCCGGACGCATTACGCCGCCCCCGCCAACGGTGCGCCGCCAATCCCGGCAATCGCTATCCGCGGTAGGCTGCGAGCGTGGCGTCCGCCCAGCCTGCCCGCCGGTGCCGATCCCGGCCATACATCTGCCCATTACCGCGATCCTCAGCCCGACGGAGTGCCCGTCGAGCCCATGCGATAGCAGCTATCCTTTCAGCAAAGGCAGCATCCCGCAAACCGCGCCGGTAGCCCGGACCGTGCGTGCGCGATCCGCCCGGCGACGATGCTCGCGCTCTCCCGGTCAGTCGCTGGTGGTTCAGCGCGGCTCCGGCATCCGCACCGACGGTCCCAGCTTGTCGATAACGTCGCGCGCATCGAACGCACGGACATTGTCTACGGGCTTGGGACCACGGCCGATGACGATTTCCGCGGCGGCTTCGTAGCGATCGATCTGGCGGACGTCGATCTGGTTGCCGAAGAAGGGGTCGCCCCAATAGGGGTTCCAGCCGCGCCAACCCCAACGCGGGTTGTGATAACGCCAATACGGGCTCCAGCCGCCGAACCCGCCGTAGCCGAAGCCGGGGCCGAACGGCTGATTGACATAAGTGCGCGATTTGCGCTCGGTATCGCGATCGACCAGCACGAAATGGTCGGCGCCCTGTTCGAGCGTCAATTGCGCGGCGCGGAACAGCAGGTAGCGCTCGACCGTCTCGCGCGCGGTCAGGCTGTTGCCGGCAAAACTGACGCGAAACCGGTCGCGTTCGATCTGCTCGTCCCAATATCCCGCGCGGCTGAAACCCTGGCCGACGGCGGGTTGGTACGGTGTAGGGGTGGCACAAGCGGCCAACACGGCGCTGCCGACGAGCACCGAGGCAAGGATCGCGGCGCGGACGGGACGGCTGCGTCCGGCGGCAGGCGAGCGGTCCGGGGACATTCTCAACATCAAACTCTCCAACGGGAATTCACCACAAGCTACGCCAGCCGATGGGAAAACGCTTCAACAAAACGACCGATCGCCACGCGGCGTTCCGTATCGTCGTGCGATAGACCGTGCCATATCGCGGATTGACTGTGCATGAATGGAGCGGTGCAGCGATGCCGGCGCACAGGCGTTCAGCCGTCATGAAGATTTTCACCATCGGGTATGAGGGCGCCACCGTCGATGAGGTCATCGCCGCATTAGGCGCCGCAGGGGTAAAGCGGCTTATCGACGTACGCCAGTTGCCGTTGTCGCGCCGCCCCGGCTTCTCCAAGACGTCGCTTGCCGCGGCGCTTGCGGAACATGGGATCGACTATGTTCATCTCAAGGCGCTGGGGACACCCAAGCAGGGGCGCGACGCCGCGAAAAAGGGCGACCGGGCGACGTTGCAGGCGGTATATGCCGGGCAGCTCGAACTGCCCGAGGCGCAGGCGGCGGCAGCGCGCATGCGCGACCTTGCGGCGGAGATGCCGAGCGCATTGCTCTGTTTCGAGCGCGACCCGCATGTCTGCCACCGCACCCTGTTGCTTGCGGCCGAAGGGCAGGGCGCCGAGGTAACGGACCTGTTTCCGGCAGGCGACCGCATCGTCAGCCGCCATATACCCACGCGGCGAACGTCGCGGACAGGTCGCGCCCGCTAGCCTGTTCCATCGCCCGTTCGAAATCCGCGCTTGTCACCGTTTGTCCCACGTTGTCCCGGGTGAAGCGGCGCAACCCTCTCCAGAAGGCGGCATCGCCAATCGATGTCCGCAGATGGTCGAGGAACAGGGCGCCTTTGCTGTATTGAATCGCGCGCCGTACGCCGAGCGAGGGATAGGTGCCGCCCCAGGCAAGCGGCTTGTCGAATCCCTGCTCGCGGGCACGCTCCAGCCTTTGCCGCGCCCCTGCGAGTTCCCGGCGATAGGCTGGTTCGCCCCAGCGATGCTCTTTCCACGCGGCAACCATGAAGGTGGCGATACCTTCGTTGAGCCATAATTCCTGCCAGCTGGCACAGGTGACGAGGTTGCCCCACCACGCATGCGCCATTTCATGGGCGATGATCCAACCGCCGGCCGGATCGTCTCGCGCGCGATCGAGTTCACCGCTGCCGATCAAGGAGAAGCCTGCGGTTTCCTGGGCTTCTCGGCCTGGAACAAGTAATTGCACGTAGCGACGGTCTGATAGCGGCAGTCCCGCCTTGTCGGCGAGGAAGGCAACGATCGCGGGGGACTCCGCAAAGGCCTTGCCCAGCTTTGCAGCGGTGCCCGTAGCGTCGAGATACGCCAGATCTCCCTGGTCGGTCGTGACGGAACGCTGCACGAAAGGGCCAGCGGCGAAGGCATAGAGATAGGCCGGGTAGAGGCGGGTCGTTCGCCAGCGATGCAGGGTCAGGCCGTCGGTGGACGCGACGACCGGTTCCGCTTTGCCCGCCCCGATCGATGCAAGACCGGCGGGCAGGAACAGGTCGAGCGCGAAATGTGCCTTGTCACCCGGCGCATCCTGAAGGCAGACCATCCAGTCGCACGCGAAATAGCTGCTGTAGATGCCGCCCGGCAGCGAGGTGAGCCCGCGTTTCGGGGTGCCGGCGATCCGAAAGCGCAGCGTCGCGCGGCTGCCTTTCTTCAGTGCGCGCGGCAGCGCGAACACGCTCGCCGTGGCGCTTGTCGAGTGCTTCGCGGGCGCGCCGTCAACGGTAATGTCGCTGATGCGAAGCGCGTTGGCAGTGAACGCCAGCTGCATCGTGCGGTCGGAGGTGCTGCGCACGACGATCGTTTCGGTACCGGATACGGAGGTGGTTGCGAGATCCGGTCGCAGGGCGACGGAATAACGTTCGACCTCGAACCCCTCGCCCGGTGTGAGCGCCACCGATTGTGCATGCGCGCCGGTGGTGCCGGCGAGCATTACTGCCGCAAGGACATAGGCGCTCGCCAAGTGCCGGTTCGTTGAGGCCAGCGACACGCCGCTGGCCTATGCGGCGACCGGCAGCCGCACCGAGCCATCCTGCCCACGTTCCAGCGGGCCATAGGCGATCACTGCCACCAGGGGCAGCGCCGCATAGAGGTGCGGGAACAGCTGGCCGCCGCGGCTTTCCTCCCAGCGTACCGCGCTGCCGAGCGCGGCGAGATCGATCGCGGCGACGTGCAGGTCCGACTGTCCGGCAAAATGCTTGTCGACCGTCACGGTCAGCTGCGCGGCGGTCGACAGGTGTATATACCCGTCGGCCAGGTCCACCGGCGCCCCCGCAAAGCTGCCGCCGGCCTCAAGCGCCGCCATCTGCTCGGCGGTCAGCACCTTATACGCGGTGGCCGGGCGATCCGTCATTCGCCGTCGTCGCCTTCTTCCTCGACGCGTTCTTCGATCGTGCCGGGACCGGTGCCGTCGTCGAGCATGATCGCCTTGTCGGGATCGGGGGCGGGGCCGTCGATGCCTTCCTCGGCGATCATCGCTTCCGCTTCGTTCTCGGGCTCCTGTTCCTCGTCGATGCGGGCGACGCTGACGACATGTTCGCCGGGCGCGACGTCGAACAGGCGCACGCCTGCCGATCCACGGCCGATCACGCGAAGGCCCTTGTCGTTGCCGCTGGCGTCCTCGCCGGTCTGGCGCTGGTCGATCGGAATGCGGATGACCTTGGCCTGATCGGTGACGAGCATCAGCTGATCGCCGAAGCGTACCGGGAAGCTCGCGACGACGGCACCATTGCGGGCGATATTGTCGATGTTGGTGACGCCCTGGCCGCCGCGGCCGATGCGGCGATATTCATAGGCGCTCGACAGCTTGCCATAGCCATTGGCGCAGACCGTCAAGATGAACTGCTCGTTCTCGCGCAGATGTTCGTAGCGCTCGGGATCGCCGTGCTGTCCCTCGCGGTCGGGCTTCCAGGGGGCGAAGCGCAGATATTCCTCGCGCTCCTCCTGCGTCGTGCCGACCTGATGCAGGATCGACGCCGAGATCACGGTGTCGCCGCTGCGCAGCGTCATGCCGCGGACGCCGGTCGCGGTGCGGCTCTGGAACTCGCGGATGTCGGTGGCGGCGAAGCGGATCGCCTTGCCGTCGCGGCTCGCCAGCAGCACGTCGTCGCCTTCGGTCAGCAGCGCCACGCCGATCAGGCGATCGTCGCTGTTGTCGTCGAAGCGCATCGCGATCTTGCCCGCGGTCGGCACGTTGGTGAACGCGTCCATCGAATTGCGGCGCACCGTCCCGCTGGCGGTCGCGAACACGACGTGAAGCTTGCCCCACTCCGCCTCGTCCTCGGGCAGCGGCAGCACGGTCGAGATCGTCTCGTCCTTGGCCAGCGGCAGCAGGTTGATCATCGGGCGCCCGCGCGTGGCCGGGCCGCCCTCGGGCAGCTTCCACACCTTCATCCGATAGACCTTGCCGAGCGTCGAGAAGAACAGCACCGGCGTGTGCGTCGAGGTGACGAACAGGTTGGTGATCGCGTCCTCGTCCTTGGTCGCCATGCCCGCGCGGCCCTTGCCGCCGCGTGCCTGCGCGCGGAACGTGGCGAGCGGCGTGCGCTTGATATAGCCTTCGAGCGTGACGGTGACGACCATCTCCTCGCGCTCGATTAGATCCTCGTCGTCGATGCCGTCGGCCGCAGCGGCGATCTCGGTCCTGCGGTCGGTGCCGTAGGTATCGCGCACCTCGACCAACTCGCCGCGCAGCACTTCGTAGAGCTTCGCGCGGTTGCCGAGGATTTCGAGCAGTTCGGCAATGGCAGTGGCGAGGCCGGCGAGTTCGCCGCCGATCTCGTCGCGGCCCAGCGCGGTCAGGCGATGGAGGCGCAGGTCGAGGATCGCGCGGACCTGCAGGTCGGACAGGCGATAGCCGTCGCCGACCTGCTCCTTCTCGACCGCTTCGACCAGGCGAATATAGGGCGCGATCTCCTCGATCGGCCATTCGCGCATCAGCAATTTGGTGCGCGCTTCGGCCGGGCTCGACGAACCGCGGATGATCTTGACCACCTCGTCGAGGTTGGTCACCGCGATGACGAGGCCGAGCAACAGATGCGCGCGGTCGCGGGCCTTGGCGAGTTCGAACTTCGAGCGCCGGGTGATCACCTCTTCGCGGAACTTGACGAACGCCTCTAGGATGTCGCGCAGGTTGAGCAGTTCGGGGCGTCCGCCGCGGATCGCCAGCATGTTGGCCGAGAAGCTCGATTGCGCGGGTGTGTGCCGCCACAATTGATTGAGCACGACTTCGGGCGTCGCGTCGCGCTTCAGGTCGATGACGATGCGGACGCCCTCGCGGTTCGATTCGTCGCGAATGTCGCTGACGCCCTCGATCCGCTTTTCCTTGGCGGCTTCGGCGATCTTTTCGACCAGCCCGTTCTTGCCGGTCTGGAACGGGATTTCGGTGAGCACGATCGAGCGCCGCTCGCCGCGCTGTTCGGTGATGTAGCGCGACCGCACGATGATCGAGCCGCGGCCGGTCTCGTAGGCGGAACGCGCGCCGGCGCGGCCCAGGATGATCGCGCCGGTGGGAAAATCAGGGCCGGGGACGATGTCCTGCAATTCCTCGTTCGACACGAATTCGCGCGTGCCAAGCGAGGCATCGACCAGCGCCAGGCAGGCGTTGACGACCTCACGCAGATTGTGCGGCGGCACATTGGTCGCCATGCCGACCGCGATCCCGCCGGCACCGTTGACCAGCAAATTGGGAAAGCGCGCCGGCAGCACCGACGGCTCGCTTTCCGACCCGTCGTAATTGGGCGTGAAATCGACGGTATCCTTGTCGAGATCGTCGAGCAGCGCATTGGCGACCTTGGCCAGCCGCGATTCGGTGTAGCGCATCGCCGCCGGCGGATCGGGATCCATCGACCCGAAATTGCCCTGGCCATCGACCAGCGGCACGCGCATCGACCAGTCCTGCGCCATCCGCGCGAGCGCGTCATAGATCGAGCTGTCGCCATGCGGGTGATATTTGCCCATGACGTCGCCGACGATGCGCGCCGATTTGCGATACGGCTTGCCCGCGACATAACCGCTTTCATATGCCGAATAGAGGATGCGGCGGTGAACCGGTTTCAGGCCATCGCGGACATCGGGCAAGGCGCGGCTGACGATGACCGACATCGCATAGTCGAGATAGCTCGATCGCATTTCGTCGACGATCGAGATCGGCGTGATATCGGAAGGCTCCGCGAGGGTGGTCTCGTCGGTCAAATCGGTGCTTTCAGCGGTGGATCGGGATTGCCGATATCCCTAGCCCGGAGTGGGTTCGGTGCCAAGTGTTTCGGTCGTGTGACGAACTGCGTCGCTCCCCCGCATCGGGAAGAAACTCAGAACGGCACCTCTTCGCCATCCCATGCGAACACCTTGCCGCTGTCGTGCGGTTTCAGCCCCTCGATCACGTCGAGCAACTGCAGTGCCGCGCGTTCCGGGTCGAACAGCTTGCCGGGCGCGACATTGCCCTGGAACGGCCGGGATAACGCGGTATCGACCGTGCCGGGGTGGAGCCCGACGACGATCGTGCGAGCGTATCTCCGCTTCGCCTCGATCGAAATGCTGCGCAGCATCTGGTTGAGCGCGGCCTTCGACGCGCGATAGCCGTGCCATCCGCCCAGGCGATTGTCGGCGATGCTGCCGACCCGCGCCGACAGTGCCGCAAAGACCGGTTCGCCGGTCCGGGCGAGCAGCGGCAGGAAATGCTTGGCGACCAGCGCAGGACCGATGGTGTTGACCGCGAATACCCGCGCCAGCCAATCGGGGTCGAGGTCGCGCATCGCCTTTTCGGGGCCGCGTTCCCCTTCGCTCAGAATTCCGGTGGCGACCAGGATCAGGGCAGGGGCGGGGCCATTCGCGACCTGCGCAGCGGCCGCGGCGATGCTTGCCTCGTCGGTCAGATCGAGGTGCTGAGCGCCCCCTGCGGAGCGCCCGAAGCGCCATACCCCCGCGAAGCTGCCTTCCTCGTCGAGCGCATCGGCAAAGGCCTGGCCGATGCCGCCGGTGGCGCCGATCACGATTGCGCTTCCGGTCATGCCCGGACGAACCGTAGGGTTGCCTCGTTGCTCGCCGCGGCGTCATGGCGATAGCCGTCGCTGTCGAACCCGATCAGTGCTTCGGGGTCGGTGATGTGATGCTCGCAGATCCAGCGCGCCATCATGCCGCGCGCGCGCTTTGCGCTGAAGCTGACGAAGCGCGGGCCGTCGGGGCCATGCTCGCGAAAGTCGATGTCGACCACCCGCACGCGCGGCGGCAGCCGGCCTGCCACCGCGCGCCAATATTCCTGGCTGGCGAGGTTGACGATTACGCCCGATCCGTCCGCCAGCACTTCGGCAGCGAGCAGGTCGGCGATCCGGTCCTGCCAGAAATCATACAGCGTCTTCGCGCGCCCTGGCGCCCAGCGCGTTCCCATCTCCAGCCGATAGGGGCGGATGGCGTCGAGCGGACGCAGCAACCCGTACAGCCCCGACAGCAGCCGCACATGCTCCTGCGCAAAGCCGATCGCTTCCGGATCGAGCGAGCGCGCCTCGAACCCGGTATAGACATCGCCGGCAAAGGCGAAGATGGCCGGCCGCTCGGGCTGGTCGTCGAACCCCTTGAAGCGTGCATCGTTGAGTTCCGCCAGCCTCGGCGAGATATGCATCAGCGCCGCGAGCTTGCGTTTGCCGAGCCGAGAGGCGGCGCGCGCCAGATCGGACGCCTCTTCGTTGAAGCGTGGCGCGGTCGCGTCGAACGGCGGCAGGGCTGTGCTATAGTCGAGCGTCTTGGCGGGGGACAGGACAGCGATCATCGCCGCCGGGTAGCGCGCGGCGCAGCGGTGGTCAAAGTCCCGGGCCGCCGCCCGACACGGACCCGCATCGTTCAAAGCGCGTTCACCGGCACAACGCCATAAAGCCAGCGATTTTCGCGGGCACTCCGGGCCACGCTTGTCGCGGCTCGACCGGATATCTATTGCGGGCGCGTCGATTGGCGCACCGCCAGCAAGGAGAGTAATTGATGTCGTTCGTTTCCAAAATCGCGCTTGCCGCGATGCTGTCGACTGGCACGGTGGCGGTGATGCTGCCGATCCCGGCCGCGGCGCAGGACAAGAAGGCGCAGGAAGAGCCGCCGATCGAGATCAGCGAGGAATTTCGCGCGGCGATCGTCCCGGTGCAGACCGCGATCACTGCCAAGGATTACGCGACCGCCGAAGCCGGACTGGCGACGGCACGGCCGTTGGCGCAGAACGATCAGGAGAAGTACTTCGTCGCCGCGCTCGGGCTCGGCGTCGCGCAGAGCAAGAACGACTATGCCGGAATGGCGCGCGAGCTCGACGAGCTGATCCGCAATCCAAAGACGCCGCCGGCAGACCTCGCCAACTACACGCTGGTTCGCGGTCAGATCGCCTATAATGCCAAGGATATGGCCGCGGCCAAGACCTACCTCACTCGCGCGCAGCAGCTCGGCGCGACCGATCCCAACCTGCCGCTGATGCTGGCGCAGACCAACCTGTCGGGCGGCAATGTCGCGGCGGGCGCAGCCGAGATCGAAAAAGCGATCGCGGCCAAGAAGGCGGCCGGCGAACCGGTGCCGGAGGATTGGTACAAGGTGACCGTGTCGCGCCTCTATCAGGCGAATGACAAGGCCGGGGCGCTGACTTGGCTCAAGCGCCAGCTTGCCGATTATCCGACGACCGCGAATTGGCGCAGCACGATCCTGGTCTATCGCGAAGGCGTCGACGCCTCGCTCGACGACGGTGCGCGCATCGATCTGTTCCGGCTAATGCGGTCGGCCGGCGCGCTGGCTAACCAGAGCGATTACATCGAATATGCCGACCTCGCCTTTCGCGCGGGGCTGCCGTACGAAAGCAAGGCCGTGATCGACGAGGGACTGGCCTCGGGCAAGCTGCCTCGCAGCAGCACGGCGACGTCGCTCCTCGCCGAATCGAACAAGTCGATCAAGCAGGAGGGGTCGCTGAGCGCACAGGAGGCCAAGGCCAAGAGCGCGTCCGACGGTCGCCCGGCGAGCCAGCTGGCCGACGCCTATCTGGCGGACGGCCAGAATGCCAAGGCAGCCGAACTCTACCGCCTGGCGCTGCAAAAAGGCGGAGCTAAGACCGAGGAAGTCAACCTGCGGCTCGGCATCGCGCACGCCCGCGCCAATCAGACCGCGGAGGCCAAGCAGTCGTTCGCGGCGGTGGCATCCAAGCCGCGCGCCGATATCGCGTCGCTGTGGACGACCTATCTCGACAACCCGCCGCGCGCCGGATCGACTGCGCCAGCTGCCGCGACGGGCAGCTGAGCGACGAGCGATCGGGGGGTGGCCGTTATCGGCCGCTCCCCGGTCTCGTTCACCCCGCGACCGGGATGCCCGGATCGTTCTTCGCGGTGCGGATCGTCAGCGACGTCTTTACGCTCGCGACATTGGGCGCGGCCGTCAGGCGGCTGGTCAGCAATTCCTGGAATGCGCGCAGGTCGGTCGCGACGATCTTGAGGATGAAGTCGATCTCGCCGTTGAGCATGTGACATTCGCGTACCTCGGGAATCGCGCGGACATGTTCCTCGAACGCCGCCAGGTCCGACTCGGCCTGACTGCGCAGGCTGACCATCGCGAACACCGTGATCGAATAGCCCAATGTCACCGGATCGAGCGCGGCGTGATAGCCGCGGATCGCTCCTTCCTCCTCTAGCGCGCGGACGCGGCGCAGGCAGGGCGGAGCGGTCAGACCGACGCGCTCGGCGAGATCGACATTGGTCATCCGGCCGTCTTCCTGAAGCAGCCGAAGAATTTGTCGGTCGATGCGATCGAAGGCCATGCAGTTGCGTCCCGTCTGAGATAATTCGCCGTCGCCAGCGCATCCTGTCCTATAATAAAATTACGCCGACGCGCAATTGTCCCACTATGCAACGTCCGATGGATAACCACGAAAACGCGGTGTCCAAATCATCCGGGATGGCGTTAAAAGAATCTTACGGCGCGGCTGATCGCGACGGTTCGGGAAATAGCGGGTGCGGTTCGACGATACGCTGAAGACGGTGCTCGCTGCCGATACCGCCACCCCGTTCGGCGCGCAGGCGACATGGCGGCAGCTGGTCGACCTCGTCGGACGGGGGCCGCGCAGCGTTGATCCACAGGCCTTGATCCGGCTCGGCGAGCTGCGCGCCCGCGTGCCCGAAGCGGTGCGTCTGGCAAGCGCGCGCGCCCTGGAGCACGCGCGGCCGCCACGCGCGCTGATGATGGTTTTCCTCGACGACAGTTTCGCGGTATCGGCACCGCTACTGCGCACAGCCCGGCTCGATGCCGACGACTGGATCGCGCTGCTCCCGTCGCTGCGCCCAGGCCAGCGGGCGAT
This sequence comes from Sphingomonas japonica, assembly GCF_006346325.1. Classification (NCBI taxonomy): domain Bacteria; kingdom Pseudomonadati; phylum Pseudomonadota; class Alphaproteobacteria; order Sphingomonadales; family Sphingomonadaceae; genus Sphingomonas; species Sphingomonas japonica. The sequence goes on along the minus strand of NZ_VDYR01000001.1, from coordinate 1,386,383 downwards.
CCTTCGTCACCGCCGCGATCTGCCTGGCGACGTGGTTCGCGCGCTCGACAGCTTCGGACCGATCGACTTCGTCCTGGGCGATTCGAGCCCGCAGCCTGCGCTTGCAGCTGCCGCCCCGGACGACCCGCAGGCGATGCGCGGGATGAGACTGCCAGACGGGTTCCTCGCGCTTGGCGAGGCCGCATTCGGTTCGCCTCCGCTAGATGCCGCTACCGGCCCGTTCCGCATCGCCGACGTCGTCGCCCGGATCGACGCGCATCGCGGCGCCGAGGGAGGGCGGATCGAGCGTCGGTCGCGTCGGCGCGTGCGCGGCGATATCGCGCTGTTCCGGTTCGAAACCGATGCCACAGGGCTGCTGCGCTGGATCGACGGGGCCGATCGCGCGCCGTTGATCGGCCTGTCGATCGCACGGCCTTCGGCGCTGGCGCAGACCGACGGGGGTGTGATCGGCGCGTTTCGCCAGCGCGCCGCCTTCCGCGATGCCAGGCTCGAGATCGGCGGTGTCTCGCCGGTCGCGGGATCGTGGCGGATTTCGGGCGTGCCGGTGTTCGATCCCCGCACCGGGCGTTTCACCGGCTATCGCGGCAATGCCCGGCGCCCGCGTGCCGAGGAGGGCATCCCACGACCCGCCATCGCCGCGGACTCGCTGCGCCAGCTGGTCCATGAACTGCGCACGCCGGCCAACGCCATTGCCGGCTTCGCCGAGATGATCGACACCCAGCTGCTCGGACCGGTGCCCGAGGTGTATCGCGGCTACGCCGCCGAAATCCGCCGCAACATCGGCGATCTGCTCGGCGCGATCGACGATCTCGACCTTGCGGCGCGGATCGAGGGATCGGCGCTGTCGCTTTCGCCGGGACGCGTCGCGGTGCGCGCGCTGGTCGAGCATGTCGTCGGCGATCTGGGGCCGCTTTCGGCGCTGCGGGGCGCGCACCTGCTGATTGGGCCGGGCGAGGTGCTCGCCGATGCCGATGCCCGCACGCTCGAACGCCTGCTGGCCCGGATGATCGCGACGGTGCTGAGTGCGGCGACGCGCGACGAGGAAATCGCGATCACGCTGGAAGGCGGCGGCGAGCATGCCGGGACCGTCCGGGTCGACCTGCCCGCCGCGTTGCGGGGTCGCTCGCTCGACGCATTATGCGCGATCGAGGACGAGGTGCAGGACGGCAGCCTGCTCGGCACCGGCTTCGCGTTCCGGCTGGTCGCGAACCTCGCCCGCGAACTCGGCGGCAGCTTCGCGGTCGAGCCGGACGGCTTGACACTGACGCTGCCGGTTGCCGACAGTGACGCTATGGACCGCGCGACCCCCGAAAGCCGATGACCGACATCCGATCGGGCTATCGCGTGCCGGCGCCCAGCGCCGCCGACCGCTTCGATTGGCCCGCCGACTTCGGTCAGCGCTTCACGGTGTTCGTCGATACCGAGGAGGAGTTCGATTGGTCGCAGCCGGTATCGCGCAACGCGCGCGGCACCGAGGCGATGAGGGCGATGCCCGCGACCCACGCCCGCTTCGCCGATCGGGGCGTGCCGATGACCTTCCTCGTCGACCATCCGATCGTGACGTGTCCGCACTCGGTCGACATCCTCCACCGCATCCTGGAAGACGGCGTGTCGGCCATCGGCACGCAGCTGCACCCGTGGGTCAATCCGCCGTTCGACGAGGACAATACGCAGTACAACAGCTTCACCGGCAATCTTCCCACGCCGCTTCAGGAAGCGAAGCTCGATATATTGCACGATGCGATCACCCGGGCATTCGGCCGACCGCCAAAAATCTATCGCGCCGGGCGGTACGGCATCGGCCCGGAAACGATGCGGCTGCTGGCGGAACGCGGCTATGCCTATGACAGCTCGATGCGCGCCGGGTATAGCTATGCCGGAGAGTGCGGGCCGGACTTCTCGGCGATCGGCAACGATCCGTTCCGCACGGGACCGGGCGGGGCAATCGTCGAAATCCCCTACACCACCGTCCATATCGGGCGTTTGCGGCGTGGCGGCGCGGGCCTGTTCGATGCGGTCGGCCGCGTGCCCAGGGCACGAGGAGCCTTTTCGCGGCTCGGCCTGTTGTCGCGGGTCTCGTTGACGCCGGAGGATATGCCGCTCGCCGCTGCGCTCGAGGCGATCCGTGTCGCGGTCGGCGACGGGCTGGGCTTGCTCAACTTCGCGTTCCATTCGCCTTCGGTAGCGCCGGGCTACACGCCTTATGTCCGCGACGCCGCTGATCTGGCGGCATTCCACCGCTGGTGGGACGCGGCGCTCGACCTGCTCGACCGGCTTGGCGTGCGCCCGGCCGGCGAGGCGGATCTGCTGTCCGCTGCCGGCCATCCGCCGGTGCTTGCCGAGCGCAGCGCAACGCCGTAAGGCCAGCGCGCGCTGGGGGCCTGTAGCTCAATTGGTTAGAGCTGGCCGCTCATAACGGCTAGGTTGTGGGTTCAAGTCCTGCCGGGCCCACCAGCCGCGATGTCATGGCACGTTAACGCCGCCCAGTTGGCAACCTAACAAGATCTTGCACGCTAACGCGTCCATGGTTCACGGTGGCCGCGAAGGGGCGGATTAGCGTGCCCAAGGCATCCGGTAGGCCGCCGCGTTGGTCGCGACGATCAGCGTCTGTCCGAGAACCGCGGGTTCCGGATCTTCCACCGCGACGATGGGCCAGCCGCGTCCGCGCAGGGCGGCATGGTCGATGATCGTCGACGCCGCACGCCCTACGCAAGCCTCCGCCAAGGTGGCGGGGATACGCAGATCCAATTCTATCCTCAGTTCGCCGAACAGCGTCACGAACTTCACTGGCCCGATCTGGCACTCCACCTCGAGCGAGTGATCGATGACCTGCAGGTGAGCCCAGTCGTCCGCCGACCGCATGAAGGTCATGCCGTGGCCGTTGGCACGTGGCCGGACGGCCTTGGTCCAGCCTGAAGCGGGGTGCACCAGATAATGACGGTGGATATCGCGGATGTGCCGCAACTTGGCGTAGTCATCCCGATAAACCGCAGGCGAGCGTGGCCATCTGGACGAAGGCTCAAGCCGTTCGGCGAGATCGTCCAACGAACAACCCTGGCTTGCAGCCAACGAGATGAGAAAGGGCGATGCCGATCGGATCGTCGCCCCCATCTCCTCCCGGAACGCCTCGCGCCTCGCATCGCCGCAACGCCGCATCGCTTCGCGGATGCGCCTGCGTGCCTCAGCCCTCGCCGCCCTCAGCCGCCGCCGGTCGGCGGCCGTTGCCGGGTCCGTCCGCGTGACGGCCGTCACAGCAGCCGGCGACCGCGTCCGGGCGCGACGCCGCCATCCGGGTCGTCGGGCCCCGTCATGACCATTGCCAGCAGATGCTGGGTCAAGACCGGCGCGCCCCGTCCGTAGGCCATCGCACCCCAGCTCTCCCAGCGGTCGAGGCGATGGGCGAGCCAGACATGAAAGCGGTCCCGCGACGGATTGTCGGTGAACGACTGCATCCACAGGGTTCGGCGCAGTGGCACCACCTCGCCGAGGCCATCCCCCACCAGCGCGACCGCGGGCTTGCGCCACAGTTCGCGGCGCTCGAATCTGTAGGGCAGCTTGGCCGCAAGCGCCTCAACCCTATCCAGCCAGGCGGCGGTCTCGGCGTCCGACGCCTTCAACGGGGCGAGCGTCTGGATCGACTCCGTCCCCACGGGGACGCCGCGCACCTGCGATGGCCGCGTCGACGCGAGCATGACGAGCGCGGCGTTGCCCTCGGCGCTGATGCCGGTCCCGAACGGCGGGTCGCCACCCATCAGCCCCTGCGCATAGACCCAGGTCCGGTAGAAGCGATCGAAGTCCTGCTCTCCGGCGAACAGGTCGTGGGCGCTCTCCGCGACATGGACGACGCGGCGGCTGACCGCGGCCAGATGCGCCATCAGCCGCTCCAGGTTCTCCTCCAGCATAAGCGTGCCGGGCATGCCGAGCCGGCCGACCCAGAAAGCCTCGCGCACCGTCTTCCAGCGGCGTCCCTCTTCGTCGACCAGCGGGCCGCCATGGGGCGACGAGTCGGCATGAAGCCAATAACCCCAGGGCAGCGCGGGGTTGCGGATGTCCTCGTATCTCACCGGCGCCGCACCGGATCGTATTCGGCGAGGCCAACGGGCGGGCGTTCGCCCTTCAGCTCGGGCATGGGCTGCCCTTCGCCAATCGCGTGGAGCTGCGCCGCGAGATTGGTGGTCTCGCGGACGACGTAGCGCTCGTTGCGATACACCCTGCCGTTCTCCAGCCCCAACGCCCGGACGTGGTGACGGTCCTTGGGGACCAGGTCGTAGGGCTGGTTGCACGAGAAGCCGAACCACCAAACCTCGTCCGGCAACTTGGTCAGCGCGACCATGGTGCGGGCGTCGAAGGGCGGGTTCACCGGCGCGGACGACCGGCCGGACACCTGCCGCGGCACGCGGATGTGACAGACCGAGACCTCCTGCGGCTCATACTCCTCGCAGGGAGACGCGTAGTCGATACCACCGTGCACGATGATCGGCGGGTCGTGGGGCAGCGCCTCCTCACCGACACCGGCGAGCGGATGGTCTGGGCCGACACCAACGTATCCGCACAGGGCGCCGTCGTTGCCCCTGCGCATGATGCACGGCAGCCCGGTGTCGGGGTCGATCCACGACACCTTGTCCGCCTCGGCGCTCCAGGGACCATCACCCGACGGGTGGCGATCGCGCACGTGGTACACCTCCACCGGCATGATGTCGGTGCCCGCCAGCGGCCGGTGCGGGACCGAGGTCGCGACCGGCACGATGGCCGTGGTCGTCTTCGGCTTCTTAGCCATAACTGTCTCCTTCCAGATTGTGGTTTCCTCAGCCGCGGTTCGCGGCGGGCGCATATCGCTGGTGCCAGGTCACCTGCTCGATCAGCGGGCCCAAGGCCTTCGGTTTGGCGTCGACGCTGTAGACGTGACCAGCCAGCCACCATTCCTCCTCCGAACGCCTGCTGTCCGGCACCTCGCGCCACCAGTTTTTCGTCGTGGCGTCCCACCTGTAGCCGCGCGCCCGCAGCCTATCCTTGAGATCGAACGCCGCGCCGACGGCACGAAAGCGCCAGCTCGGCGCACGCGCCCGCTCGAGCATGTCCGCCAGCGCCGTGCCGCCCGTCTCGAACCGGTGCCCGAGCAAGGCGATCACGGCATCCACGTCGTCGGTCGCGCGGTGGGCACCGTGATAGAAACCCACCTGCGCGAGCAGCCAGCCAAGCGACCTTCCGTCGAAGCCCCGAGCCCGCCAGTCCACGTCGTTGCACGAGCACGCCCAAGCCAGGTCGCCGATGCCGTCAATCCGCCGCTCGAACATGCCGCGGTCGAACGTGGCGTTGTGCGCGCACACGAAGTCCGCGGAAGTCAGCAGCCGCCGAACGGCGTCGTCGTCAATGACCTGACCCTTCAGGTCGTCGTCCGTCAGACCGGTCAGGCGGACGATGTCGTCCGGCAAGGGCGACCCCGGATCCTCGAGCCAGCTATACGCTCGATCGATTTTCACGATCACGCCATCCCGATCGAAGCGGATCCTGCGCAAGGCGAGTTCGACGATGACGTCGTCCTCGCCGATGCCGGTCGTCTCGCAGTCGACAATCACGCCGATGCCCGTATCGACGGTGCCACCGACGCCGGTCAGCCCCTCGCGGATATCGAGCCGCCGAAGGATGCGGACGTCATCGGCCGTATCGACGGCGCACAGCAGATCAGGGCCGAGAGGCTCGTCCCGCATATCACCTCCATTGTCCGTTGAAGCGATGTCCGGCGTCTGCCGGCGTCAGGCTCCCGCCGTCAGCTGCAGAAGCGCTGCTCGACGTTCACATCGAGGCCGGCAGCCAGCGGCGAGTCGGGGTCTTCAGCCACCAGCGCGAGCGTGTCGCACATCGCCGGTGAGACCAGGGCCGCAACGAGCGGATCGGCCGGATCGAAACCGGCGACGATGCGCGCGTCGGCCGAAGCCGCACCCATCCGGCAATACAGCCGGCCCGCGACCTCGGCCTCCTCGGTCGCCAGCGACGCGTGGAAGGCCTGGATGCTCTCGAAGCCGTCGTGCGACACGACCGTCGCGGTGAAGAGCCGCGGTGCCGGCGCGGCCGCCCGGCTGAACGGCAGGATGTCGGCGCTCCGCCAATCAGCCTGCGAATCGAATCCGCCATCATCGTCCGCACCAACCAAGTCATCGATCACGCCGGGTTCAGCGTCGAGCCCGAGCGAAAGGCCGTGGATGAGGATGCCGCGCACGCACGCCTGACGAGTGAGACAGGCATCGATCGCGCTGGCACCCTCGAACAGCGCGCGGGGTGCGAGCAGCCAGCTCATCGGGTCGTGCGCCACGCCTTCTCGCTGGAAGCGAGCGCCCGTCTCGGCGGCAACGAGTGCCAAGCGAACGAGTCCTCGGCGGGTCGTCGTGACCGCGGCATCAGTGGGAGCGTCGTCCTCCAGCGGATCCTCATATCGCACGATCGGCATCGCCGCGGTCGCGCTGGCCACATCGAACATCGTCATCATGTTCATGCGTATTCTCCGTCCGCCGATCCCTTCCGATCGCGTCCCTCCCGGCGGTAAGGTGGGCTGCAACCCTAAAGTAGCTACAGGGTTCAATAGTTCAACCCTTCTAGATATGTCGAACTGTCGGCAACCTGTGCCGTTTTGAATCAGGCCGGGACAAGGCACCTTGTGACCGTGGTTCTTTCGGTTATTCTAGAGGAATGGAAAAGATGAAGGCCATCACCGTCATGAGCGCACTGGCCCAGCCGACCAGGCTCGCGGTCTTCTCGCTGCTCGCGCGCGCCGGGGACGAGGGTATGACCGCCGGGGTGTTGGCCGAGAAGACGGGCACCCCATCGAACACGATGAGCAGCCACCTGACGATCCTTTCGCAGGCGGGGCTGACCGCATCCCGCCGGGCTGGTCGGAACATCTTCTACCGCGCCGTGCCCGACACGATCCGGCACCTGACTGTGTTCCTGATCAAGGATTGCTGCGCCGGCTGCGCGGAGGTGTGTTGCCAGCTGCAGGACGATCTGAACGAATGCCAGCGCGGACGCGGAGATCGCATCGCGACCAAGGGAGAAAACGCATCGGGAAAGACCGATCCTTCTTGATGCGAGCCCATGCATCGTGTAATCCCGATGCGTGAATGACAACGAAGCCCTCACCGCGCTCGGAGCGCTGGCTCATCCGACGCGTCTCCAGACGTTCAAGGCGCTCGTTGCCCATGAACCCGAAGGCCTGACGACCGGTCAGCTGGTCGAGCGTGCAGCGATCTCGCAGAGCACCTTCTCGACGCATCTGGCGGTTCTAGCCAAGGCGGGGCTGGTGACCACCGAAAGACGCGGGCGCAACTTCGTCCAGCGCGCCGACATCGCGGCACTGCGGGCGCTGATGCTGTTTCTGGCCAGGGACTGCTGCCAGTCGCGCCCTGAGCTGTGCGAGCCGCTCCTCGCCGAACTCGCCTGCTGCTGACCTGGAGACCGCCGTGACCGACGTCGTCATCTACCACAATCCCGACTGCGGCACGTCCCGCAACACGCTGGCCATGATCCGGAACGCCGGCATCGAGCCGCACGTGATCGAGTATCTGAAGACGCCACCGGCCCGTGCGCTGCTCGTCGAACTGATCGATCGAGCCGGGATGAAGCCCCGCGACCTTCTGCGCAGAAAGGGCACGCCATTCTCCGAATTGGGGCTTGAGAACGAAGCCGTCGGCGATGACGCGCTGATCGATGCGATGATCGCGCATCCGATCCTGATCAACCGTCCGCTTGTGGTGACGCCGCTTGGCGTGAAGCTGTGTCGCCCCTCCGAAGCGGTGCTCGACATCCTGCCGGACTCGCAACGGGGCGCCTTCTCCAAGGAGGATGGCGAGCAGGTCGTCGATGCCAACGGCCGCCGGCTGACCTGATGGGCACCTTCGAACGATTCCTATCGATCTGGGTGGCGCTGTGCATCATCGTGGGAATCGCACTTGGCCAATTGGTGCCCGGCGCGTTCGAGACGATCGCATCCGCGGAGCTCGCCCGCGTGAACCTGATTGTCGCCGCGCTGATATGGCTGATGATCATCCCGATGCTGCTGAAGATCGACTTCGGCGCGCTCGGCTCCGTCCGCCAGCACTGGAAGGGCGTCGGGGTCACGCTGTTCGTCAACTGGGCGATAAAGCCGTTCTCGATGGCCGCACTCGGGACCATCTTCCTCGGCTGGCTGTTCGCACCGCTTCTGCCAGCCGGGCAGATCCAGTCCTACATCGCCGGGCTTATCCTGCTTGCCGCAGCGCCCTGCACCGCGATGGTGTTCGTCTGGTCGAATCTGTGCGACGGCGAACCCAATTACACGCTGAGCCAGGTCGCGCTGAACGACCTGCTGATGGTCGTTTTGTTCGCACCCCTCGTCTCGCTGCTGCTGGGCGTCGCCGCCATCACGGTGCCTTGGGACACGTTGCTCCTGTCGGTCGCGCTCTACATAGTGGTGCCGGTCATCGTCGCTCAGGTCGCTCGGCGGGCTCTGCTCGCCTCCGGCGGCAAGGGCGCGCTCGACCGCACGTTGGCGCGGCTCGGCCCCATGTCGCTCGTCGCTCTCCTCGCGACGCTGGTGCTGCTGTTCGGATTCCAGGGCGAGCAGATCGTAGCGCAGCCTGTGGTCATCGCGCTGATCGCGGTGCCCATTCTCATCCAGGTCTACCTGAACGCAGGCATCGCATACTGGCTGTCGCGGCGGCTCGGCGTCGCGTGGTGCGTCGCGGCTCCGGCCGCCCTCATCGGCGCGTCGAACTTCTTCGAACTCGCCGTCGCGGCAGCCATCTCTCTCTTCGGCCTGAAGTCGGGCGCGGCACTGGCCACGGTTGTCGGCGTGCTGGTCGAGGTGCCCGTCATGCTTTCCGTGGTGTCGATCGTGAAGCGCACCCGTGGTTGGTATGAAGAACGTGCCGTTGGAGGCGCCGCATGATGCCAATCTATTTTGTCTATCCACTTGCCGCACTTGGTGAGATTGCGGGATGCTTCGCATTCTGGGCTTGGCTGCGCCTCGGGAAATCGCCGCTCTGGATCGCGCCCGGCATGGTGGCGCTCGCGCTGTTCGCCTGGCTGCTCACCCAGGTGCCGACCGACACGGCCGCGCGGGCCTACGCGGCCTACGGCGGCGTCTACATCGCCGCGTCGATCCTATGGCTATGGATCGTCGAGGACACCCGCCCGGACCGCTGGGACTTCGCTGGCGTCGGCCTGTGCCTGGCCGGCACGCTCGTCATCCTGCTGGCACCACGCCCGGCATGAGCAAAGCCATCTTCGCGGTGCTGCCGCTTGGCATGTACGATGTGCTGCGACCCGCGCTGACTGCGGCAGGTCTACCCGCTGACGACCTCCTCGAACCCGGACGCTCTTTCTTCGAGTTGTCGGACGACGACGGGCCGATCGGCTTCGTCGGTGTCGAAGGCACCGGCGCCGACCGGCTGCTGCGATCCCTGGTCGTCCTGCCAGGACGCAAGCGGCAGGGTCACGGCGGCCTGTTGGTCGCGCATGCCGAAGCCGTAGCCCGGGGCGGCGGCGTAGAGCGGCTTCACCTGCTCACCACGACGGTGGCGGACTTCTTCCGTGCGCGTGGATACCAGCCTGCCGAGCGTGCAAGCGCACCGGCCGCAATCGCCGAAACCGCACAGTTCTCCTCGCTCTGTCCCGGCAGCGCGGCCTATCTCCTCAAGGACCTGACATGAGCCGTCTCCGGCAGTTGAACGACGCAAACGTGCTGCCCGCGCTCGACCCCGATTACGTCATCCGACGCCCGGGGACCGGGCTCGGCGACGACCAGCCACCACCGCGCATCCTGCTGCTCTACGGCTCGCTGCGGGAGCGATCATTCTCACGCCTGGCAACCGAGGAGGCGGCGCGTCTGCTCCAGCTGTTCGGTGCCGAGACCCGCATCTTCGATCCGTCCGACCTGCCGCTGCCGGATCAAGTGGCGGACGACGACCATCCCGCCGTGCACGAGCTGCGCGAGCACGCGTTCTGGTCAGAGGGCATGGTCTGGTGCAGCCCCGAACGCCACGGCCAGATCACCGGCATCATGAAGGCGCAGATCGACCACCTTCCGCTGGAGATGAAGGGTCGGCGGCCAACGCAGGGCCGCACGCTCGCCGTAATGCAGGTGTCAGGAGGCTCGCAGTCGTTCAACGCGGTGAACACGCTGCGCCTGCTCGGTCGCTGGATGCGGATGTTCACGATCCCCAACCAGTCGTCGGTCGCCATCGCCTACAAGGAATTCGACGAGGCTGGGCGCATGCGGCCGTCCAGCTATTACGACCGCATCGTCGACGTGATGGAGGAGCTGGTGCGCTTCACCGTGCTGATGCGCCCGCACGCCGAGCAGCTGGTCGACCGCTACTCGGAACGGAAGGCCGCCGGCCCGCGCGGCGCTCCGGCCGAGGACCATGCCGCAGCAGCCATCACGGGCTAACCGACGACACGACCGTCCGACGATCGCCCCGGGCGGATGCCCCACGGTTGTCGTCCGATGTCGGCGGCCCTACAAGGTTGGCATGGCGCGCATCCTGCCTCGATCCCTCGCGAACGCGCGGCACCTTCTGCTGGGGCTGCTCGCGATCGCGTTCGTCCTCCGCATCGGCGGGGCGTGCGAGGCCATGGCGGCCATACCGTCCGCGCCTGCCGCCCACGAGGTGCACTGCGCGGACCTGCCGGGAAAGCCAGACAAGCCCGTCAAGTCGGACGCTGCGGCCTGCGCGTCCTGCGTCGCGCTTCCAGTCGCCATCCCTGCGCGGGCCGGGGCGACGTCTTTAGCGACGCTCTCGCCGGTCGCCAGCCTCACCGACACACTTGCCGGGCTGGCGAGCGGTCCCGCACCGCCGCCTCCAAAGAGCGCGTGACATCGACTATGAACGAACGTCAACGCATCGAAGGAATACGGACATGAAGAAGTTCTCGATCATCTGCGCGGCCCTCACGCTCGCTCTCCCCGCGACTGCCTACGCGGCCGCCGACTGCTGCAAGGACATGGCCTGCTGCAAGGATGGAGCGGACTGCTGCAAGGACATGAAGAAGGGCGGCGAACATGCCGACCACGACATGCCGGCGGCACCCGCCCGGTAACGATGACCCGGGGGAGCGCGCAGGCGTTCCCCCGGCGATCACCGGATCGAAGCCGATGGCCGACCACGCAACGCCCAACCTGCCGTCGCGAGACCTCAAGGCGACATCGCGGTTCTACGCCGGCCTTGGCTTCGTCGAGGGTTGGCGCGACGACGGCTGGATGATCCTGACCCGCGGCGCGATGACGCTCGAGTTCTTCCCGCACCCCGACCTCGATCCTTCGACCTCCTGGTTCAGCTGCTGCCTGCGGCTCGACGACATCGACGCCTTCCATGCCGCCTGCGTCGACGCCGGCGTGCCCGAGGCGTGCAGCGGCGCACCGCGCGTGCACGCGCCCAGGACCGAGGACTGGGGTGGCCGCGTCGGCGCCCTCGTCGATCCCGACGGCACGCTGCTGCGGTTCATCCAGAACGAATCATAGGCCAGCCGGGCCGGCGGACAGCGCATCGAGGATAGGCAGCCCGGGCCGAATCAGATGCTGGTGATACCTTTAGCACCATCCTCGTCACCGAAGGCCTCAAGGATCCGGCACTCCTCCACCGTGCCACCGGCACAATTCGAGATGATCGCCGACAGCTCGCGTCGAAGCCCCCGCAGGTCCGCTATCTTGCGGTCGACGTCGGCCAGGTGCTTCGAAGCGATCGCGTCGATCGTGTCGCAAGACCGGTCGCGCTGACGGGCAAGGTCCAGCATCGCCCTGATCTCCTCGAGCGTGAAGCCCAGGTCGCGCGTCCGTCGGATGAAGCGCAGCCGATCAAGGTCTCCGTCCGAATACGACCGATAGTTGCCGTCGGTCCGGGCAGGCGGCGCAATCAGGCCCGACCGCTCGTAGTAACGGATCGTCTCGACCTTCACGCCGGTCGCGGCCGCCAGTCGTCCGATCGTAAGGTTGGTCACGAAACCCCTTGAGTCTGTAGCTGCTACAGGGTGCATATACCCTTCCACGTCGAGTCGCACGAGGTGGAAATGGCCTGCACGAGCTGTGCGCCCGGAAAGCCGGACGCCAACAACAACCCAGCCTGGCGCAGCGCGCTGTGGATCGCGCTGGCGGTCAACGCCGTGATGTTCGTGGCCGAGATGGCGGCCGGCGTGGCCGGCGGGTCCAAGGCACTGCAGGCCGACGCCCTGGACTTCCTGGGTGACGCCGCCAACTACGCGATAAGCCTCGGCGTAGCTGGCATGGCGCTGGCCTGGCGGGCGCGGGCCGCCCTGCTCAAGGGCGTGACCCTCGCAGCCCTCGGCATCTACGTCCTCGCCGCCACCGCCTGGGCGATCGGGAACGGGCGAACACCCGAGGCGGAGGTGATGGGCGTCGTCGGCCTTGCTGCGCTCGTGGCGAACGCGGGCGTCGCCGTGATGCTCTACCGTTATCGCACGGGCGACGCGAACATGCGCTCGGTCTGGATCTGCTCGCGCAATGACGCCATCGGCAACGTCGCAGTCGTCCTCGCCGCAGCCGGCGTCTTCGGCACCGGCACCGCCTGGCCGGACCTGATCGTCGCCGGGATCATGGCCGCGTTGGGCATATCCGGCGGCGTCCAGATCATCCGACAAGCCCGCTCCGAACTGAGCGGTGAACGTCGCATCCACACCCTAGAGAATGAAGTCGCGTGATGCCGGGCCACCCGAACGCGAGACTGCGCGAGTTCGTCGGGCTGGAGATGGATCGTTACGCCGGCTCAGCGGCCATCGGGGATACCGGTGCCGCCTGGTGGGCGCTGGAACGCGCCCACATCCTGTCACAGCCCGATCTACCCATGCACTTGCGGGTGCATTGGACCATGCTTGGCTATGCCGTCCGGCTATGCGACCTGCGGGAAATCGCCGGCCAGACGCTGCGGCTCGCCCTTGCGCCGCTCGGCGCGCTGACCGGTCGAATACCCGTCGGCAACACCGGGCGCTCCAATGTCAGCGCCTTCCAGCCTATGCCGATCCCGGCAGACCTGAGTGCCTCGATCGAGGCGGAGCCGAGGCCGTGACCGCACCGTCGCTGACACGTCGGTCCGATGATGCTATGCGGTCTCCCGTGTCACGCCTGCTGCGTTTCCTGATGGGCCTCGCGCTCCTGGCCTCCATGGGGCTGGGCGTCGCCGCGCATGCGAACGAGCAGATGTGCATCCCGGGTGTCGAAGCGACAGCAGTCGCTGGCCACGTCGACGGCGACGCCGACCAGGTGCCTGCCGATTCCGAGAAGGGCTATCCCCACCACCATGGTGGCTGCCACGGGCACCACGTCGCCGCTCCCCTCGACCGCGTCGCGCACGCCGCCCCGCCCGCGAGTACCAGCGACCACATGGCCGGCGACAGCGCCGAGCTCGCCATGGTCAAGACTGATTCCGCGCTGAGACCGCCGATAGCCTGACGTGCGCCGCGCTGCCGGAGCCCGGCGGCCGTTATTCCACGTCAGGAGCATTCCATGCATCGCATCATCGCGGCCACGCTGGCCGCAACCGTCTGCGCATCGTCGGCGCAGGCGCAGACCAGTCCGCCGGCAACAGCGGAGGAGGGGCTCACACTCGATCGGGCGCTCGAACTCGCCGGCGCGAACGGGCCGGGCATCGGTGCCTCCGCCGCGGGGGTCCGCGCTGCCGAGGCGCAACGCCGCGTCGCTGCACAGCGGCTCAATCCTTCCGTCAACGTCGAAGTCGAGAACGTCGTCGGGACAGGCAGCTACAGCGGCATCCGCGGCGCCGAGACCACCGTCGGCATGTCGCTGCCGCTGGAACTCGGCGGCAAGCGCTCGGCGCGGATCGCCTTGGCAGACACGCAGACCGCCCGCGCGCGACTTGCGGTGGTGGTGGCCCATGCCGACCTGCGGCTTCGGGTCACCCAGGCCTACAACGAGGCGGTAGCATCGGAACGCCGGCTGCTTATCGCGCGTGACCAGCAGCGCATCGCGACCGAAGGGCTGAGGGCGGCGAACGTGCGCGTCCGCGCCGGTCGCGCCTCGCCGCTGGAGGAGCAGCGCGCCGACGTCGCCCGCATCAATGCGGACACGGCACTCGCCCAGACCGAACGCGCAGTGATGCTCGCGCGCGGCAACCTGGCCCGCATCGTCGGCCGTGACCTTGGCGCGCTCGACCTCGGCTGGTTCGGCAGGGTCGCCGCTGGCATCGGCCCGAGGCTTCCCGCCACTCCGGACGGAACGCTGGCGCTCGCCGCCGCCGAGGCTGATGTCGCAACGGCCAATGCTCAGGTGCGATTGGTCCGAAGCCAGCGGGTTCCGGACCTGACCCTCAGCGCGGGCGCACGCCGGCTCGAGGCGACGAACGACGTGGCGGCGGTATTCGGCGTCAGCCTGCCCATCCCGCTGTTCAACAACGGCCGTGCCAGCATAGACGCCGCCCGCGCGCAGCGGGACCAGGCGGACGCGCTGCTGCGCGTGGCCCTGTTAGACGCGCAGCAGGCGATCGCCACGGCGGAGACCGATCTCGCCAACGCGGAGGCGAACGCGCGAGCGGCAAACGGACCGGCACTCGCGGCGGCGCAGGAAGCCGCACGCATCGCCCGTATCGGCTACCGCGAGGGCAAGTTCGGTCAACTCGACCTGCTCGAGGCGGAGCGCACGCTCGCCCAGACCCGCGCGACCGCGGTCGACGCGCTCGCCGCATACCACGACGCCGAGGCGCGCCTGGAGCGGCTTACCGCCCGCGCGCCCACCAACACGGAAGTCCAGCCATGAAGAAGACCATTGTGCGGTCGCTTGTCCCCGCGACCGTAGCCCTGATGCTAGCTGGCTGTGGAGGCGGCACCGAAGCGCCAGCCGAGAATGCCACTGAGGAACATGCGGCCGAGGAGGGTCACGCAGAGGAAGGCGTGGTCACGCTCACCCAGCAGCAGATCACGGAGGCCGGCATCGAGGTCGTCCGCCCGACCGTAGGCGGCGTAGCCGGCGCGATCGAGGTGAGCGCCACCATCGAAGGCGATCCGCAGGGCGTGCAGGTCGCGTCCGCCGCCATCGGCGGCCGGCTCGTCTCGCTGACCAAGAACCTCGGACAATCCGTTGGGCGCGGCGACGTGCTGGCGGTGATCGAGAGCCGCGAGGCGGCATCGCTCAAGGGCGAGGTCGAGGCCGCACGAGCGCGGCTCGGCCTTGCGCAATCCCAGCTCCGCCGCGAGCAGCGCCTGTTCGCCGAGCGCGTTTCGCCGGAACAGGACCTGATCGCTGCCCGCACCGCCGCGACCCAGGCCAGCATCGCCCTGCGCCTCGCGCAGCAACAGCTCGCCGCGACCGGCGGCGGCGGTGGCGCGCTCAACCGCGTCACCGTGCGCTCGCCCATATCGGGCCAGGTGATCGCCCGCTCGGCGACGCTCGGCCAGACGGTCACCGCTGACGCTGAGCTGTTCCGGGTCGCCAACCTGTCGAAGGTCTCGGTCGTCATGTCGCTGCTACCCGCCGATGCGGGCCGCGTGCAGCCCGGTGCACAGGTCGAGGTCACGGGCCCCGGGCGCCGTCAGGCGGCGCGGGTCACGTTCGTGTCGCCCGTGCTCGACGAGACGACCCGGCTGGTGCCGGTCATCGCGACGCTCGACAACAGGGGCAGCACCTGGCGCGTAGGCGAGACCGTCAACGCGTCGGTCATTGTGCCTGCAGGCGGCGACCGGACCGTCGCGGTGCCGTCGGCCTCGGTCCAGATGATTGAGGACAAGCCGCATGTCTTCGTCCGCACGGCCGCCGGCTTCAAGGCGGTGCCGGTGACGCTCGGCCGTCGCAACGGCGGCCAGGTCATCGTCGCGGCAGGCCTGACCGGCGGCGAGCGCATCGCCTCGACCAACTCCTTCACCCTCAAGGCCGAGCTCGGAAAGGGCGAAGCCGAGCACGAGGACTGATCCATGATCGCCCGCATCGTCACCTTCTCGGTCGAGCGGCGCTGGTTCGTCCTGCTGCTCACCGCCATCGCCGCCATCGCCGGCATGCTCGCTCTCCAGCGGCTGCCGATCGACGCCGTTCCCGACATCACCAACAACCAGGTCCAGATCAACGTCGTCGCACCCGCGCTCTCGCCAGACCAAGTCGAGAAGCAGGTCGCGTTCACCGTCGAGACAGCGCTCGCCGGCATCCCCGGTCTCGAATACACCCGCTCGCTCAGCCGCAACGGCTTCGCCCAGATCACCGCCGTCTTCGACGAAGGGACGGACATCTACTTCGCGCGCCAGCAGGTGTCCGAACGCCTGCGCACGGCCGAGGAGGATCTTCCGGAAGGCGTGAACCCGGAGATGGGGCCGATCGCCACCGGGCTAGGCGACATCTTCATGTGGACGGTCGAATACCGCGAGCTCGACAAGGTGAACCACAAGAGCGGCGAGCCCGGCCTTCAGCCGGACGGCAGCTACATCAGCCCGGAGGGCGACCACCTCGTCAGCGAGGCAGACAAGGCGACCTACCTGCGCACCGTGCAGGACTGGATCGTCGCGCCGCAGCTCAAGGGCACGGCAGGCTTGGCCGGCATCGACTCGCTGGGCGGCTACACCAAGGAATACCTGGTCGTCCCCGACGTCCAGCGCATGGCCGCGATGAAGATCACGCTGCAGGATCTCGCCACGGCGCTCGAGCGCAACAACACCAGCGCTGGCGCTGGCGTCGTCAACCGCAATGGCGAGGGCCTGTCGGTCCGCGCCGACGGCCGCGTCCGCACCGCCGACGAACTCGCCCGGACGGTGATCGCGACTCGCGAAGGCGTAGCCATCGTGCTCAGCCAGGTGGCGGAGGTCAGGACCGGACAGGGCCTGCGCATGGGCTCGGCGTCCGAGAACGGCCACGAGGTCGTCGTCGGCACCGCCGTGATGCGCATCGGCGAGAACAGCCGCACGGTCTCCACCGGCGTGTCGAAGCGGCTGGAGGAGATCGGGCCGTCGCTGCCGGTCGATGTGGTGGTCAAGCCGGTGCTGAACCGCACCGACCTCGTCAATTCAACCATATCGACGGTGGCGCGCAACCTCGCCGAGGGCGCGCTCCTCGTCATCGTCGTGCTGTTCGCGCTGCTGGGTAACTTCCGCGCCGCGCTGATCGCCGCCATGGTCATCCCGGTCACGATGCTGCTCACCAGCATCGGCATGCTGCAGGCCGGCGTGTCCGCCAACCTGATGAGCCTAGGCGCGCTCGACTTCGGGCTGATCGTCGATGGCGCCGTGATCATCGTCGAGAACTCGCTCCGGCGGCTCGCCGAGGCGCAGCATGGACGCGACGGCGCGCTGCCGCTGAAGGACCGGCTCGCAATCGTCGCCGCGTCCGCCCGCGAGATGATCCGGCCGTCGGTCTACGGTCAGGCGATCATCATACTGGTCTACGCGCCGCTGCTCACCTTCACCGGCGTCGAGGGCAAGATGTTCGAGCCGATGGCGCTGACGGTGATCATCGCGCTGGTCTTCGCATTCGTCCTGTCGCTGACCTTCGTGCCCGCCGCGATTGCGGTCTGGCTGAGCAATCGGGTGGAGGAAAAGGAGGGCCGGATCATCTCGGCGCTCCGGCGCCGCTACGAGCCGGGGCTTGATACCGCGCTGCGCCGCCCCAATGCGACGCTCGGCATCGCGGTCGGCGCGCTCGCGCTGTCGGCCGTGGCCTTCACGACGCTCGGACAGGAGTTCCTGCCGCAGCTCGACGAGGGCAACGTGCTGGTCCAGGCGATCCGCATCCCCGGCACATCGGTCGATCAAAGCCAGGCGATGCAATCCAGTGTCGAACGGGCGATCGCGAAGGAGCCGGAGGTGCAGTTCGCGTTCTCGCGCACCGGCACCTCGGAGATAGCGTCCGACCCGATGCCGGCGAACATCACCGACACGTTCGTGATCCTCAAGCCCCGCGATCAGTGGCCCGACCCGAACCTCGGCAAGGCCGAGTTCGTCGAGCGACTCGAGAAGCGCCTCTCGACCCTGCCGGGCAACAACTACGAGATCACGCAGCCCATCCAGATGCGCTTCAACGAGCTGATCGCGGGCGTGCGCGGCGACGTCGCGGTCAAGGTGTTCGGCGACGACTTCGCGCAGATGAACGCAACCGCCGAGGCGATCGCCGGCGTGCTGCGCCGGACGGAGGGCGCGACGGACGTCCGCGTCGAGCAGACCGAAGGCCTGCCGATGCTCGACATCCGGCCGAACCGCACGGCAATGTCGCGGGTCGGGGTGACCGCGGGCGACGTGCAGGACACGGTCGCCGCCGCGATCGGCGGTCGCGAGGCCGGCATGATCTTCGAAGGCGACCGGCGGTTCCCGGTGGTGATCCGCCTGCCGGAGTCCGCACGCTCCGATCTCACTGCGATCGCGCAGGTGCCGGTGCCCACCGCCGAGGGCGGGTTCGTCCCGCTGTCGACGGTTGCGAACATCGAGATCATCGACGGTCCGAACCAGATCAGCCGCGAGAACGGCAAGCGTCGCGTCGTCGTGCAGGCGAACGTCCGCGGGCGCGACGTGGCCGGCGTCGTGGCGGACGCGCGGGCAGCGATCGGTGCCCGGGTGAAGATGCCGCCCGGCACCTATCTCGAGTGGGGCGGCCAGTTCGAGAACCTGGCATCTGCGCGCGACCGCCTGATGGTCGTGGTGCCGATCTGCTTCGCGGTGATCATGCTGCTGCTCTACGGCGCGCTGGGGTCGGTCCGCGACGCGCTGATCGTCTTCACCGGCGTGCCTCTGGCGCTCGTCGGCGGCATTCTCGCGCTGCTTCTCCGCGGCATGCCGTTCTCCATCTCGGCGGCGGTCGGGTTCATCGCACTCTCCGGCGTCGCGGTGCTCAACGGACTCGTGATGCTGTCCGCGATCCAGGGCCTGCTGGCGCGGGGTCTCGATCGGGCGGCTGCCGCACGCGAAGGCGCGCTCGCACGGCTGCGGCCCGTCGCCATGACGGCGCTCGTCGCGTCGCTCGGCTTCGTGCCGATGGCGCTCGGGCACGGTGCCGGCGCCGAGGTGCAGAAGCCGCTGGCGACGGTGGTCATCGGCGGGCTGATCTCGGCCACGCTGCTGACCCTGTTCGTGCTGCCGACCCTCTACGCCCGGTTTGGCCAGCGGCGGCTGGAACCGGATGCGACCGCCGAAGATCCCAAAACCGACGGAGTACACGCGAATGCCTCATGACCATGGTGCAGGTGGCCATTCCCACGACCACACCGCCGGCGCGAACGCGAAGATGCTCGGCTGCGCGCTCGCGCTCACGTCGACCTACCTTGTCGTCGAGGTCGTCGGTGGCTTCGTCTTCAACAGCCTCGCCCTGCTGTCGGATGCGGCCCACATGGGCACGGACGTCGCCGCGCTGGTGATCGCGTTGCTGGCGATCAAGGTCGGGCAGCGACCGGCTGACGACCGCCGCACCTTCGGCTACCGCCGATTCGAGATCCTGGCCGCGGCGTTCAACGCCATCCTGCTGTTCGGGATCGCGATCTACGTGTTCGTGGAGGCGATCCAGCGGTTCACCGATCCAGAGCCGGTCGAGTCGTGGGGCATGCTGATCGTCGCGGCCATAGGCCTTGTCGTGAACCTGATCTCGATGCGGCTTCTCACCGCGGGCAAGGACGCCAGCCTCAACGTGAAGGGCGCCTATCTCGAGGTCTGGGCCGACATGATCGGCTCCGTCGGCGTCATCATCGGCGCACTGGCCATCAAGTTCACGGGTTGGACGTGGATCGATCCGATCGTCGCCGTCGCGATCGGCCTATGGGTGCTGCCGCGCACCTGGGTGCTGCTGCGGGACACAACGAACGTGCTGCTCGAGGGCGTGCCGTCGGGGCTGCGCCTGGTCGAGGTGCGGGCGGCGGTCTCGGGCGTTTCCGGCGTCGCGGGGCTGCACGACCTGCACGTCTGGTCCATGTCGAACGACGACGTCAGCTGCACGATGCACGTCACGCTGGCACCCGGTGCCGATCCCGACACCGTGCGCAAGGCTGTCACGGGGCTCGTCGACGAGCGCTTCGGCATCGAGCACGCGACGATCCAGACCGAGGGACCGGGCAAGGCTTGCGAGGAGAGTGAGCATCTCCACAGCTGACGACCAAACGCCCCCGCCGCCGAAGCGGTCACGTGCCTGGACGGAGGCCGACGATGCCGAGCTTCGCACGCGTCTGGCCGTGCGACAGCAGACCGCGCTGATCGCGCGCTAGATGGGCAGGACCATGGACGCGCTGCGAGGCCGCGCCCAGGTCCTGGGGCTGACGCTCACGCCGAGGGGACGCCCCTGGCGGGTCCACCCGCGACGCGGATAGCCTAGTGCTCGACGCCGTGACGATCGGGACGGGGCGCGAGCTACCTTGGACCTGTTGAGGCGCTGGCCCGACACGAAGGCGAAGGCAGGGCCTTCTTGGAAAGCGCTCGGCTCGATGCAGCCCTACCGGAGCTTCTCAGGGTAGCGGGGGGAGCAAACCGGATCTACATGTGGACGTTCTTAACTTATCAGATACCATATCTTGCACCCCGACGGTTCTGTTCCCATATCGTTCCCCACAACAGAAAGGGGAGGCCCGGCCATGCGGGGCGACTACAGGCTGACGACGTTCGCATCGGGTTGCGGGGACAGCATCCTGATGGAGGCGCACGACAAGGTCGTAATGGTGGACATCCATTATCGTGCAGGCAGAGCGCAGGATGAGGATGACGGTGAGGTGCCCGACTTCGCCTCCGATATTCGGGCGGCCTGTGGAAACGACCATCTCGACGTGTTCGTGTCGACCCACCCCGACAAAGATCACGTCGGTGGCTTCTGCGAGGTATTTCACTGCGGTTCGCCCGACAGCTGGGACAGCGATCCCGAGGATTCGGACCCGAAGATCATCGTCGACGAGATCTGGTGCACGCCATACGGTCTCAATCCCCACTACGTCACCGACCAGTCGAAGCCGATCACCGACGAGATCAAGCGGCGCAACGCGCTCAAAGGCACTGCCGCCGCCGACCGCGACGGCAACCGGCTCAAGGTGATGGATACCAGCCGCTTCACCACCGGGGCGGTTGCTACCGATTTCGAATGGCGACTGCTGGCGCCGACGCCCGCGGAATGGGACATACCCAAGACCGCGGAAGGCTGTCCGCCTGCATCCTCCAACCCCACGAGTCTCGTCATCCAGTGGACGATCCGCCGGTTCGGCGGCGAGAACCTGATCCTGACCTGCGGCGACACCTCGGTCGAAGTGCTGGAGAGGCTGGAAAAGGACGTCCATCGCAAGAACCCCGACCATCTCGCGTGGCACGTGCTGCTGGCACCGCACCACTGCTCGCGCCGGTCGATCGGGCGGGTGCTTAACGGCGGCTGCAAGGACGAGGAGTTCACCGAGTCGGCCGAGGCGTTGAAGGCGCTCGGCGAGCAGCGCGGCAACGGATACGTCGTGTCGAGCAGCCGCCGAGTCGTGCGGGGCGGCGACACGCCGCCGTCCTGGCACGCGAAGCGCCGGTATCTCCGGCTTCTCGCCAACGGTGGCGAGATCACTGGATCGGTCGAGGGCCGCTTCCGCTGCACCGGCGGGAACGGGACCGCCGACCTGCCAGCCCATGTCGTCTTCAACCTGACCAGCGGCGGCCCGACGCTCGCGCCGTCGAAGGTGCCGGCGACCGTCGGCCTGGGCGGCGGCGGGGCCGCCGTCGGCGGGGGCGGCTCCTATGGCTGACGGCGGCGACGAACCCGTCGCAGGCGTGATCGTCGCCGAGCCGGATCTCAGCCAGCTGCTGGAGATCGCACGCATCGTGCAGTCGGCCGGAGTCGTCGCTTCGTCGATCGAGCTGCGTCGCCTCGACGAGGGCGAGCTTCTGACCTTCGACATCATGACCGAGCCGACGGTGAAGGCGCCCGCGGCCGACGTGCGCGAGGTGGAGCGCATCCACTTCGTCTACCGTGAGGGGCGTGCCTTCGGTCGGACGGCACCCTACAACGTGCTCTGCGACCGCGAGGACTTTCCGCGCAAGATCGGCCATCTGTGCTCGGGCGAGCCGGGCTGCCGGGCGGCGCCCTGCCTGGCGCTCGGCGGCATCCAGCCGATCTACGAACGCGCTGGCATCGAGGCGATCATGACCCGCCTGCGCGACTTCCTGCGCGACGCCAAGACGGGCACCCTGATGATGGACGGATGGGAGCCGGTCCCGTTCGGCGTCGGCCAGAAGCTGCGGATGGGCCAGCTCGAGCCACGCGTGTTCCAGGAGCATGCACTTGCCAACCCCGGCGCGGGCAGCGCGGTAGGCGTTGCGATCAACTTCGACGACGAAGAGCGCAAGCAGGTGTCCGTCTTTTCGCAGATCCTCGAGCCGCACGACGTCATCAAGGCGATCGGCCATCACAACGGGAACTTCGGCGGTGAGCGGCACGCGATCCCCTGGCTGTTCGTCTGGCGCGATCCCTCCGCGGTCGAGCGTGACCCGCTGTTCGAGAATTGGCGGAGCGGCGGGGAGTTGCTGGAGGGCATGAAGGCGATCGGCGTCGATCGCGCGTTCGATGCGGCGGTTGGCGACCTGCTGACGAAGGAGGTCGACTTCCGCTGCCACCGCCCGCCGCTCGGCGGAAGGGCGATGGTGGTTATCATCGGGGTGTGGCGGCCGGCACCGATCTTGGGCGCCTTCTTCGGCTATTCCGACGACCCGGCAGCCCGGAGCCTCGAACTGCGGGCGTTCCTGATCTCGCAGGACCTCGACAAGAACATCCTCGACGCCGACTCCCGCATCGAGACGATCGTCGGCGACTATCCGCCTCGTCCATCGCTGATGCGTTGGGTAGCTGGCGCCGACCCGCTGCCGCCCGTCGCCCTTCTCGGGCATGGGGCGCTCGGCAGCGCGATACACGACAACCTCGCGCGCTCCGGAATGGAGGACGTGCTGGTGTGGGACAAGGACCGGATCCACCCGCACAACCTGGCCCGGCATTCCGCCCGCACCAAGGACATCTACGCCAACAAGGCCGATCAGGCGAAGCGCCTAGCCGACGCACTCTGGCACGACGAGGGCAAATCGGCAGTCGTTCGCGACGACATCGCCACCGCCGACATCGACGAACTGAAGGCGAGGACCGAGGGCCGACTGGTCATCGACGCCACCGCTGACGAACTTGTTAGGCTGCGAATCGACGAACTGAGCGCCTCGGCGGAGGCGACGATCATCAGGACCGAGATGTTCCACCAGGGGCGCCTGGGCATGACGTTCGTGTCGCCGCCGGGCGGGCCGACCATGTCGGACATGATGCTCGCCACGATCGCACTCGCGCCCGACCATGCCGACGTCTCGGCATGGCTCAACTTCGAGGATCGGCACCCGCTCGGCCCCGATCCGCTGCTCTACGGATTCGGTTGCACGTCGATGACGGTGCATCTGCCCAAGCATGCGGTGGAGCAGCACGCGTCGGTCGCGTGCACGGCCATCCTCGGTGACCGGGACGAAGCTGGAATCCTGCTCAACCCGCTCGACGAGCGTCTCCGGCCGACCGGCTCGCGCTGGGTTCCAATGGGGCCGTTCACGGTCTTGCGACCGGCCAGCGCCGACGACTGGCAGATCCGCGTCTCCCCTTCAGCCATCGCGGCCATGACGGCCGAGCGCGTCGCCGCGCTTCCGGCGGAAACCGGAGGCTATCTGTATGGCAGCTGGGACCCGACGCGTCGCGTCATCACGATCATCCATGCCTCGACTCTTCCGCCCGGCTCGCAGGCGACCGATACCAGGCTCGAGCTCGGCAAGGCCGGCGGCACGCTGGCGGAGCGCCGGTTGACACGTCTCACCCGCGGCCGGATCTACCTGTGCGGCACGTGGCACAGCCACCCGGACGGATCGGCGCACATGTCCGGTCGTGACGACCGCGCCATGACCGCGCACGCGGAGAAGGACGCACCGGGCCTGCGGCCCACGCTGATGATCATCGTCGCGCATGACGACATCCAAGCGCATCTGAGGCTCCCCTGATGGCTGACCTGCTGAAGACTGGCATCAACATGAAATACCTGGCACCGATCGTGGTGGCATATGTTGCCGCGGCAGGGCTGCTCGGCCTCGAACGGGCCACCCAAATCCAGACGCTGCTTCAGCACGCGGGCTTCGCCGGCCTGGCCGGGGTCGCGATGCTGGTGCTTCAGGAGCTGATCCCCCGCTCGCTGAAGGAGGTGCTCGTCTTCTGGCGGCTGCGCGATCGCCCCCCCGGGTGTCGGGCGTTCACCGGCATTGCCCCCAAAGATCCTCGGGTCGATCCGACGGACCTGGCCATCCTGCTTCCGTCGGGCACGATGACCGCCACCGAACAGAACGCGCTGTGGTATAAGTGGCTGAAGGCGATGGAGGGCGATTCGGCGATCGCCGACAATCACCGCCGCTTTCTGATCCTTCGCGACAGCGCCGTGCTTCTCGCCCTGCTTACGCTGATCACGCCGGCGCTGCTTATCTGGACGCCGAGCGACCCCTCGCGGATCCTGATGCTCGGCGGCGGAATGCTGCTCGCCTACGTCCTCGTCGCACTGTCAGCGCGCAACGCGGCCGTCCGCCTCGTCGGAAACGTCGTTGCCCGGAAGGTGGGAACGGCATGATGCGTCAGGTGACAGATTGGAAAAGCAGGTGATGAGGATCGACATCCACGACGTCGATCACGGTGGGTGCACGGTGATCACCGGCCCGGCCGGGCACCGCCTGATGCTCGATTGCGGGCTATGCAGCGATGGTCCCTGGTATCCGTCCATCGCCTACAAGGGCGAGCGCATCGACACGCTGATGCTGATGAACCTTGACGAGGATCATTGTGAAGACCTGCCATACCTCTGGCGCGACTGTCCGATCGGCGGGCTGGTGAGCAACCCCACCGTCGATGCACGGGCGCTAAAGTCGATGAAGGCGGAATGCGGCATGCGCGCCGGCGTCGCCACCGCGACGGACATTCTCCAGCGCCTCGGTCCCGGCTTCCTCGGCAACTGGTCCAACGACCTCGGCGGTGTCGGCTGGCAGGTCTTCTGGAACCGCCACGGCGTCGACTTCACCGACACGAACAATCTGAGCCTGGCCGCATTCGTGCAGTTCGGCGGCTTCACGATCCTGTTCGGTGGCGATCTGGAGCGGGCGGGTTGGCGGCAGTTGCTGAAGAACCCGACCTTCCGCGCGAAACTGGCAACCACGAACGTGTACGTCGCGTCGCACCATGGGCGAGAGAACGGCTGCTGCGACGAGGTGTTCGACTTCTGCCGCCCCGAGCTCGTCATCTTCTCCGACGGCCGCAAGCAGTATGGCACCCAGGAGACGCGGGACTGGTATGCCCGACGCACCCGAGGCATCCCCGACCTCGGCGCGCCTGCGGGCCTTCTGGGGCAGCCGCTGCGCAAGGTCATGACCACGCGACGGGACGGCACGATCACGATCGAAGTCGCGACCGATGGCAGGTTCCTTGTATCGAAATCGAGAGAGGAAAAGCCGCCGGAGCTGTCAGGCCTTCTGGCCAGCCTGCTGTCCTTCAGCACCACAGGACCTGCACGGGGCGGCACGGCAGGCTAGTCCGCCGTGTCCCTAAGCCGGGCGACATCGAAGTCTGAGGCGTTCGCGCACCGTTCGAGCCTGACCCGCAGCCGGTAACTGTAGACGCTCGCCAAGCAGCGCGCGTCGATCAGCGCGGTGGTCAACCCCGCCGCCGATGCCGATCAGAGCGACCCGCCCAGAACCGACGGCCCGGCCTCGCCGTCGGTCGGCTTAGCGACGCCCGCACGCCAGCGACATAGTCCGGGATCGACGTCGCCTCAGTGAGCCGGTGCGCCGAGCCACGGAACGTCGCCGCGTAAGCCAACCAGTCGCGGCCAGCCGCGCAGTCGTGCGCCCGGCGCGCAACCCCTCCGCACCACCTTCGAGCGCCGCCCTGCAGGGTGACCCGATCCCCCGCATGCGCCCTGTAGCCCCCGAGCGCCATCGAACCAGCCGCATGCATCCGCTGCGGATCAACAATCACGACCGGAGAACCACCATGACCTTCGACCCATCCACCGTCGACCTATCGGAAGTCGAACCAGCGCTTCAGGAGGAGGTGCTTCGGCGGATCACCATCATCGAGAACTTCATCCACTCCAAGGGGGTCCAGGCGCGCAAGGACGCCGTCAAGGCGCTCGGGCTCGGGGACCATATGCTTTACCTGCTGACTAGGGCATGGCAGGCCCGCCATCGCGCCGAGGACATCACGCTGCGCGCGACCAAGCGGGCGAAGCCCACGACGATGGATCCGGCGATCATCGATATCATCCGGCGCGAGACCGACGCACAGCCCGGCGCCCGCAAGACCGCCATCTTCCAGCGCGTCTCCGCTGCGGCCGTTGCGGCCGGCCTTACGCCCCCGCGCTACCCGACCGTGAACCGATACGTGCGGGAGCGTCTGGCCGAACTCGGACCGGAGGATCTACCCGGCTTCGACCATGACATCATCGTCGACCTCATCGTCTGCGACATGCCCGTCGACGACGGCCAGGGCGGCAGGATCCGGCCGCAGCTCGTCACGGCCATCGACGGACGCAGGAAGGAACTGGTGGCGATGACCGGCACCACCGACAACGTGCACGCGGCCGACGTCGCACGCGCGCTGGCGGAAATCGTCGATGCGGCGGTCGTATCGGTTGCGCTTGGCGGCACCACCGCAGCAGGCGAGCCAGTTCCGGTGTCGATGTCCATCCCGCACGGGTTCGGGCTGGAATGGGACATGCTGTCGGTGGCGCTGCGCCGGGCGGGCGTCGAACTCGATCTGCGGCCCATCGGCCTGAAGACCTGCGGGCTGCTGGCCACTGCGCTGCTCGGCACCGCCATCGCAGGCTACAAGCTGCGACCTAGGCTCGTGGGTAGTTCGCGCGCCAAGCGGGAGGCGGCATATATACGCCTCGCGCCGGCGGCGATGCCCGACGCGATCCGGTTCCTCAAGCAAGCGGTCGTCCAGGACCGGCCCGCCGCCGCGTCAGCGCTGGAGCGGCTTGGGGCCGCGAAGCTCGAAAGGCTCGCGCTCGACCTTTCCGAGATCGTTACCCTGGCAAGCTAGATGTAGGAGTCAGCGATCGCCCGGCAAGGACAGTCGCGACCGATCGATTCCCCCACCGGCACAGATGCGCCCGCCAGCCTCATTGATCTTCGACTAGATCATACCGCGTCGGCTGACCGAGCACGGCGAGCACGCGCCTAAGCGCGGCGGCCATGGCACCATCGGGTTTCCCCCACCCGGGTGCGATACCACCCTCGGCGAGCGCGGCGAGGATTTCGCCATTATGATCCTCGACTTCCCCTGCGATCAGCACGGCGGCATCGGCCACCGCGATGGCATTACCAAGGTCCGCTTTCGACGGCTCGGATCCCGGCGCGGTGAAGCGCGGCCGCCACCAAAGCCGACCGAGGCGCTTGCCGAGCTGCGAGACCAGCCGCTGACCGTATCGGCGCGGCCCCGAGCTGTTCACGCGCAGATCGACACCCTCGCGCTTCAGCCGTTCTGCGGCAGCGAAGGCCTCGGCCGCGTCTGGGCCATCGCCGATCGTCAGCTCGACCGCCGAGATGTCCCCCGCGACATCGAGCGCGTGCTTCGATACGAACGCGATGGCCTCACGCACGGCGGCAACCTGGGCGGTGAGGGTGTCGCCGCCGGATTCCTCCACCGCGGCTCCCAGGATCAACCCGCTGGCCCGCTCGATCACGACCGCGCACACGATCGGGACGGCAGGCTGATCGGTCGTCACCCGGTCGATGGCGGAAAGGTCGACGAGCAGCGCGCGCCCGAACGTCCCGCCGATACGATCCGGAACCGTGGCCTCGTCACGGCGGAGGCGACGCACCAGGCGAATCATGTTCGGGATGGCCGTCCCGAACTGCTGGCGCAGCCTCGATGCCAGCACCGAATCCGGGCTGCCCGGCATGCCGGCGATGAGCGTGCGGGCTGCGACCACGACGGGATCATCCTCGTCGCGCTGGGTCGGCTGGCGCTCGGCCCTGCCAAGATAGGGCGCGATGGAGACCAGCGAGCGCGATGCTTCCCACTTCCTGCGAATCGCGAACAACCCGTCCGTCGTCACTCCGGCGGCCGCCGCCTTGGTGCGCAGATCAACATGGGCATTCGGGTTCGAGCGCCTGGCTTCCTCGATCTCGAGCAGTGCGCCCAGGCGCGCGATGACCTTGGCCCGCCGTTGCGCTGTCAGGGACCTGAGAAGACGCGTCTCGGCATCGGGAACGCCATCGGGCCACGCCCGGCGAAGCAGCTCGGTCTCGGTATCGTCTGGTTCAACGTCGTTCACGGGAAATCCGTTATCATATCCGATTACACTTGCGCCAGCGGCAAAATGGAATATGTAAAGACATCGGTTCACGATTCGAACCGCTTTTCATGGAGTCGCTTATGGCCTCGTTACCCCTCCCGTCCCACGCCTACGCGGGACCCGTCACCAACCTGCGTATCATCCCGCCCAGGAACGGTCACTCGTTCCTCTCCATCGGTTCTGTGGGAAGCGGGGCCACCAGCGTGGTCAAGGCCTCGTCCTACCGATACCGCGCCGGTCACGTGCTGACCGGCGCGACCGAGGTCCTGCTCGACAAGAACGACGAGGTGGTCGTGGACGTGATGGCCAGCATCCCGCAGGCGTTCGCGGTCGAGGGACTCATCGACGGCGAGAGCCACCGCACCATCATCGACCGGGCGCGGCTGTGGCGCGACGGCACGCGCCAGATCTGCGAGTGCAAGCCGGACTGGGCGGCGTTCTACCGCCCGCGCGCCGTCACCCAGCGTCTGCTGGGCGAGGCCGCAGCCGCCGCACTCGGCTGGGAATACGTGCCGGTCGTGCCCGAAACGCTCGGTAGTCGCACCTTCCGCAACAACGTCGACCGCGTTTACGGCGCCCGCAGCGTCCGCGTCCCCGACCACGTCGCCGTCCACGCTAGCCAGCTTCTGGCGGACGGGCCGATGAAGCTCGGCGAGTTCACGGCGCGCATCCACGACCACGAGGGCAACGCCTTCTCGATGACGTGCGCGATGATGGTGCGGCGTATCGTCGAGATCGACCTCGAGGTGCCGCTTGGGCACTCGTCGCTGGTCCGCGCCGCGCCGCCCATGCCGCGCGGCCTACCGTCGATCCGCATCTTTGGGCACCGCAACTAGAACGACCGGCGAACCTTCGCCGACAAGCCGACCAACCAGAACTTCCCGACATCAACCTCAGGGACGCCGCCCCGGTGGCGCGGCGTCCCGATGCTCCCGGGCGACGGACAACCGGCGCTCGATCCACCCAATCCGACATCCTGCCGCACCATGCGGCCCCACCTGAGATCCGTCGGACGCCGAAGACCACAGCCATATCACCAGCCGTGGTCTCCCGCGCGCGCCGGGGCCGAACGGCTCCGCATGCGCGCAGGAGAAGACCATGAAGAACGAATACGATAACGATCCGACCGCCGACACGACCGTCGCCAATCTGTTCGAGGGCAAGTATCAATACGGGGAGATCCCGCTCGCGATCCGCGCGTCGCTCGGCGACGGCCACCTCGAGATTCGCAACCTGAACACGGGCGGCCCGTTCCAGCTCCCGCACCCGAAGATCCCCGGAGCCAAGTTCGCCCCGGACGCGCTCTGGGCAGAACGCGCCATCAGCGAGAACAGGCTGATCCGCATCCAGTCCGTCGATGCCAGCCTGTTCGTGCCGGAGCACGACGACGACGAGGCGGCCGCGATTGATCCCTTCGCGTTGGCGAAGTGGAAGCTCGTCCGCGAGATCACCGCGCGCGGCATTGGCGCCAATCACCCGAAGCTGTCCGCGACGATCACCGAGGTCTGGAAGGAACTCGGCCTGGACGCCGAGCACGGCGAACGCCCGACGACCAAGAGCGTGCGCGCATGGCTCGGCAAGGGCGATCCGGAGACCATCTCGGTCGCCGAGCTGATGTCCCGCTCGGGACAGGGCAACCGCGCCAGCCGGCTGGATCCCGCTCTCGTCCAACCGCTCGAGGATGCCGCCGAGCACTATTACACCCAGCGCGGCCTGCGCCTGCGCGACTGCACGTCGCATCTCAAGGACGCGGTGAAGGCGCTCAACGCGGCCCGACCGGCGACCGATAAACTCACCGCCCCAAGCCGCGAAACGCTCCGGCGCCGCATTGGCGAGCTGCTGACCGAGGAGCGCTACACGAAGAAGTACGGCAAGACCGCGGCGGCTAAGAACTTCCGCGGCGCCGGCCTCGGCTTGCAGGCGACGCGGATCGGCCAGCTCGGCGCGATGGACGACACGGTGCTCGACGGGATCGCGTGCTTCGACGCTGAGCGCGGCCTGCCGGCAGGCCGCCCGAACCTCTGCCTCATCGTCGACGTCGCCTCGCGCTGCATCGTCGGATACCTGCTGAGCTTCTCGCCGCCGACGGCGAATACCGCGATCGAGACCATCAAGGCGGCCAACGCCTACAACCGCGTGCCGAAGGAGCTGCTCGAACTCTATCCTGTCCTCGAGCGGATCAACTGCCGGTTCGAGGAGATCGTCGTCGACCGGGGGTCGAACTACACCTCCATGCCCTTCGGACAGGCATTGCTCGACGTCGGGACCGTGCTCCGCTTCGCCCGCGTGCGACGCGCCCGCGACAAGGCGATCGTGGAGCGGATCTTCCATACGCTGAAGACCTTCCTGCTCGATAAGCTGCCCGGCGCCACCTATGCGCCCAAGCTGATGCGCGAGTTCGGCTACGATCCCGAGAAGGAGGCGTGCCTGACGATATCGGAGCTGCGCGAGCTCATCGAATACTTCATCGCCGTCTACCACATGACGGTGCATAGCGGCATCGGCACCCAGCCGGCGCAGTTCTGGACCAGGTCGATGGCGGCGCACGGGCGACAGCTTATGACCGACGCGCCCCGCTTCGGCATCCTGCTCGGCGAGACGATCTACGGCGTTCAGCTCCACCGCTGGGGCTTCGTCCTCAACGGCATCCGCTACACGCACCCGACACACGTCCAGATCGGACTGGACGCGCTCGCTGGCGCGCAGGCGGTCGCAACCACCGAGGACTACACGGAGGCTCCCAGCGAGGAGGGTCGCAACAGCACTGGCCGTCGGCGCAAGTCTCGCAAGGCCGGCCTCGGCGACAACGGGGCTTCGGCCAACCTGAAGGTTAAGCGCAACACGGCCAACCTCGGGCGTGTCCACGCCTGGGTCCCGGGCCATGGCTGGCTCGAATACGAGGCGGCCAACATCGGCTACGCCGAGGGGCTTTCGCTGCATCAGCACGAGCAGATCGGGAAGTGGGCCGCGTCCAGGAACATGGCCTTCTCGACCGAGGAGGACCAGCTGGCCGCCCGCGCGTCGCTCAACAAGCGCATCCAGGAGCTCGCCCCCGACATGTCGCTGCGGAACCGCCGCTCGATCGCGCGGATGCTGGAGGACAATGCCGTCGTCGCAGGCCCGGCGACGGTGGTCCACGACGACGCCGTGATCCCGGTGGATCCGTGTGACGAGCGCTCGGACCCGATGGCCGAGCCGAAGCCCGTGACGCACGTCGACGCCAACGGACGGCCGGTCGTCCAGACGGAAGCGGAGAAGGCGATCCGGTCCAAGCTGAAGGAAGTGCAGGATCTCGATTGGGAGCAGGTGGTTCCGGATGAAGAGATGATGGAGGAGCACGCATGATGAGCTCCAACCACACCCTCGCCAAGCTGCCCAACGACCTTGTCCCGCGCACCGGCGAACGCGAGCCGCTCTCCGAGCACACCGATGCGGCCATCGAATCCGGCAGCCGGTTCGACGAAGCGAGGATCGTCCACCCCGCGCATGAGCGCGTCATTGGGGCGTTCGACCAAGCGCGGCGCATGGGCGTCGCGTCCGGCGACAAACGCAAGATGCTGATCGCGTCGCTCGGCGCGTCGGGATCGGGCAAGACGACCTCGATGGAGACCTTCGCGGCGCGGACCGCCGCGGGGCGACCGCCGGTCGGCAAGCACCCCGCGAAGCCAGTGGTGATCGTTCAGGTCGACAACGGATGCACCAACCGCCGCCTCTGGGCGCTTGTCCTCGAGGGGCACGATGACCCGCCCGGCCGGGGAACCGAGGAGACGTTCCGCACCCGGGCCTACGCCACCATGCGGCGGGCCGGCACGGAGATGGTGATCTTCGACGAGGCCCAGCACCTGCTGCGCTCGCCGAGCGCGCGCGACGTGACGGACACCATCAAGCGGATCCTGGATGACGGCGTCGTGACCCTCGGCCTCGTGGGGACCGAGGCCGCGCTGCCGCTCATCCAGAAGAACATCCAGCTCGCGAACAGGATGCTTGCGCCGGCACCGATCAAGGCGCTCGACGCCAAGAACGAGGCGGACCGCACCGACTTCAAGGCGTTCCTGCGCAAGCTCGACGACTTCATCGTCGGCCGGGGGATCGTGCCCGAACAGTCCTTCCTCGACGATCCCCGCATCCTGCGGTGCCTGTTCGTCATCTCGGCCGGGGTGGTGGGCGTGGCGGTCAACCTGATCCGCCAGGCGACCGTGCACGCCGTCAGCCGCGGCGCGACCCGCATCGAGCCCTACGACCTGTCTCGGGTCACGGACGACTGGGCCGTGCCCACGGGCGTGTGCGAGGATAACCCGTTCCCGATGGTCTTCGACGGAAAGGTGGTGGTGCGATGAGCGCGCTCGATCTCCCGCAGGTCCGCTGGCCGATCGTTCCGGTCGGCGGCGAGTCCCTGCCCAGCTTGCTCGTGCGCACCGCCGAGGAGAATGGCCACCCCGACATGGGCACCATCCTCAGCTTCGCGCGGCTTGGAACGTGGAACGGCATCGGCATCACAATGCGGCAGGAGCAGTCCCGCGCCGCCCTCGCGCACGTGATCGATCAGCCGCAGGCAGTGGTGGACGAACGCGCTCACGCCCTGACCGAGCCGATCGCGGGCATGGACACGATCGACTTCTTCGGCGCGCGCGTGCTGGCGAGCGATGTGCTCTACGACCGTCGCCGCATGGGCAGCACGGCGGGGAATGGCGTGCACCACAAGGCGGTGTGGCAGATGATCCACCTGCCCGTGGACGTCGACGACGGAGCGCTCATAGTCGACCGCTGCCAGTCCTGCGGCACCCGGCTGGGCTGGCGGACCATCACCAGCACCTCGCAATGCGCGGTCTACAGGACCAGCGGGGCGGACCACGACCGCACGGCGTTCGTTTCGGCCGGCTACGACTGCCGCGAACCGGGCGCGGGGGTCAACGATCAGCCTCGCATCATCGATGGAAACCGGCTGGACCGGGTTTCGCTGCTGGGGAAGCTGATCGATCCCCGGCCCGAGGTGCACGGACCCGTGCGCGCCGCCCTGCATCCCGATCTCAGGGCGCAGGACCGTGGGATCGTCTTCTACCTCGGGCTCAAGCTGGGCCGGGCCGTCGGCCTGGGCGGGACCGGTTCTCGGCTGCGCCGGGGGCTCGCTGCTCCGCTGGACGAGGCGATCACGGCGCTCGAGATCGGCTCGGAGATCATCGCGGGCTGGCCCGATAGCGTCGCCCGGCTCGTGGCCGAGAAGACGGGTGAGGATCACGAGCTCGCGATGGCGGCGATCGCGGCGGTGCGCCGCGTCTGCCACGGCGAGAGCGCGTGGCCCGACCACCGCGCGCTGGTCACCGCGGCGATGCCGGACATCGTCAACGGCCACTACCAGCACGTGATCAGGCGCATCGCGCCAGGGATCGTGGACGGGAAGGAGGCGTCGCGGATCATCGGCATCCGCGGCAGTTCCATGGTGCGCCTCATCCGTGCCAAGGCGATCGTGCCCCGCATCACGCGGGGCACGGCGCGGACGCACGGCAGCTTCCTGCTGTCGGACGTCGAGGCGATCGCCGACGCCGTGAAGGACAGCGTCGAGGCGACGCAGATCGTGGATGAGACCGGCATCACGCTCCATGGCGTCGAGCAGCTGATCTGCGACGGTCAGCTGGCGCACGCGGACAGTGCTGCCGTGCTCGCGCTGTTCCCCAACCTGCGCGTGACGCGTGCCAGCTACGAAGCGCTGCTGGCGAGGATCCGAGCAGTGTCCAACGATGACGCAGGCCCCGGCGATAGGCTGACGCTGAGGCTCGCGGTGCAGCGGATCGGAGGGCGGGAAAAGCCGTGGGCCGCGATCATCGCGGCGCTCGTCGACGGCCGCCTGCCGTTCTGCATCGGCGGTGCGCCGGGACGGTTGATCGATCGCATCTGGGTCGCCCCCGGACCCGCGATCGACGAAGTGCTCGCCAACGTCTTCGACAGGGCCGATCACGCGGCGCGATTCACATTCGCGACCGTAATGCGCCAGCGCGATGCCATTGAGCTGCTCAACATCGACCCCTCGCGTTACCAGGACATCGCCAAGCTCCTGCCGCCCGAAGTTCACGGCCCGCACAAGACACTCGTCGTATCGGAGATACTGAAGGTCGCGGCGCGCATCATCGATGGCCGGGAGGCGAAGCACAGGTGGGGCGCCAGGCTCGACCGGCGGCGGATGATCGACGACGGTGTCGGATGGTTGCGCGTCGAAACCGAGGCCGACTTCGCAAAGACCCGACAGCCGAACCAAGAACGCTTCGAGTTCTAAACGACTGGGCCGCCCCGAGAGGGGCGGCCCTTCTCGTTGGGCGGCACTTCCTCCCGCACCAAGTTGGAATACGTTAGCGTGCCAAGTCGCTTATCTGGAAGCCGTTAGAGTGCTGACGTTATGCGTGCGGAAAATTCTCCGTCTTCCTGGACGGGGAAGTCGTTAATGAGCCATGACACGCGAACGATAGCGCTTGCTTGTGACAGCAAGGCTGGCCTAAGGCGCGCGGGCGTCGGGGAGTGGCGCAGTCCGGTAGCGCGCCTGCTTTGGGAGCAGGATGTCGCAGGTTCGAATCCTGTCTCCCCGACCATCCACCTGCGGCTTCAGTATTTTCCCCGGCGCGGCTTGATCTGGCGCTTGCTGGGGAGCGAATCGGCCATCGTCGCGCCGCGCTCGCCGATCGGGCGGGGTCGGCCGGTGGTGGTGTCGATCGCGGTCTGGCGCTCGGCCTCGGCATTGATCTCGGCGCCGATCAGCACTGCGTAGCTCGACACGAACAGCCACATCAGCAGCACCACGACCGCCCCCAATGCACCGTATGTCGCGTTGTAATTGGCGAAGTTGGCGGCGTAGATGCCGAAGCCGAAGGTGGCGAGCAGCCACAGGATCGTCGCCGCCAGCGATCCCACCGACAGCCAGTGCCAGCGTGCCCGCGCACGATCGGGACCGTAGCGATACACGAAGGCGAATGCCGCGCTGGCGATCAGCGTGGCGACGATCCACGTCGATGCCTTGATCAGGATGACCCCGCTCTGGCCGAGAATATCGACGAACGCCTGCAGATAGCCCAGGATGGCCGCCGACAGCAGCCCTACCAGGGCCGCGAGCACTGCGCCGATCGTCAGCATCGCCGACAGCAACGTCGTCTGGACGATGTTGCGGCCTTCCTCCTCTTCATAGATCACGTTGAGCGCCTGAATGATTGCGCTCGACGCGCGCATCGCGCCATAGATCGACAGCACCAGCGCCACGACGAGCGACAGGCCGACGGTGCTCGCCGCGGTGGTCACGACCGAGATCAACTGGTCCGACACCAACCGCGCCGCATCGGCGGGCATCAGTTCGAAGATCGTCTCCATATGCCGTGCCACCGTCGCCGGATCGGCGAACAGTCCATAGGTCATGACGATCGCGCCGAGCAGCGGCACGAACGAGAGGAAGGCATAGAAGGCGACGCCCGCCGCCATCAGCGACAGATTGTGAAAGCCCGTCATGGTATAGACGCGGCCGAGGATCGATTTCCATGCTCGCCACGGGTGGCGCCAGGGGCGCTCGCTATCGGCGCCGGGCTGTGCGGTTACGGCTGCTTGCTGATCGATGATGCTGTCCCTTCGCTGATCGCCTTCCGCTGCTTTCAACGCCGAGGCTGCGATAGGGATGCGTCTTTTTTGCATCAATTCGGCACAGCGTGTTGATGCGCAATGAAATTTCGCTCGATAGGGGAGCGAAACGATCCAAAATGCGTTAAGGGCGGTGCGAAGGGGCAATGGCGCGTCCGTCTCCCTAGAACATGCCATTGGGGGGCACGTGCGACCAACGCGTAGTGACATTGCAGGATTGACGTTGTTGCTGGCCTCCGTGTCGGCTTTCCCATACGCGGCTTCCGCCCAGCAGTCGGTGTCGGCGGATGTGCCGCAAGCGACGACGTCGACGGGCGAAACGCCGGATGCCGCGGTGCCGCAGGTCGATCCGATCGTTCCCGAACCCGAATTCGACGCCGCGCTTCCCGCGCTCAGCGACGATCCGAACGCCCCGCTCGAGCCGATGGCCGATTTCGAGACCCCGGCCGCGCCGTTGCCGCAGCAACCCGGCACCCCGGCGACCGCGCAGGACGGGACGGTTGTGGTACCGGCGACACCGACCGCGCAGGACAGCGAGCTGGCCCAGCCGCTGGTGCCGCTCGATCAGTTCGACGTGACACCGGCAACCGAACTCGCCGAGGGCGAGGACCCCGATGCCATCGAGATCAAATACACCACCGTGGTCACGGGGCTGGAGGAACTGGGCCTCGACGGCCAGTTCGAGGCGCTGTCCGCGCTAGAAGAAGGGGACGGCGAAGCGGACAATGCCGTGATGGTTTCCGCGCGGGCGCGCGAAGACGAGCAGCTTGCGATCCGGCTGATGCGGTCGCTTGGCTATTACGACGCGACCGCCACCTCGGTCGTCGAGCAGAATCCGGCCAATTCGGGCAATCTGCGCGCGGTGATCACCGCCACGCCCGGCGAGCAGTACAAGCTCGGCTCGATCATGGTGAAGGCCGAGCCGACCGTACCTGCCGGGCTGATCGATCGCGAGCTGCCGCTTGCGGTCGGCGATCCGATCGAGGCCGAACGGGTGCAGGGCGCCGAAGCCAATGTCGCACTCAAGCTGCCGCAGCAGGGCTATCCGTTCGCCGAGGTCGGTCAGCGTGACATCCTGCTCGACGAGACCAGCTTCCGGGGTGACTACACCTTGCCGGTGACGACGGGGCCGCGCGCCTCCTTCGGCGGCTATACCACCGAAGGCGATCTGGCGTTCGATGCCGAGCATGTCGGCGTCCTTGCCCGGTTCGACCGCGACGAGC
This sequence comes from Sphingomonas japonica, assembly GCF_006346325.1. Taxonomy (NCBI): domain Bacteria; kingdom Pseudomonadati; phylum Pseudomonadota; class Alphaproteobacteria; order Sphingomonadales; family Sphingomonadaceae; genus Sphingomonas; species Sphingomonas japonica. Next base: position 1,349,293 of record NZ_VDYR01000001.1, on the reverse strand, counting down.
TGTACGACAATCGCAAGGTCGACGACCTGCGCGAGGCGCTGGTCGCCACCGGGCTGTTCTCGACGGTGTCGGTCGAACCGAAGCGGACCGGGCAGCCCGGGCCGGACGGCACCGAATATGTCGACCTGCTGGTGCGGCAGGACGCCGGGCCGCCGCGCACGCTGGCCGCCGAAGCGGGCTATGGCACGGGGCAGGGGGTGCGGATCGAGGGGACGTGGACGCATCGCAACCTGTTCCCGCCCGAAGGCGCGCTGATCGGCAACGTCATCGCCGGCACCCAGGAGCAGGGACTGGGGGTCACCTTCCGCCGCTCGAACGCAGGGCGCCGAGACCGTACCGTATCGCTGCTGGCGAGCGCAAACCGGTCGGACTACGAAGCGTTCGAAGCATTCACCGGTACCGTTGCCGGCCGCATCTCGTATGACTCGACGCCGATCTGGCAGAAGCGCTTCACCTATTATTATGGCTTCGAACTAGTCGGGACCAATGAAGATCGCTTCGATTTCGACTTGGGCGAGCGTGTCCGCGACACCTATTTCATCGGCGCGCTGCCGTTGTTCGCCGGGTTCGACACGTCGGACGACCTGCTCAATCCGACCAAGGGCTTCCGCCTCAAGCTCAACCTCAGCCCCGAAACCTCGATCCAGGGCGGCGCCGGCTTCTATGCGCGCACGATGGTCGAGGCGACCGGATATTTCCCGATCACCGACAGCATCGTGCTGGCCGGACGCGCACGCGCCGGATCGATCGCAGGGATCGATCGCGACGACCTCGCGCCGTCGCGGCGCTATTATGCGGGTGGCGGCGGATCGGTGCGTGGGTTCGGCTTCCAGGAACTGGGGCCGCGCACCGAAGAGCCCAATCCAGATTTCGACCCGACCGATCCAGAGGAGGAGGATGCGCCGACGATCTTCCGGCCGGTCGGCGGGCGCAGCCTCAACGAGTTCGCGATCGAGGCGCGCTATCGCTTCGGTAATTTCGGGATCGTGCCGTTCCTCGACGCCGGACAGGTCTATGACTCATCGCTGCCCAAGGGCAAGGACCTGCGCTTCGGTGCGGGGATCGGCGGACGCTTCTATACCAATTTCGGGCCGCTTCGCGTCGACGTCGCCACGCCGATCAACCGTCAGGAAGGCGAATCGCTGATCGCCTTGTACATCTCGATCGGGCAGGCATTCTGATGGCCGAAGACATGGTGCCCGAGATGACCGAAACGCACGTGGCGATCAAGCCGCCCGTGTGGCAGCGGATCGTCAAATGGCTCGGCATCGTCATCGGTGGGCTGGCGATCCTGCTGCTGCTGATCGTGCTGGGGATCAACACCGGCCCCGGGCGCCGCCTCGTCGCCGACCAGATCGCGGGGTACACCACCGCGTCGGGGCTCAATGTCCGGGTCGGCCGTATCGAAGGCTCGCTATACGGCGCGATGACGCTGCGCGACGTGCGCGTCAGCGATCCCAAGGGCGTCTTCCTGACCTCGCCAAGCCTCGCGGTCGATTGGCGGCCGTTTGCGTTCGCCAGCAATCATGTCGATGTCCGCTCGCTGACCAGCCCGCTGGTGCGCTATGCGCGCAATCCCGAACTGATCCCGCAGCCGAGCGATCCCGACGCGCCGCTGCTTCCCGACCTCGACATCGACGTCAACCGGTTCGCGATCGACCGTATCGAACTGGGCGAAGCGGTTGCCGGACAGCGCTATATCGCGCGGATCGCGGGCGAAGCGCATATCGCCGACCGTCGCGCGCGGATCGTCGCCAACGCCGCGACGATCGCCGGAGCAGGGGTCGCGGGTGGCGACCGCATGACCGTGCGGCTCGACGCGGTGCCCGACGACGACAAGCTCGACATCGACCTCAAGCTCAATGCGCCCGTTGGCGGCCTGATCGGCAGCATGGCGAAACTGGAGGCGCCGCTGTTCGTGACCATCGACGGCGCGGGCAGCTGGTCACGCTGGCAGGGGCGGCTGGCAGGCACGCTCGGCGGCGCGGACCTTGCCAACCTCGCGATCTCAGCGCGCGACGGTGCGTTCCAGGTGCGCGGACGCGCGCAGCCCGGGCTGTACCTGCAAGGGCCGGTTGAGCGGCTGACGGCTCCCTATCTGCAGGTCGCGCTCGACGCGACCATGCTCGAACAGCGCCGCGTCGATACCCGGCTGCGGCTGCGCTCCGACGCGTTCGCGCTGGCGACGCAGGGGCTGCTCGATCTCGGCAACAGCCGCTTCGGCAATTTCCGGGTAGAGGCGCTGCTGCTTACCCCCGGCGCGATCGCCGAGAATTTGACAGGGCGTTCGGTGCGGGCGGCGGTGGCGCTCGATGGCGCCTTCGCGACGCCGACCGTCGACTATAAGGTGCAGGCAGCGTCGATCGGCTTTGGCGAGACCGTCGTCGAGCAGCTGTTCGCCGAAGGGCGCGCGACGGTCGATGCCGATCGTATCCTCGTGCCGATCAACGCCCGCGCCGCGCGCGTCGGCGGGCTCAACGAGGCGGTCGGCGGGCTGCTGACCAACGTATCGATCAACGGCGACCTTGCCTATTCGGGCGATCAAATCCTGTCGGACAACCTGCGCATCCGTTCTGACCGGGTGGACGCGACGGCGATCGTCGTCGCCGACCTCGGCAGCGGGCGCTATACCGGCGCGCTGAAGGGCCGCGTCAACGATTATGAGGTGGCGTCGATCGGTATCCTCGACGTCACTACCGATGCCGACCTCTACACCGCGCCCGGCGGCGGCTTCGGCATTCGCGGCCGGATCGTCGCGCAGACGTCGCAGCTGTTCAACGACGGCATCCGCAACTTCCTGGGCGGTAACGCGACCACCGCGGTCAACCTGGCGATGGGACCGGACGGAATCATCACCTTCGACAATCTCCGGCTGAACGCGCCGTTATTTCGCGTGACGGGCGGATCGGGACGGTACGATCCGGCCGGACCGTTGCTGGTCAACGCCAATGCCGTGTCCGACGCCTATGGTCCGCTTTCGGCGCGCGTGACGGGATCGCTGTTGGCGCCGGTGGTGCTGGTGCGTGCACCGCGTCCCGGAGTAGGGGTTGGCCTCGTCGATCTCGAAGCACTGATCCGCGGGCAGGGTGATGCCTATGCCATCCGCGCCACCGGCGGCACCGATTACGGGCCGTTCAACGCCAATGTCGTTCTGCGCACCGCGCCCCGGCTGACGGCCGATATCCGCGACACCCGCTTTGCCGGAATCAATTTCAACGGCCGCATCCAGGCCAGCGACGCCGGGCCGTTCACCGGCGCGCTCGACTTTGCCGGATCGGGCGTCGCGGGCAATGCGCGGCTGGGCGGGCAGGGCCGTTTCCAGACCGTCGCGGTCGATGCGCGCGCCAGCAATGCGCGCATTCCCGGCGATATGGGCATCACCATCGGCCGCGCGCTACTGACCGGGTCAGCGGTGCTCTACGACGATGCGCCGGCCGTGGTGTTCGACGCGCAGGTCGCCAATTTCCGCCAGGGCGAGTTCGTCGTCACCAAGGCACGCGCCAAGGGCGACTATCGCGGCGGCAGCGGTTCCGTTCAGGCGCTTGCCGAAGGATCGTCGGGCGTGCCGTTCCGCGTCGCCGCCAATGCCCGGCTCAGCCCACAGCAGATCCTCGTCGCGCTGAGCGGCGAAGGCAATGGCATCGATTTCCGCACCCAGAACCCGGCGCGGATCGCGATCGCGGACGGCGAGTATCGCCTCGCGCCGACGCGGATCGTGTTCGATCAGGGATCGGCGCGGATCGCCGGCAGCTATGGCAGCGGCATCACGCTGCAGACCCGGCTCGACAGCCTCGATCTGCAACTGCTCAACGCGCTGTCGCCCGGGCTGGGAGTGGACGGGACGGCGAGCGGCAGCCTCGATTTCGCGCAGGCGGCGGGCGCGGTTTTCCCGACCGCGGATGCGAAGCTCAACATCGCCGGCTTTACCCGTTCCAGCCTCGCCACCGTGTCGGAGCCGGTCAACATTGCCTTCAACGGCCGGCTCGACACGTCGGGTGGCGAGGCGCGCGCGCTGGTCCGCCGCCGTGGTACCACCGTGGGAAGGATGGTCGCGACGCTGCGTCCGCCGGGGGCGGGTGGCTCCTGGAGCGAACGCCTGCTTTCCGCGCCGCTCGACGGCGGAATCCGCTATAATGGTCCGTCGAGCGTGCTGTTCTCGCTGGCCGGGCTCGCCGATCAGCAATTGTCGGGACCGATCGGCATCGCCGCCGATTTCGGCGGTCGTCTCAGCCGTCCGCAGCTGGCCGGCGTCATCCGCGCCAATGCGCTGACCTATGACAATGAAAGCTTCGGAACGCGGCTGTCGGCGATGCGGATCAACGGCCGTTTCACCAATGATCGCTTCGAGCTGACCGAACTCACCGCGCGCGCGGGCGATGGCACGGTCAAGGCGCAGGGAACGGTGGGCTTCGCCGCCGACAGCGGTTTTCCGGTCGATATCCGCGCCACGCTCGACAATGCCCGGCTGGCACGCAGCGACATGCTTGGCGCAACCGCGACCGGCACGGTGCGCGTCACGAACGGCGCGGACGGCGGACTGATCGAAGGCGATATCCGGATTCCCGAAGCGCGCTATCAGATCATCCGCCAGGGAGCAGCTGAAGTTCCCGAGCTCTCCGGCATCCGCCGCAAGAGCGATGCCGTGCAGACCCAGGAGCAGCGTGCCGCTGCCGCCGCCGGGCCGCCAGGGCTGTTCCGCCTCGCGATCCGGCTCCGCGCCGACGAGAAGCTGTACGTGTCCGGAATGGGACTCGAATCCGAATGGGATGCCGATCTGCGCGTCGGCGGCACCTCGGCCGCGCCGACCATCGCCGGCCGCATCGAAGCGGTGCGCGGCACCTATTCGTTCGCAGGCAAGCGGTTCGAACTCGATCGCGGCATCGTCGATTTCTCCGGCACGCCCGATTACACCAATCCGACGATCAACATCGCCGCCAGCACCACTGCGGAAGGTATCACCGCGATCATCCAGGTGACCGGTACGGCGCAGCGTCCGCAGCTCAGCTTCACCTCGACCCCCGCGCTCGCGCAGGACGAAGTGCTCGCGCGGTTGTTGTTCGGCAGCTCGGTCACCAATCTGTCGGCGACCGAGGCGATCCAGCTCGCGGCAGCACTCAATTCGCTGCGCGGGTCCGGGGGCGGGCTCAATCCGCTGGGCGAGCTGCGCCAGGCGGCGGGCATCGACCGGCTGCGCATCCTGGGCGCTGACGAAGCGGGGGGCCGCGGCACGGCGCTGGCAGCGGGCCAGTATCTGACCGACGACATCTATGTCGAGATCATCACCGACGCTCGCGGCTTCACCGCGACCCAGCTGGAAGTGGCATTGTCGAAGGCGCTGAGCCTGTTGTCGCAGACCGGATCGTTCGGCGGGTCGAGCGTCAATCTGCGCTACTCGAAGGACTATTGACCGATCGTCGCGCGGCATGGCCGCTTCCGTTTCAAAGCGAAATCGAATAGCCGGTATCGTGGAGGGACCGGATATGGCGACCGAGCATTTCGACGTGGTGATCGTGGGCGCGGGGATCAGCGGGATCGGCGCCGGCTATCATCTCAAGACCCGCGCGCCCGATCGCAGCTATGCGATCTTCGAGGGGCGCGGCGCGATTGGCGGCACCTGGGACCTGTTTCGCTATCCCGGTGTGCGGTCCGATTCGGACATGTTCACGCTGGGCTATCGCTTCAAGCCGTGGACCGGCGCCAAGTCGATCACCGACGGCGCTTCGATCCTCGAGTATCTTGGCGAAGCGGCGCGCGAGAACGGGATCGATCGCCACATCCGCTTCCGCCACCGCATCGTCGCTGCCGATTGGTCGACCCTGGACGCGACATGGACCGTGACGGTCGAGCACGAGGGCAGGCGATCGCAGGTGACGTGCAGCTTCCTCTACATGTGCACCGGCTATTATAATTACGCCAAGGGCTACACGCCCGACTTCGCCGGCAGCGACAGCTTTGCCGGTACCATCGTCCATCCCCAGTTCTGGCCCGAAGCGCTCGACTATGCGGGCAAGCGCGTGGTCGTCATCGGCAGCGGCGCGACGGCGGTGACGCTGATCCCCGAACTGGCGAAATCGGCGGTGCACGTGACGATGCTGCAGCGCTCGCCAAGCTATGTCGTCGCGCTGCCGTCCGAGGATGCGATGGCAAGGGTGCTGCGACGCATCCTGCCCGCGCGCGCCGCCTATCACGCGATCCGCTGGCGCAATGTCGGCATCGGGCTGATCTCGTTCAACTTCATGCGCCGCAAGCCGGCCAAGGCGAAACAGCGGCTGATCGGCTGGGTACGCGATCGGCTGAACCCGGGCTATGATGTCGCCACGCATTTCACGCCGTCGTACAATCCTTGGGATCAGCGGCTGTGCGTCGTGCCCGACGGCGATCTGTTCGACGCGATCAATGCCGGTCGCGCCGCGGTCGTCACCGATCGCATCGCGCGGTTCGTGCCGGAGGGCATCGCGCTCGAATCGGGGGACACGCTTGCCGCCGACATCGTCGTCACCGCCACGGGTCTCGACCTGCAGTTGATGAGCGACATCCCGCTCACCGTGGACGGGGCTCGCGTCGATGCATCGCAATCGATCAACTACAAGGGGATGATGTTCTCCGACATCCCCAATCTCGCTTTGTCGTTCGGCTATACCAACGCCTCTTGGACGCTGAAGGCCGACCTCACCGCCGGCTATGTCGCGCGGCTGCTCAACACGATGCGTGCGCGCGGGATGCGCCAGGTGACGCCGCGAGTCACCGGCATGATCGCCGCCGAGCCATTTCTCGATTTCTCCTCAGGTTATGTCGAACGCGGGATTTCCCGGTTCCCGCGGCAGGGCGACAAGGCGCCGTGGCGCGTGCACCAGAATTACGCGCGCGACATGATGGCGCTCCGCTTTGGATCGATCGACGAGGACATGGAGTTCTCCAACCCCGCACCGAATAATCGAGCGCGTTTCGCTGCCTAGCAAAAAAACCGTATCCGGTCGGAACGCTGCCGCGGCTCGGGCGCTTCTAGGGCCATGATTGACATCGATGCGAGCGACCGGCCGTTGCCGGAAAAATCCGCGCGTCTCCGCCCCCCGACCGACCTGCTGCGCGGCGCCACCCTGTTCCTCGACTTCGATGGCACGCTGGTCGAAATTGCCGACCGGCCCGACGATGTCGCGATCCCGCCGGGCCTGCGTGATTTGCTGGCGCGGCTCGCGTCCGCGCTCGACGGCCGTCTGGCGCTGGTCAGCGGGCGCAGCGTCGACACGCTCGCCCGCCTGCTGCCGGACCACGGTGTTGTCGTCAGCGGCAGCCATGGCCTGGAATTCGCCCGCGCCGACGGCAGCGTCGAGCAGCCCGACCCGCCCGAGGCGCTTCAGCGGGTGCGTGCACGCTTCGAGGAATTCGCCGAGGGCCGCGACGGCATTCTGGTCGAGTCCAAGCCGCTGGGCATCGGGCTGCATTATCGCGAGGCACCGCACCTCGCCAAGCAGGCCGAAGCGCTTGCGGTCGCCGTGGCGCAGGCACACGGTCTGCCGTTGCAGCGCGGCAAGATGGTGTTCGAGGTACGCGCTGCTGGCGGGCACAAGGGCAGCGCGATCGAGACATTGATGGGCGAAATGCCGTTTTCCGACGGCTGCCCGATCTTTCTGGGGGACGACGTGACGGACGAAGACGGGTTCGAGGCGGTTTCGGCGATGGGCGGTGACGGCATCCTGATCGGGCCGGATCGCGACAGCGCGGCGGTCTATCGCTTGGATGGCGTTGCCGAGGCGTTGGCATGGCTGGAGGCGGCATGCCCGGCTGCACGGTGACCCCGACGCTGGACCTGTGGCCGATCGGCAATTGCCAGGTCAGCGCACTGATCGATCGCTCTGCCCGGTTCGTTTGGGGATGCGTTCCACGCGTCGATGGCGATCCGCTGTTCTGCTCGCTCCTCGACGGCCGCGACCCGGCATCGGGGGATGCCGTGGGGCTTTGGGCGATCGATCTCGAGGACTGCGTCTCGGTCGAGCAGGAGTATCGCACCAACACCCCGATCCTAGTCAGCACCCTGACCGACGCCGGGGGCAACTCCATCGAGATCCTCGACTTCTGTCCGCGGTTTGAACGGCTCGGACGCACCTATCGGCCGGTGTCATTCGTGCGCATCGTCCGCCCGATCAAGGGCAGCCCGCGGATCAGGGTGCGGCTGCGCCCGACTCGCAACTGGGGTGATCCCAATGTCGTCACGACCAGCGGGTCGAACCATGTCCGCTATCTGCTCGACGGGCTGCAGCTGCGGCTGACGACCAACGCGCCGGTCGGTTTGATGCAGGACGAGCGCTCGTTTCGGGTCGAGCGGCCGATGCACTTCTTCCTCGGGCCGGATGAGAGCTTTTCGGGCGACATCGCGACCACGGTCGAGGAGATGCTGGCCTATACCACGCACCATTGGCAGCATTGGGCGCGCGGCCTCGCGACGCCGTTCGAATGGCAGGACGTGGTGATCCGCTCCGCCATCACGCTGAAGCTTTGCCAGCACGAGGAAACCGGCGCGATCGTCGCGGCTCTGACGACGTCGCTGCCCGAACATGCCGGATCGCAGCGCAACTGGGACTATCGCTATTGCTGGGTGCGCGACGCCTATTACACGGTGCAGGCGCTCAACCGCGTGGGCGCGCTCGACGTGCTCGAAGGCTATCTCGGCTATCTGCGCAACATCGTCGACGATGCCAAGGGCGGTAACATCCAGCCGCTCTACGGCGTGCTGGGGGAGGCGGAATTGACCGAGGTCCAGGCGCCGCGACTGGCCGGCTATCGCGGCATGGGCCCGGTACGGATCGGTAACCAGGCCTATGAGCAGGTCCAGCACGACGCCTATGGCCAGATCATCCTGTCGAATGTGCAGGCCTTCTTCGACCAGCGATTGCTGCGCATGGCCGGGCACGAGGATTTCGAAGCGCTCGAACGCGTTGGCGAGCGTGCCTGGGCGCTGTACGACAAGCCCGATGCGGGCCTGTGGGAACTGCGCACGCGGCAATCGGTCCACACCTATTCGGCGGCGATGTGCTGGGCGGCGTGCGACCGCCTCGCCAATGCAGCAGAGCGGCTTGGCCTGCCAGATCGCCAGACCTTCTGGCAGGACCGTGCCGATACGATGCACGCGAATATCGAGGACAAGGCGTGGCGCGAGGATACGCAGCGATTGTCGGCGACCTTCTCCGGCGACGACCTCGACGCCAGCCTGATCCAGCTGCTCGACCTGCGCTTCCTCAAGCCTGACGACCCGCGCTTTCGCAGCACGCTGGAGGCGGTCGAACACGGGTTAAGGCGCGGCTCGCACATGCTGCGCTATGACACCGAGGATGACTTCGGACTGCCGGAAACCGCGTTCAACGTGTGCACTTTTTGGCTGATCGAAGCGCTGCATTTCACCGGTCGTGATGCGGATGCTCGTATCTTGTTCGATGAAATGCTATCACGGCGTACCGCAGCCGGTCTGTTGTCGGAAGATATCGACCCCGCGACCGGCGAATTGTGGGGCAATTACCCGCAAACCTATTCGCTTGTCGGCATGATCAATTGTGCCGTTCTTCTCAGCAGACCTTGGAGTGCCATTCGTTGAGCCGCCTGATCATCATTTCCAACCGTGTTTCCGCACCCAAGGACTCGCATTCGGGGGCGCAAGGCGGGTTGGCGGTCGCGCTGTCGGCGGCATTGCGGGAAAATGGTGGCATCTGGTTCGGCTGGTCCGGCGAGACGATCGATCAGTTCAACGGGCATATCCATTTTCAGCAGGGCGGCGGCGTCACGACGGCAATGGTCGACCTAGAGGAACAGGACGTCGACGAATATTATAACGGCTATGCCAATCGCACGCTGTGGCCGTTGTTTCACTATCGTATCGACCTTGCGGAATATGAACGCGGCTTCGCGGGCGGATATCAGCGGGTCAACGATCGCTTCGCCGATACCGTCCGCCCGCTGGTCCAGCCGAGCGACGTGATCTGGATCCAGGACTATCACATGTTCCCGCTCGGCCAGTCGCTGCGCGAGCGGGGATGCGACAACCGTATCGGCTTCTTCCTCCACATCCCCTGGCCGCCGCGCCGTCTGCTCGGCGCATTGCCCGAAGCGGCAGAGCTGGTGCGGACGCTGTTTGCGTACGACGTGATCGGCTTTCACACCCAGGAATGGCTCGACAGCTTCTGCGACTATGCGATCGACGATCTCGGCGCCCAACTCGACGGGGATGTCCTGACCCTGGACGGTCGCCAGTTGCAGGTGATGGCCGCGCCGATCGGCATCGACACCACCGAGTTCGTCGCCGCATCGAAATCGCCGACCGCGCGGCTCGCCTATCGCCGGATGCGCGACAGCGCGGTCGGACGCGACCTGATCGTCGGGGTCGATCGGCTCGACTATTCCAAGGGGCTGGAGGAGCGCTTCCTGGGATATGAGCGCTTCCTTCAGGAACATCCCGAAGAGCGCAAGGAAGTGTTCCTGCTCCAGATCGCACCCCCTTCGCGCGGCGCGGTCGAGAGCTATCGCAAGATTCGCGCGACGCTGGAAGGATTGTCGGGGCGGATCAACGGCGCCTATGCCGATGTCGACTGGGTACCGATCCGCTACGTCAATCAGGGCTATCCGCGCGACCAGCTCGCCGGCATCTATCGCGCTGCGCGCATTGGGCTGGTGACGCCGCTGCGCGATGGCATGAACCTGGTCGCAAAGGAATATGTCGCGGCGCAGGACCCGGCCGATCCAGGCGTGCTGATCCTGTCGCGCTTCGCCGGCGCGGCGGCGCAATTGGAAGGCGGGGCGGTGTTGATCAATCCCTACAGCGCCGAGGAGATGTCCGACGCGATCGTCCAGGCGCTCAAGATGGATCGCGACGAACGTATCGCCCGCTGGCGCACGATGATGGACAATGTCGAAGGCGAGGACGTCATCTGGTGGCGCAAGAAGTTTACCGATGCGCTGATGGCGCCAGCAAAGGTCGATGCCTGAACGCCGGAAACGGCGCGATCGACATCAGCCGGCGCTCTCGCGCCGTACCGGCTCGGGCGCATCCGCCCAGCCACCGCCGAGCGCCTTGAACAGCGTGACCTGCGCATCCGAAAGCACCGCGTTCGAGGCAGCCAGAGCGGCCCGGTTCTGGGCGCGCTCCTGTTCGGATTCGATCAGCTGCAGGAAGCTCTCTGCGCCGTAATCGAACCGCAGCTTGGACAGCCGCGCCGCCTCGCTCGACGCGCGCTCGGCACGCACCAGCGCGCGATTACGGGTCAATTCGCCGGCATAGCGTGCCAGCGCCTGCTCGACTTCGCGCAGCGCCGTCAGCACCACGCCGTCGAACGCGGCGAGCGATCCTTCCGCGGTGGCTTCCGACTGGCGGATGCGTGCGCGCGCTGCGGTCACATTCGGAAAGCTCCACGAGATCAGGGGGCCAAGCGAAAAGCCGAACGAATCGTCGTCGATCAGATTGTCGGCGGCGACCGAGGTGAGGTTGACCCCGCCCAATAGCGAGATGTTCGGATAGAGCGCGGCGGTGGCGACGCCGATCCGCGCGGTGTCGGCGGCCAGCTGGCGCTCGGCAGCGCGAACATCGGGGCGGCGGGCGATCAGCGCGGCACCGTCGCCGACCGGCAAGACCTCGGCAACGCGTGGCGGCGTCGTGCAGGCGGCAGCGACCGCATCGATCTCCGCCGGCGGCTTGCCGGTCAGCGTCGCCAGCGCGTAGAGCGCGGCGCGGCGCTCCGCCTCGAGACCGGGCAGATCGGCCTCGGTCTGTGCGAGTAGCGCCGTTGCGCGTTCCAGGTCGCGGCGCTGGCCGCGCCCAGCCTCGAACAGACGGCGGGTGAGATCGACAGTCTGCTGCTGCAACCGGATCGTGTCGCGCGCCACGATCGCCTGCGCCGAATTTGAACAGACCTGCGCATAGGCGCGCGCCGTCTCCGCCGCCACCGAGGTGCGCGCCGCGTCGAGCTGTGCCGCGGCCGATGCGGTATCGGCATTGGCTGCCTCGATCGAACGCCCGACGCGTCCGAACAGGTCGAGCTCGTACGATGCGTCGAAGCCGAGCGAGAACAGGTCGTTCTCGAACGAGGGGATGGTGGTGCCACCGGGTACGCCGAACCCTTGCGCGTTGATGCTGTTCCCGCCGGTGCGGCTGCGCGTATATTGCGCCGACAGGTCGGTGGTCGGCAGCCGCGCGCCGCGCGCCTCCGACAGCACTGCGCGCGCGCGCCTCAAATTCGCTGCGGCCTGGCGCACATCGGTATTGTAGGTCAGCGCCTCGGTCACCAGCCGGTCGATCGCGGGATCGTCATATAGCCGCCACCAGGCGTCGGGCAGCGGAGCCTGGCTGACGGCGGCGTTTGCCTGCGCTTCGGCAAAGCCGCCGGTGGCGACGCTGCCGCCAGGGGTCGAGGGGGGTGCATAGTCGGGGCCGACGGCGCACGCCGATGCCATCAATCCCAGCGCGATGACGGAAAGGCGCTTCATGCCGGTTTCTCCGTAGGGGCCGCGGGCGGGGCGGGGCCATCGCCCCCTTCGGCGGAGTTCAGGACAGGCTTGCGGCGGCGGGTCTTGCTCGCCACCCAGGCACCCGCCTTGCGACTCATCACATAAAAGGCCGGGGTGAACAGCAGCCCGAACAGCGTCACGCCGATCATGCCGAAGAACACCGCGACGCCCAGCGCCTGCCGCATCTCGGCGCCCGGACCCGATCCGATCACCAGCGGCAGCGTGCCGAGAATGAACGCGATCGAGGTCATCAGGATCGGGCGCAGGCGCTGCGCGGCCGCATGTTCGGCCGCCTCCATCAGGCCCATGCCGTGGTCCTCGTTATGCTTGGCGAATTCGACGATCAGGATCGCGTTCTTCGCTGCCAGACCGATCAGAACCACCAGCCCGATCTGGGTGAGGATGTTGTTGTCCATCCCCATCAGGTTGATGCCCAGGATCGCGGCAAGCAGGCACATCGGTACGATCAGGATCACCGCGAACGGCAGCACCAGGCTTTCGTAATTCGCGGCGAGCAACAGGAACACGAACAGCACGGCCAGGCCGAAGACAAGCGCTGCGGTATTGCCCGCCTGCTTCTGCTGGAAGGCCAGTTCGGTCCATTCGAAATCCATGCCCTCGGGCAATGTCTCCCGTGCGATCTGTTCCATGGTCGCAAGACTCTGGCCACTCGAGAAACCGGGCAGGGTGCTGCCCTGCAGCTCGGCGGTCGGGTAGAGGTTGTACCGCACGACCCGATACGGCCCGCTATCGTTGCGCAGCGACATTACCGCGTCGAGCGGGACCATGTTTCCGGCCGCGCTGCGCGTGCGCAGGTTGCCGATATCGGCAGTGTCGTCGCGATAGGGCGCATCGGCCTGCGCCGTCACCCGGAAGGTCCGCCCGAGAAAGTTGAAGTCGTTGACATAGGACGAGCCGAGATAGGTGCCGAGCGTGGAAAAGACGTTCGACACCGGCACGCCGAGCTGTTCGGCGCGTTCGCGGTCGATATCGGCGAACAGGCGCGGCGTGCGCGTGTTGAACAGCGTGAAGGCTGCGGTGATGCCCTCGGCCTGGTTAGCCTTCATCATCATCGCGGTTGCCGCCTGTTCCAAGGCCGGCAGCCCGCGATTCTCGCGATCCTCGATCATCATCTTCCAGCCGCCGCCGGTGCCGATGCCCTGGACGGGCGGCGGCGGGATCACCAGCAGCATGGCTTCGCTGATCTGCTGGCCGAACGCTCCGCGCAGTTCATTGGCCACCGCATCGGCATGCGGGCGCTGCCCATGCGGCTTCAGCGGAACGAACATCGCCGCCGTGTTCGGCGCGCTCGAAAAGCTCGCGCCGTCGAGGCCGACAAACGCGACGGTGTTTTCGGTGGCCGGGTTCGCCAGCGCGATCTTCTGCGCGCGCAGCATCACGTCGGTCGTGCGTTGCAGCGAGGCGCCCGGCGGCAACTGTGCCGCGACGATGACATAGCCCTGGTCCTGCGCGGGGATGAACCCGGTCGGCGTGGCGTAGAAGCGCCATCCGGTCAGCGCGATCAACGCGATATAGACGATGCCGACGATCGCAATCATCCGGATCGCACGTGCGGTCAGCCGGCCATAGCGGGTCGACAGCCATTCGAAACCGCGATTGAACCTGTTCGCGAACCGCGTACCCCATCCGCGCACGCCCGGCGCGGGTACGTGGTGATCATGATCCTTGGGCTTCAGGATCAGCGCGGCCATCGCCGGCGACAGCGTCAGCGACACCAGCGCGGAGATAGCGGTCGCCGACGCGATGGTCAGTGCGAATTGCTGATAGAAGGTGCCGGAGATGCCGGGGATGAAGCTGGTCGGAATGAACACGCCGCACAGCACCAGCGCGATCGCGATCAGCGCGCCGCCGACCTCGTCCATCGTCTCGTGCGCCGCTTGCAGCGCACTGATGCCCTTTTCCTCCATCAATCGCTCGACATTCTCGACGACGACGATGGCGTCGTCGACGACGATGCCGATCGCCAGCACCATGCCGAACAGCGACAGCGAGTTGAGCGAATAGCCGAATGCACCAAGCACCGCGAGGCTGCCGACCAGCGACACCGGGATGGCGAGGATCGGGATGATCGACGCGCGCCAGCTCTGCAGGAAGATGAGCACGACGAGCGCGACCAGGATGATCGCCTCGATCAGCGTATGATACACCGCCTCGATCGATGCCGAGATATATTCGGTCGGGTTGTACGGCACGCTATAGGTCATGCCGGGGGGAAAGCTCTCCGCGGCGCGGTCCAGCTCCGCGATCACGCGGTCGGCAGTGTCGAGCGCGTTCGATCCGGGCAGCTGCGTCACCGCGACCGCGGTCGTCGGCTTGCCGTTGAGGAATGCGTTGATCGTGTAATCCTCGGCGCCCAGTTCGATCCGGGCGACGTCGCGCAGCCGGGTCAAGGCCCCCGATTCGTCGCGCTTGACGATGATGCCGCCGAATTCCTCGGGCGTGGTCAGCCGCCCTTCGGCCTGCAGCCCAAGCTGGAATGCGGTGCCGCTCTTGCCGTTGAACGGTGCCTGGCCGATCGATCCGATCGCGGCCTGGGCGTTCTGGCCGCGGATCGCGGTCGTGATCTCGTCAACCGTCAGGTTGCGCGCGGCGGCCTGGTCGGGATCGATCCAGATCCGCATATTATAGTCGCGGCCGCCCAGTCCGCGCGTGCCGCCCACGCCCTCGATCCGCGACAGCCGGTCGATGATCTGCGTGCCGACATAGTTGGAGACATATTCTTCCGACAGCGAGCCGTCGGGTGACGAGAACATCGCCACCAGGATGAAGTCGGGAGAGTTCTTCAGGACGGTCACGCCGATCTGGCGCGTTTCCTCGGGCAGGCGCGGCTCGGCGGACGCGACGCGGTTCTGCACCAGCACCTGCGCCTGATCGACGTCGGTGCCCTGTGCGAAGGTGACGGTGATCGTCACCGCGCCGTCGCCGGTCGACGACGACGACATGTAGATCATGTTCTCGACGCCGTTGACCGCTTCCTCGATCGGTGCGGCCACCGTTTCGGACAAGGTCTCGGCGTTGGCGCCCGGATAGCTGGCGGTGATGACGACGGTCGGCGGCGCGATCTCCGGATATTGCGCGACCGGCAGGCTGGGATAGCTGACCAGTCCGAACACCAGGATCAGGATCGACAGGACCGCAGCGAAGATCGGGCGGTCGATGAAGAAATGCGGGAATTTCATGTCAGTTCGCCGGGGCCGCTTCGGCTGCGGGCGGCGCCGACACCGGCCGCGACACGGGCGCGGTATTCTCGGCGCGCGGCTGCATCTTCACCAACTTCGCCTGTACCGGCATGCCCGGCTGAAGCGCGGTGATGCCGGTGATGACGACCCGGTCGGTCGGTGCGAGCCCTTGCTTGACGACGCGCAGACCCTCGACCGGTGGTCCGGTGACGACCGGTCGCGGTGCCACCTTGCCGTCCTTGCCGACGACGTAGACGAGCTTGCGCGCCTGATCGGTCACGACCGATTCCTCGGGCACCAGCATCGCGCGATAGGTGCCCGAACCGAGCAGCCGCGCGCGGCCGAACATGCCGGGCGTCAGGAAGCCGTCGGGATTCTGGATGACGGCGTGCGCGCGGATCGTGCCCGAGTTCGGATCGATGGCATTGTCGACGAAATCCATGCGTCCACGCCAGTTCCAGCCGCTCTCGTCAGCCAGCTGGATCTCGACCGGATTGGCGGTGTCGCGCGACGAGCCGCGCTCGCCAGTGGCATCCTGCCGACGATATTTGAGGTAGAAGCTTTCCGCCCCGTCAAAGGTGAACCAGATCGGACTGACCGACACGACGCGGGTCAGCACGGTCTCGCCTTCCGCGACGTAATTGCCGCGGCTGATGCGGCGATCGGAGACGCGGCCCGAAACCGGAGCGCGGACGGTGGTAAACGACAGGTTGAGCTCGGCCTCGTCCTGCGCCGCGCGCGCCGCGGCGACATCGGCGGCGGCGGTGCGGACATCGGCCTGCTTCTGCTCGAATTCCTCGCGGCTGACCGCCTGCGCATCGAGCAGCTTCTGGGCGCGCGCCAGTTCAGACCGGGCATTGGCGAGCGTGGCGTTGGCGCGCGAAACCTGCGCGCGCGCTTGGCCGAGCGCGGCACGGTACGGGCGCGGGTCGATGGTGAACAGCACCGCGCCCTGGCGGACCGACTGGCCGCTGTTGAAATTTACGCTGTCGATCTGTCCCGACACGCGCGGGCGTACCTCGACATCCTGGATCGCCTCGAACCGGCCGGTATATTCGTCCCAATCGACGACATCGCGCTGAAGCGGGACCGCGACGTTGACCTGCGGAGGCGGCGGAGCGCCCTGGCCCTGCTGCTCGCCGCCGCCGCCGCAAGCCGCCAGCAGGCTGGCCAGCGACGCCATCGCCACTGCCTTTATCGGGTTTCGCATCGCTTGAGTCCCTGTCGATTGCGCCGTCATTGCGTACGCCTTTTTGTTCATCTGGCCGAAAGGTCGGTTCGCAGTTGCAGCATTACAAGCCCGACGCAACATATTTTTGAACACCTGCGTTCAGCATGTGACATGCATATGACGCAAGCGTCGCAGGGGCTTGGCAAGTGTGCCACAACTTGCTTTCACGCGAGGATGGACAGCGGCGCCGATCCCGGCGGTCTCCAACAGGTGTTCCTCGCCAATCGCTCGCGATTGCTGCGCTTCCTGGCTGCGCGCGGCGCCGGCGATGCGGCCGAGGATCTGGTTCAGTCGCTGTGGGAACGGATCGCGAGCACTCCCGGCGAGCCGATCGCCGAGCCGATGTCGTATCTGTTTCGTGCCGCCGAAAATCTGATGCGGGACCGCCATCGCGCCGGCGCCGCTCGCGGCCGGCGCGAAGAAGCGTGGCACGACGCCGCGAACGACGCGAGCGTCGTACCCGGCGCCGAACGCGTGCTGCTGTCGCGCGAACGGCTGCGGATTGCGCAGGACACGCTGGCGCAGCTCGGTCCGCGTGCGGAGACGATATTCCGCCGCTATCGCCTCGATGGGGTGGGTCAGGCGGCGATCGCGCGCGAACTCGGCGTCAGCCTGAGTACCGTCGAAAAGGATCTGCAGCGCGCCTATCGCGCGCTCCACGCACTGAAGGAGCGGTTCGATGCGGAATGAGCGCCGCGTCTGCGTCACGCAAGGGAGATGGCGATGACCGACCCCTACCGTGATCCGATCCGCGCCGCCGCCCGCGACTGGGCAATGCGCGTGGCCGATCCGGCCTTCGCCGATTGGGAGGCGTTCGCCGATTGGCTGGAAGCCGATCCGCAGCATAATGTCGCATATGAAGCAGCGCTTGCGGCCGACGCCGAGATCGCCGCGTGGTTCGTCGCCGCACCCCCGCGCCCGATCCTCGCCCAACCCACGGTCCGGCGGCCGCGGCGGCTGATCTGGGGAGGCGGTGCGGTCGCGGCCGGGCTTGCCGTCGTGCTTGGCTGGAGCGCGCTCGACGCGGGAAGCGATCCCTACGCGATCGAAACCGCGCCCGGCCAGCGGCGCCAGATCGCATTGAGCGACGGATCGAGGATCGACCTCAACGGCGGCAGCCGCATCGTCCTCGATGATGACAGCCCGAGGCTGGCGGCGCTCGAACGCGGCGAAGCCTTGTTCACCGTCCGCCACGATGCCGCCGATCCGTTCGTGGTGACGGCCGGCCCGTCGCGGCTGGTCGATGTCGGCACCGTATTCAACGTCGTGCGCACCGACCGCTCGACCCGCGTCACCGTTTCGGAAGGGGCGGTGGTCTACAATCCGGACAGCGAAGCGGTGCGGCTCGATCCAGGCAAGGCGCTGTTCGCCGATGACGCTGCGGCCAATGTCAGGGTTTCGGCGGTCGCGCCGGAAGCGGTCGGGGCGTGGACCGCGCGGCGTCTGGTCTACAGCGGCACCGCGATCGAGGATGTCGCGGCCGATCTGGCGCGCAATCTGGGCGTTGCGATCGCGGTCGAAGGGGCGGGGACGGCGCCGTTCACCGGCACGATCGCCATCGACGGCGATCCCGCGGCGATCCTCGATCGCACCGCGCCGTTGCTTGGGCTTTCGGCGCAGCGTAAGGGCGAGGGCTGGGTACTGACCTCCAGAAATCGTGTACGCCCTTAGCCTGATCGCGTCGGCAGCATTGCTGACCCCTGCCGCGCCGCCGCGCGACGATCGCGTCGCCGTGCGTGTCGCGGCGCGCGATCTCGGCGCGGCAATCGTCGCGATCGGGCGTCAGACCGGCGCGAGCATCGGCATGCGGGATCCGTCGCTGGCACGGCTGCGCGTACGCCGCGTCGCGGGCACGCTGACGACTGCGCAGGCGTTGTCGGCGATGCTGCGTGGAACGCGAGCGCGGGCGCGCAAGGTCGCCGCGAACAGCTATCTGATCGAAGCGATCCCGCCGCGACCGCCGCGCCCTGCGCCGCCGCGCATGCCGCCCGCCGAAACGGAGCCCGAGCCCGTCGGCGCCGACATCATCGTCATCGCCAGCAAGCGCGACGTGCCGCTGTCGCAGTTTCCCGGCGTCGCGCGCATCGCCGATGGCGCCGATATCTCGCTTGCCGAAGCGGCGCGGGGCAGCGACGCACTGGTGGGCGCCAGCACCAGCCTCGCCTCGACGCATCTCGGCCCCGGCCGCAACAAGCTGTTCATTCGCGGCGTCGCCGATTCGAGCTTCACCGGGCCGACCCAGGCGACGGTCGGGCAATATTGGGGCGACACGCGGTTGACCTACAGCGCGCCCGATCCGTCGCTCAGGCTGTACGATATCGCCCGCGTCGAGATCCTCGAGGGGCCGCAGGGAACGCTGTATGGCGCAGGCTCGCTCGGCGGGATCGTCCGGGTGGTGCCGCAGGGCGCCGATGTGTCGGGAATCGCCGCCGCGGGCTGGGGCGGCGTTCTCGCCACGCAGCATGGCGACCCCGGTGTCGACGCAGGCGGTATGCTCAACCTGCCGCTGGTCGGCGACATGCTGGGGCTGCGCGCGGTCGCCTACGGCGCGATCGACGGCGGCTATATCGACGATCGCCTTCGCGGCCTCGCCGACGTCAACCGGGTCGAGACCGCAGGCGCCCGCGCCAATCTGGGGCTCGAGCCTGGCGATGGCTGGCGCGTCGATCTCAGCGGAACGTGGCAGCGGATCGACGGGCGCGACGCGCAATATGGCGACCAAGACGGCCTTTCGCGGGCGAGCGCGGTCGCGCAGCCGTTCGTCAACGACTATCTGCTCGGCGAACTTCGCATCGCGCGCGACTGGGGCGACCTGCAGTTGCGCTCGGCGACCGGCATCATCGACCATTACGTATCTGAAACATTCGACGCGACCGAGCCCGGCGGCGAGCCCACGCAGTTCCGCCAGACCAGCCGCATCCGCATGCTGACTTCGGAGACGCGGCTGGCGCAGCGCTCGGCCAATGGTGCGGGATGGGTGGTCGGCGCCAGCCTGCTGAGCAACGACGCCCGTCTCAACCGCACGCTGGGCGAGGAGGCGCGGATGGCGATGCCGGTCGCCGGGGTCCGCAATCGCATCGGCGAGGTCACGGTGTTCGGGGAGGCGACCGTGGTTCCGGTGGATTGGTTGGCGCTGACCGGCGGCGGGCGGCTGACGCATTCGCGGCTGTCGGGCGATGCCGAGGACGTTTCGGCACTGGTGGCGTTTCGTGCCGACCCGCGCGGCGGGGCCAGTCGCACCGAGACGCGCTTCCTGCCGTCGGGTGCGATCCTCGTTCAACCCGATGAGCGTTGGAGCCTGTTCGCGCGCTATCAGGAGGGGTTCCGCCCCGGCGGCCTTGCGGTACGCAGCGACCTCATCGAGCGCTATACCGGCGATCGCATCGAAACCGCAGAGCTGGGCGTTCGGCTGGGGGCGCCCGCGCGCGACCGCTTCGATATATTGCTGACCGCGGCGCACACCCGCTGGCACGACATCCAGGCCGATCTGATCGACGGGGTGGGCTTTCCGGTCACCGCCAATATCGGCGACGGCCGGATAAGCTCGATTGGCATTTCGGCCGGCTGGCGCCCCAGCGAGGCGCTGGACCTGAGCGGCTCGCTCTACTGGAACGACAGCGAGGTCACCGCGCCGTCCGCGGCGCTGATCGCCGCGGTCACGGCGCTCGACGCGCCGTCGGCTCGCGGCGGGCAACTGCCCAACGTCGCCGATTTCAACGCGCGCATCGGCGCGCGCTATTTTGCCGAGCTCGGCCCGCGCACCGCGCTGACGCTGTCCGGCAATGCCCGCTATGTCGGCCACTCGCGGCTCGGTATCGGTCCGGTACTCGGGCAGCTTCAAGGCGACTGGCTCGACACCGGCATCGAGGCGCGGATCGGTGACGCGCGGCGTGGACTGTCGCTGTCGCTGACCAATCTGCTCGATGCGCAGGGCAATCGCTTCGCGCTCGGCAGCCCGTTCCAGCTCACCAGCGGCGACCAGATCACGCCGCTTCGCCCGCGCACGATCCGCATCGGCTTCGACTGGCGGTTCTGACCGCGCGACCAGTTGCGCCGAGCGGTTACGGGAGATCGGCCACGCCTGCGTCTGGCAAAGGGAGAGGGAACGCCCTCCGCATCATCTTGCCAGAGGGACTTCATGCGCATCCTGCTCGCCACCACCAGCCTCACACCGATCCTGCTTGCGCTCGTACCGCAGGCACAGGCGCAGACCAGCATCTCGACGGCGACCACGACGCCGGTACGCACCTCGACTGCGGGCAACGTCACCGTCACCGCCGCCGGATCGATCAAGCCGACCACGAGCGGTGCGATCATCACCCTCGACAGCACCAACAATGTCACCAACCAAGGGACGATCCAGAAGACCGGCGTCAACGACAGCGACGGCATCCTCGTCACCGACCAGGGCAGCGGCGCGATCGTTAACAGCGGGAACATCATCCTCGACGAGGCCTATACCCCGGAAGATACGGACGATGACGGCGACATCGACGGCCCGTTCGCCCGCGGCGCGCGCCGCGTCGGCATCCGCACCACCGGCGCCTTCGCCGGATCGATCTCCAATTCCGGCGACATCACCATCGAGGGCAATGATTCGGCTGGTATCCGCGTCGGCGGTGCGCTGACCGGGAACCTTTCCAACAGCGGCGACATCGCCGTGATCGGTGACGATGCGGTCGGCATCGACGTGCGGGACGTGACCGGAAATCTTCGCCTTGACGGCACCGTCGGCGTGCAGGGCGCGGATGCGGTCGGGGTCAGGATCGACGGCGACGTCACCGGGCGGGTGACCGTTCAGGGTTCGATCGCCTCGACCGGCTATCGTGCGACGACCGCGCCTTCGGATCCGTCCGACCTCGACGCCGACGATCTGCTGCAGGGCGGTTCGGCGCTGGTGGTCGCGGGCAATGTCGGCGGCGGTGTGCTGCTCGATGCGCCCCCCGCCAACACCGACCCCGACGAAGCCGACGAGGATGACGACGGCACTCCCGACGCCAATGAGGGCACCGCCAGCGTCCGCACCTTTGGCAGTTCGCCCGCGATCAGCATCGGGTCCGACGATTCGATCACGCTCGGCGGAGTCGCGGGCGATGCCGGTGGGCACGGGCTGGTCGTGCGCGGCGGCGTCGCGGCATCGGGCGTCTATGCCGGGGTCGATGCCACCGGCATCCGCATCGGCGGGCAGGGCGGCGCGGTCGATCTGAATGGCGGGGTGCGCATCGACGGCACGCTTTCGGCGACATCGCGCGCCGACGCGACCGCGCTGCTGCTTGGCAGCGGCACCAGCGCCGATGCCATCACGATCGGCGGCACGGTGACCGCGGGCGGAGGCAATGCCGCCGATGCCCAGGCACGCGCGATCGTCATCGCCGCGGGTGCATCGGCGCCGGTGCTGCGCAATACCGGCGGCATCGGTGCTGCCGCGAGCGGCGACGGCACTGCGATCGCCATCCTCGACCAGTCGGGTACGCTGGACCTGATCGAGAATGCCGGCGCGATCGAGGCCGACGGCGGCAATGACGGTGGCGGATCGATCGCGATCGACCTGACGGCCAATGACGGCGGCGCGATCGTGCGGCAACTGCTCGCCGAGGAGGACGAAACCGCGCCCGGCATCGTCGGCGACATCCGTTTCGGCGACGGCGGCGATCTGCTCGACATCGCCGATGGCGGGGTCAGTGGCGATGTGAGCTTTGCCGGCGGCGACAACAGCCTGCGCCTGTCGGGCGATGCGCGCCAGGCTGGCGACGTCTCGTTCGGTGGCGGCGCCGATACCGTCGCGCTGACTGGCACGGCGAGCCTCAATGGCGCGATCGATTTCGGCGGCGGCGACGATCTCATGACGCTGGGCGCCGGCACGATATTTCGCGGCACGCTTGCCAATAGCGGCGGTCTGGCGCTGTCGGTCGGCGATGGCACGTTCGACTATACCGGCAGCGGCACTGTCGCGCTGACGTCGCTTGCCGTCGAGGGCGGCGCGATCGCGGTCAATATCGGCGAAGCAGGCGCCACTCGCTATGTCGTCGCCGGCGCGGCCAGCTTCGGCGAAGGCGCGACGGTGCGCGTCGGCGTGTCGGAAATCGCAGGCTCGCTCGGCGACTATGTCATCGTCGATGCCGGGGCGCTGACCGGCGCCGACAATCTCGGCTCGGTGGCCGAGACGCTGCCCTACCTGTTCAAGTCGAGCCTCGCCTCCGACGTCGAAGCGGGCACCGTGACGCTGTCGATCGCGCGCAAGACCACTACCGAGCTCGGCCTCAACCGCTCGCAATCGGCCGCCTATGATGCGATCTTCGACATTCTCGACACCGATGCGGGCATCCGGACGACGTTCTTGGGCATCGGCGACGGCGAGACGTTCCAGCGGCGGATCGCCAGCTTCCTGCCCGATCATGCCGGCGGAACCTTTGAATCGGTGACGATGGCGTCACGCGCCGCCGCGCGCATCCTGAACGATCCCGCCGCGCGCTTCCTCCAGCGCGACAGGTGGAGCCTATGGTTGCAGCAGGTTGCATGGGGCACGTCGAAGGATCTGGGCGACACCGCCGCATACGATATCGGCGGCTGGGGCATCAACGGCGGCGGCGAGGTCGCGCTGGGCGGGGCAGGCCGGGTCGGGCTGTCGCTGGCCTATCTCCAGGGCACCGACGCCGACGGCTTCACCGACAACGAGGTGCTGACCGGGCAATATGAGCTGGCGGCGCACTGGCGCGGCAATTGGTCGGGGTTTGCCGCAAGCGCCCGCGGCGGTGTGTCGAAGATCGACTTCAGCAGCCAGCGCCGCTTCGATTCGACCGATGCCGACAACAGCTTCGCGCGCGTGTCCGAAGGCAGCTGGGGCGGCATGCTCTATTCGGCGCAGGGCGCGATGTCGTACGAACTTGCGGTCGGCCGACGGCTCAAGCTGCGGCCGCAGGCGGCGATCGACTATTACCGGCTGAGCGAGGACGCGCATACCGAAGCCGGCGGCGGCGAGGCGTTCGACCTCACCGTGGCCGAGCGTACCAGCGACGAACTCGCCGCGACCGGATCGCTCAGCCTGGGATACGAACTCGGCAGCCTCGATCCGCAGGCGAGCTTCCTGCGGCTCGAAGTCGAAGGCGGACGGCGCGAGATCGTCGGCGGCGCGCTCGGTACCACGACTGCGCAGTTTGGCGATGGCGATCCCTTCACCCTGCTGCCAGAGGATCGCGACAGCGGCTTTATCGGCCGCGTTCGCCTCAGCGGTGGCCAGAGCAGCTTCATCGTCACCGGCGAGGCGAGCGCCGAGGAACGGCTCGGCCATGCCGCGATCGCCGCGCGGCTGGGGTTGCAGGCGCGCTGGTAGTCGGAACTATCCCCGGTCGCGGGATTTCGGCATGGAGGCGGCAAGGGCCGTTGCCATGACGGGGCCGCGCCGGGGGACCTATGCACGCTGCTCAACACGACACCGACCCTGCTGAACCGCCGCGCCGCGGATCGAGCGCGAACTTTGCGACACGGGTCGTCACGGTGCTCGCGATCCTCGGCGCGGCCTGGTTGCTGATCGAAATGACCAGCCTGCTGATGCTGGTGTTCGCCGCGATCGTGCTGGCGGTGGTGTTCGACGCGATGGCACGATTGCTGACGCGCTGGACGAAATTGCCTCGCGGGCTGGCGCTGACCTTGGCGATCTTCATCCTGCTTGGCGTGTTCATCGGCATTTTCGTGATGTTCGGTGCGCAGCTGGCCCGCGAATTCGATACCATTCGCGAAAAGATTCCCGGCGCGCTGACGGCTATCGAGGGGCAGTTGGAAACGTGGGGACTTGGCGATCGCGTCCGTTCGGTGTTCGAACAGGGTGCCGGTGACGTATCGTCGCTGATGTCGAGCGCGGGCAGCTATGCTCTGTCGATCGGCAGCGGACTGGCCGATTTCGCGCTGGTGCTGGTCGGAGCGATCTTTCTGGCGGCCGATCCCGCCGTCTATCGCCGCGGCGTGATCCTGCTCACTCCAAAGCGGGCCGAGCCGGTGATGGACGATGCGCTCGACGACTGCACCCATGCGCTGCGCGGTTGGATGAACGGCCAATTGATGTCGATGATCGTCGTCGCCGCGGCGACGTCCGCGGGGCTATGGCTGCTGGGCGTTCCGGCAGCGGGCGGGCTGGGACTGATCGCCGGGCTGCTTGACGTCATCCCGTTTGTCGGACCGATCATCGCCGGGACGCCCGCGGTGATACTGGCCTTCACCGTGTCGCCCGCGACCGCATTGTGGACGGTCGGGCTGTTCTTTCTGGTCCAGCAGATCCAGGGCAACTTCCTCCAGCCGATGATCCAGAAATATGCCGTCGACGTGCCCCCCGCCGTGCTGCTGTTCGCCGTGGGCGGCGCGGGCATCCTGTTCGGATTTCTCGGCGTGCTGCTCGCCGCGCCGCTCACCGTCGTCACCTTCGTGCTGGTCCAGCGTATCTATGTGAAGACGCTGCTCGGCAGGGAGATCACCGTCGCCGGGCGCGAGGAGCGCGAGACGAGCGGCGGCTGACCGCTACAGTTCGCGCAGCGCGCGCGACGGGCGCACCCCCAGGATCGACCACGCGCCCGCCAGTCCGAAGCCCATGGTCACCGCCATGCCGAGCGCCAGCGTGACGGCGACCGCGCGATAGTCGGGCAGCCATTCGAACTCGAAGATCTGCGTCACCACATACCAGCCGCCGCCCAGCCCGATCGCCAACGCGAGCAGTGCCAGCGCCATGCTTAGCAGCGCATATTCGATCGCCTGCGCCGTCAGCACCTGGCCGCGCGTCGCGCCGAGTGTGCGCAGGATGACGCCGTCATAGGTGCGCGCCTCGCGCGCGGCGGCGATCGCGCCGACTAGCACCGCGATCCCGGCAAGGATGGCAACCGATGCCGCCGCCGTGATCGCGGTCGCCATCTGCTCGACGACGGTGCGGACCTGACCGAGCACGCCCTGAACCTCGATCACCGATACCGACGGAAAGCGGGGTAGCAGCGCTGCCATCACGGCACCTTCGCGGTTCGGCGGCAGCTCGACCGTCGCAGCCAGATTGTGCGGCGCGTCGGCAATCGCGTTGGGGGAGAACACCATGACGAAATTGAAGCCGAGCGTATCCCAGTCGATCCGCCGGAACGACGCGATCCGGGCGGTGCGCTCGACGCCGAGCAGGGTGAAGGCGATCGGATCGCCCAGCTTGAGGTCCAGCGCCTCGCCCAGTCGCTCGTCGAGCGAAACCAGCGGGGGCCCGGCATAACCCGGCGGCCACCACTGGCCGCGGGTCAGCGTGCTGCCTTCGGGAAGCGCTGCCGAATAGGTCAGCCCCCGCTCGCCGCGCAGGGCCCAGGCGTCGTCGGGAATATCCTCCAGATCGGCGACGCGCGTCGTGCCATAGCCGGTGATCGTGCCGCGCAGTGTCGGCACCGTCTTTACCACCCCGCGTGGTTCGGTCGCGGCGATGATGCCGCGAAACTCGGCCTCGCGGTCGGGCGGCACGTCGAGCGCGATCAGCGAAGGCGCCCGCTGGGGAACGGTGCGCTCGATATTGGCGTCGATGCTGGTGCGGATGCCCGCGAGCAGTACGAACAGCGTCAGCCCCAGCCCGAGCGCCACGACCAGCGTGACGGTACGTGCTCCCGGCCGGTGTAGCGCTGCGATCGCCAGCCGCAGCAACGGGCGTCGAGAGCGCGGGGCGGCGGCGGCGAGCGTCCGCACCAGCCAGCCGAGCCCGGCCAGGACGGCCAGCGTCGCCGCGACCGCGAGCAGGAATCCGCCGCTCAACAGCGGTCGCTGTGCGGTGCCGAGCGCCAGCGCGATCACCCCGGCGAACGCCGCCAGCACCGGCGGCGCGGTCCTGCGCCATGAGATCGCCGCGCTGCCGAGCGCGCCGCGCAGCAACCCGGCGGCGGGGACCTGCCCCGCCTCGATCAATGGCGCGGCGGTGAAGGCGAGCGCGATCAGCACGCCGTATGCGGCGGCGAGCAAGAGCGGCAACGGTTGCAGCGCGAAGCTCGGTGCGACCGGCAGCACGTCGCCGGCCAGCGCGACGATCGCCGGCACCGCCAGCGCGCCGACGATCAGACCGCCGACGATCCCGATCGCCGCGACCACCGCGACCTGCAACAGGTAGATGCGGGCGATCACGCCCGAGGTCGCCCCGAGGATCTTAAGCGCGGCGATGCTGCGGCGGCGCGCAGCGAGGTAGGACGAGACGCCGTTACCCACGCCGATCCCGGCGATGACCAGCGCCGACAGCCCGACCAGCATCAGAAACTCGCCCATCCGTCCGATGAAGCGATCGGTGCCGGGGGCACCGCGATCGCGCGTCCGGCTATTCCACCCGCCATCGGGGAACGCCGCCTCGAAGCGTTCGACCACGGTGTCCGGGTCGCGCCCGCCATCAAAGCGTATGCGGTACTTGCTTTCGTAGAGGCTTCCCGGCTGGACCAGTCCGGTACGATCGAGCCCTGCCATCGACACGATCGCCACCGGTCCGAGCGTGAAGCCTTCGCCGAGCCGGTCGGGTTCGTCGGCGATGACGCCGGCCACGACGAACCGCGCTTCGCCGAACCGGATCGCGTCGCCGCGTCGCAGGGCAAGCCGTTCGGCCAGCGCCTTTCCGATCCAGGCGCCGTCGGCACCGAGCGCGCCGGCCCTGTCGCCATTCGCCAGCGCCAACGACCCGTAGAGCGGATAGGCGGCATCGACGCCCTTGAGCTCGATCGGCGCGCTGCGTGGTCCTTGCGGCGTATCGCGGATCGCATTGGCCTGCATTCGCACCGTTTCGGACACCGTTCCCTGGCGTTCCATCGCGGCGCGCTCGGCCGGATCGGCCAGCCGCTGCGACACGTCGAACTGCACGTCGCCGCCAAGGATCGCCTGGCCCCGCGCGGAAAGCTCGCCGGTGATCGCCTGGGTCAGGCTGCCGATCGCGGCGAGCGCGCCGACGCCGAGGAACAGGCATGCCAGCAACAGGCGAAGCCCGCGAAACCGCAGGTTGAGCTCGCGCCGCGCGAGTCGCCACGCCAGCGCCCAATCGCTCATGCGGCGCGATCCGATACGATTTGGCCGTCCGCCAATTCAACGATCCGGTCGCAGCGCGCCGCCAGCGCCGGATCGTGCGTGATCACCACCAGCGTCGCGCCGGTGGCGGTGCGGCGGTCAAACAGCAGGTCCATCACCGCTGCGCCGGTCGTGGCATCGAGATTGCCGGTGGGCTCGTCGGCGAACACCAGCGGTGGGCGCGGGCCGAGCGCGCGAGCGATCGCGACGCGCTGTTGCTCGCCGCCCGACAGCTGCGCGGGATAGCGATCGAGGCGATGGCCGAGGCCGACCGACGCGAGTTCGGCATCGGCGCGCTCGAACGCGTCCGATATTCCGGCAAGCTCCATCGGCACCGCGACATTCTCGCGCGCAGTCATGGTCGGCAACAGGTGGAAAGCCTGCAGCACGATGCCGATCCGCCCGCGCCGCGCCCGCGCCAGCCCGTCTTCGTCGAGCGAGCCGAAATCCAGCCCGGCAACCGTGACGCTGCCGCCGCTGGCGCGTTCGAGTCCCGACAATACCGCCATCAGCGACGACTTGCCGGATCCCGATGGTCCCAGCAGCGCGACGCTGGTGCCGCGCGCGATGCTGAGGTCGATCCCCTTGAGGATATGCGTCGGCGCCGCGTCCGCACCCAGCGTCAAGGTGACATTGCGCGCGGCGATGACCATATCGGCCGGATCGGTTGATTTCATGGGAAAGAGCGGGACCTTGGCAAGAATGTTGAAGCGATATGGCGGCGCGGCCGTGGTTCTCCAAGCCCTGTTGCTTGCAGGCTGCGGCGGCGACGCGACCCCCGCGCCGCAGCCCAGTGCCTCGGCGAGTTCCGTCGCCGACGCCGCCGTGACGCGTCCGGCGGGCGAGGAGCGGCTGGTCCTGGCGTTCGGCGACAGCCTCTATGCCGGCTACGGCCTCGATCGCGGCGAGGGGCTGCCGGAAACGCTGCAGGATCGATTGTGGGAGGAAGGGATCAATGCAACCGTCGCTAACGCCGGCGTGTCGGGCGACACCACTGCCGCCGGTCGCCAGCGGTTGGCGTTTGCGCTCGACAACCTCCCGCGCACGCCCGACCTCGTATTGCTCGGGCTGGGCGGCAACGACGCTCTGCGCCAGATCGCGCCTGCCGAGACGCGAGCCAATCTGGCGGCGATGATGGCCGAGCTGGACGAGCGCGGGATAGCGGTGGTCCTTACCGGGATGCTCGCTCCGCCCAATCTCGGCGGCGACTATGCGTCGCAATTCAATGCGATCTGGCCTGACCTTGCCAGGCAATATCAGGCTCCGCTCGATCCCTTCATCCTCGATGGCGTGCTCGGCGACCGGCGGCTGATGCTGCCCGACGGCGTTCATCCCAATGCCGACGGAGTCGAGCGGATCGCCGACCGCGTCACCCCGATCGTCGCCAAGGCGCTTTCCGCGTGAGCCGGGCCGAAGACGAACGCTGGATGCGCGAGGCGATCGCGCTGGCGCGAACCAAGGGCAGCGAACCCTCCGACACGCCGATCGCCGCGCTCATCGTGCGCGACGGCAAGCTGCTCGCAGGCGAATGCAACGCTACCGCCGAAACCAACGACGCCACCGCGCATGCAGAGATCATGACGATTCGCGCCGCCGGCGCCGCTGCCGGGGACATGGAGCTGCGCGGCGCCACGCTCTATTCGACGCTCCAGCCGTGCGGCATGTGCACGATGGCGTCGATCTGGTCGAAGGTCGATCGCGTCGTGTTCGGCGCAGGGCGCGACGACGTCCACCGGATGTATTTCGAGGACCGCCACCTCGATACGGTGGATTTTATCCGCGACGCGTTTCGCGACGACCTGTCGATCGAGGGCGGCGTGCTGGCGGCCGAGTGCGCCGCGCTCTACTACCGCCCCGACGACGATGTTCCCGAGGAGGAACAGGGCAATATCTGACGCGGTCGCCATTCCCTGTCGCGCAAAACCGGCTATGCATGGCCAGGGGCAACAAGGGGCAATCGATGGTCGCGATCGTATCGACGGTGGCCTATCTCGGCCTGGAGGCGCGCGCCGTCGAGGTGCAGGTGCAGGTGACGCCGGGCGTCCCCGCGTTCAACCTTGTCGGCCTGCCCGACAAGGCTGTCGGCGAAAGCCGCGAACGGGTGCGCGGTGCGATTGCCGCGATCGGCCTGTCCTTTCCGCCCAAGCGCGTGACCGTCAATCTCTCGCCGGCCGATCTGCCCAAGGAAGGGTCGCATTTCGACCTGCCGATCGCGCTCGGGCTGCTCGGCGCGATGGGCGTGCTCGATGCCGAGACGCTGGCCGACTATGTCTGCGTCGGAGAGCTGGGGCTCGACGGACGCATCGCGGCATCGCCCGGCGTCCTGCTTGCCGCGCTCCATGCCTCGGAGATCGGCAAGGGGCTGGTATGCCCCGCCGTCCAGGGTTCCGAAGCTGCATGGGCGGGGTCGGTCGAAGTCGTCGCCGCCGGCGACCTGATCGGGCTGCTCAACCATCTCCGCGGGCTGCAATTGCTGCCCGCCGCGACGCCTGGCGAGGCCGAAGAGCGTGTCGCCGGTCCCGACCTTGCGCAGGTCAAGGGTCAGGAAACCGCCAAGCGCGCGCTCGAGATCGCGGCAGCCGGCGGCCATAACCTGCTGATGATAGGTCCGCCGGGCGCGGGCAAGTCGCTGATGGCGTCGTGCCTTCCCGGCATCCTCCCGCCGCTCGACGCGGCCGAGGCGCTCGAAGTTTCGATGGTCGGATCGGTTGCGGGAACGCTCAACGGAGGGCGGCTGACTCGCAATCGGCCCTATCGCGCACCGCATCATTCCGCGTCGATGGCGGCGCTGGTCGGCGGCGGGCTCAAGGTGCGGCCGGGCGAGGTCAGCCTCGCGCATCTCGGCGTGCTGTTCCTCGACGAGCTGCCCGAATTCCAGCGCGCGGTGCTCGATTCGCTGCGTCAGCCGCTCGAGACCGGCACGGTCAGCGTGGCGCGCGCCAATGCCCATGTTACCTTTCCTGCCAATGTCCAGCTGATCGCCGCGATGAACCCGTGCCGCTGCGGGCATCTCGGCGATCCGGCGCTGGCCTGCGCGCGCGCCCCGCGCTGTGCCGCGGACTATCAGGCCAAGGTTTCGGGCCCGCTGCTCGACCGCATCGACCTTCATGTCGAGGTGTCGGCGGTGACCGCCGCCGATCTCGTGCTGCCGCCGCCTGCGGAAGGCTCGGCCGAGGTCGCGGCCCGGGTCGCACAGGCGCGGGCGATCCAGCGGTCGCGTTATGCCGATGCGGGTGCGCGGACCAATGCCGAAGCCGACGGCCCGCTGCTCGACGATCATGCCGCACCCGACGAGCCGGGCAGGGCTCTGCTCGCGCAGGCATCGGCGGCGATGCGGCTGTCGGCGCGCGGCTATACCCGGGTGCTGCGCGTCGCGCGCACGATCGCGGACCTTGCCGGCAGCGACGCGGTCGGGCGCGTGCACGTCGCCGAAGCGCTCAGCTATCGCCGCCGCGCACCGGTCAGCTGAAACGGGCCTTTACGAACCGCGCATCGCTGTACCATGCGCGCGCTTTCCGCTGCGGGCGTGGTGGAATTGGTAGACGCGCCGGACTCAAAATCGCGTTTAGCCTAAAAAACTAAGGCAAAAACCGAGTAAAATCAATGGTCTAAGCAAGGTCGAGACCTCCAAAAAGACTTACACATGTCTTACACATTTTGGAGTTCTCGAAATGCCGATCGAAAGCCATCTGCTGATGGATGGAGCGCTTCACGTCTATTGGCGTGAGAACAGCCGCTTCTGGCAATGCTCGACATACCTTGGCAGCCACAATCATCGGCAGACGACGAAGGAAGTTAACCTCGCCGCTGCCAAGGACTTTGCCCGCGACTGGTACATGGAGCGGTGCGTAGAGGATCGCCAACGCCGTCGCGGTGGCGCTCCTTCGCTGGACGGCCCCGTCCAGCTTTCCGTCGCCGGTCCCGGCGCGCCGCCCGACGGTCGGCGTCGGCGAACGCTAACTGGTCCTAGCTTCGCTGATGCCGCCGACGCGTTCACGCGCGAATTCGAGGTTATCACGCTTGGCGAGCGCAACGCCGAATACGTGAAGCAGAAGTCAGACCACGTCCGTGTCCACCTCCTGCCGTTTTTCGGCAAGATTCCGCTGGGGGACATCAACGCCGGCACGGTCCAAGAATATCGGGTCCACCGCCAAACGTCCCGGGTGGACCCGAAAACTGGGATGCCGAAGAAGCCAGCGCGGACAACGCTGCACGGCGAGGTCGTTACCCTGCGCCAAGTCTTAAAGACCGCCAATCGTAAGGGTTGGATCGACGCGCTGCCTGACATGTCCGCACCCTACAAGACCTCGGGGAAGGTCAAGCATCGGGCGTGGTTCTCGCCCGAGGAATACAAGATTCTTTACGAGGCGACACGCGAGCGGGCGAAGAATCCGCCCAAGCCGCGATGGCGGGAGGTCTGCGAAAATTTCCACGACTACGTCCTGATCATGGGCAACACCGGGCTAAGGCCCAACGAGTCGGCGCGCCTGGAGTTGCGGGACGTGAAGATCGTGGAGGACAAAGGGACGGGCGAGCGCATTCTCGAGATCGAGGTACGCGGCAAGCGCGGTGTCGGGTTTTGTAAGTCGATGCCGGGTGCGATCCTGCCCTTCGAGCGCATTCGCAAGCGCAAGCAGCTCAAACCGACCGATCGTATATTCGGAAAGACGCCGCGCGACCTGATGAATAATGTGCTCGACGAGCTAAACCTGAAGTTCGACCGCGATGACCATGTCCGCACCTGCTACAGCCTGCGGCACACTTACATCTGCCTTCGGCTGCTCGAAGGTGCCGACATCTATCGGGTCGCCAAGAACCACCGCACCAGCGTCGAGATGATCGAGAAATTCTACGGGCGGCACCTGAAAAACAATATCGACGCGTCGGCCGTCAACGTCCGCAAAGCGCGGCCGAAGCCGATCGCCGTGAAAAGGAAGGCAACACGGCAAGCTGCGTAGCGGCTGTCCGACCGCCTTTGGCGTTGCGTCGAAAGCTCGCCGCGCTATAGGCAATCACGTCGCGGGCGTGGTGGAACTGGTAGACGCGCTGGATTCAAAATCCAGTTCCGAGAGGAGTGTGGGTTCGATTCCCACCGCCCGCACCAACCTTTTCAGCAGGATCCGACAAGCCCGCCGCGCGGGGGGCAGGAGCCCGCGCTTTAGCGGATCGCATGAGCACGCACGTCCCGCGATCTGCTCCCGCGAAATGACAAGCGAACGCATTGTCATGCTGGCACTTGGCATCCCAACCGGGATGCGGTCATCGCGAAGAACGCAACGGTGAAGCGACGCAGTCCATTCATGATAGACGCCGTAGCGATTATCAATCGTCCGCTCGACGTGTGCCCCTTCAAATCTGAAAGCCGTCGCCATAAATCGAGATTTCGCTAACGGGTGAATGACCAGTGGTGGGGCGTTAGGCGCCTGTCAGCTTTCAGGCCAAGGGCTGGACGTTAGCGGCCGGTCCGCTTTCCAGCCAAAAACAGCCGGTCGGCTTTCAGGCTTCCACGCGCTAGGCGAGCGACTGAACGTCGCGATCTGGGTGGATATGAGACTGGCAGCTTTAGGGAGCGTTGGGCGCGATAGCGGGCACAGCCGTTTAACCCTCGTCGTTATATGTGTTGGTGGCGAAATTCCGCATAAAACGAGAGCCGACCGGGGCATCGATCAGGCTTAACCAGCTATCGTCTTGATTGAGCACCGCACCGACAGCAACATATTGCGGCTTACGCGCATCCAATTCTTCGTCAGTAGCTTCACCCATTCTTCCACGGATGCGCCATCCGCTGTCTGAGTGTTTATCGCCTTCCTTATGAATGTCGGGCTCTTCTCGATAAATATATTCAACAGGTTCCGACCCGTTGAGAACACACTCGTCTACGAGGCAACGCTGCCAATATTCTCGGTATTGGTTGGGCGGCGGAGCGATCTCCGGGTGGGCCCACCGAATTGACAGTATGTGGTGCCGCTGGAAGTGGATTACGTCGCCCGCCTTGAGCGAAGATGTCTTCTCGAACGGTTGATTATCGAGAACGCCAACGTGATCAGTACCTTTGACCTCTTTCACAATGACCCACATGCGCTCTACTGGCCATTCTTCAGTCTCGTGATTATACTCGAAAGTTAGCTTGACTAGATCACCCGTTCCAACAGCCGCAATCTCGACAGGACTTGGAAGAAAAAGGTGTAGCGAGCATTTGCTGCAATAGGGCGAGGGTCGCGCACGGTATATGTCAGAGCCGTCATCCCCGTACGATAACGGGCAAACTCTCGCGCACAAGCGACTGCTTTCAGGTGCGCGCATTCGGCGCGCTAACGGCGAGAAATAGGGCGATTACTGACTGTCAGCGCTTGGAAGTGTCAGCAGCGGTCCGGATGATCGCGCATGTGCGGCGACTCGCTGTGTTTTCGGAAGCGCTGCAAGCTGTTCCCGCGTTATTCGCCGGTCGGGCAGTGGGTCAGATGCCCGCTTAACAGCCGGCGCCAAGCATTGGCGCCGTGGTGGACGTGATGAAGGCGCAAGGTAAAGTCCCGGTATTCAGCGTGATTTGGGGTGCCCCATTCGACAGTCAAAATATGACCGCGTCGGGCATCCAGCCAGATTGGGCCTCCCGTAAATGCTGCGGACGTGCCGGTGGCTCGATAACGCAAGGCCGGCTGTCCGTTGTGCTGCTCCGCGGCGACGAAATTCAGAGTTACGCTGCCGAGATTCCGCAGAATCGGGGGACCGCCATTCCACGCCAACGGTAACGAAAACTGAATCGGCTGCCGATTTGGCACGTGCCCCACGAGCGCAGCGTTCAGACTTGCCAAGTCAAAGTCATAAAGATGCCATGGCCTCCCTAGGGGCAACGCCATGGTTTCGTTTAACGGCCCCGCGTCTGTCGCCATGTGCAGCCGCAGCGACCCATTTTTCACCTGGGTTAGATCACCAAACACCTTTCGCTCTGCATTTGGCAGCAGGCGTCCAGCGCTGAGACTAACGGCATAGCCGATTTCTGGGTCCATAGTTGCGGTGACGTATGCAGCACTGCTGCAGCGGGCGCGCGTCTTAACGACCTCGACGAGTGTCGGAGAGGAAAAGCGCATCAGAACCCGCTCCTGTTCGCTGCCGTCACGATTGGAGCGTACGTAATCGTAAACTGGCGGGGTCCGCCCATTGATCGAGGCGCACCCCGCGAGGAACTCGACTGATACCAGAATAACGAAACGGTGCATTATCCGAGTGATACACGTCTCGCCGCCATGACGCTAGAGCGACTGACGCGAGCGTTTGCAGCGCGATGTCCGCTAGGCAAGCATTGGTCGCTCAAACCCGACCGACCGCTCCCGGCCCAATAGCGGACTATCCGGTTGTCGAAATCGATCGGGCCAAAGCGGACTAAAACTTCCGCTTCCTAGCGCTGTCATGCTCCATTTTCCGCAGGTCGAGCGATCACGTTGGCTCCTCCAAATACCATTTGATTGCGCGCCGACGGGCGGAAGAGTTCATAGAGGAACCTGCCGCCTTCACCGCTGGCGGAACCGAGAGCTGCTTGCGCTTCCGCAGGCAATGACAGGTTCAGTGCCCCGACATTGTCGGTTACCTGGTCCGCCCGGCTTACTCCCATCAACGTTGATACGACTTCGGGGCGTCCGGCGACCCATGCGAGCGCCACACGTGCAGGTGTCTCGCCCATGTCCGCGGCAACTTTCGTCAGTGTGTCGACAATGCGCCAATTCCGATCGGTGAACAGTTGGTCCCCAAAGGGATTGTCGCCATCGAGACGCTTGTCGTCAGCGGGCCTGTCACCGGCCGCCCCTCCGTTGTTGGGCACACCGCCGGTGCGCGACGGGCCGGCTTCGACGGTCGCGCGATCATACTTGCCGGTGAGCAGGCCATAGGCAAGCGGGCTCCATGGTACGAAGCCCATGCCGAATTCCCGCGCCAAGGGCACGTGCTCGTCCTCCACCCCGCGTTCGACGAGCGAATAGAAATACTGCAGCCCAATCGGAGCGGGCAGGCCATGAACGCGCGCCAGGGTGGCGAGCTGCGCGACGAACCAGGCCGGGCTATTCGACACACCCCAATAGCGGATCTTGCCCTTGGCGACGAGACCGCTCATCGTCTGCAACAGTTCCAAAGCCGGGGTGATGCCATCCCAGATGTGGATCCAGTAGAGATCAATGTAGTCGGTCTGCATCCGCGTGAGCGAGCGATCCACCGCAGCTTCGATATGACGTCTGCCCTGACCACCTTCGTGAGGACCATTTCCGGTGTTGAAACCGGATTTGGTCGCCAAGACCACCCGCTCACGCAGCGCAGGATCGGCGACGAACTTGCCGACCATCTCCTCTGATGCGCCGCCGGAATAGACATCGGCCGTATCGATGAAATTGCCGCCCAGTTCGACATAACGATCGAAGACCGACCTGCTCTCCGCCTCGTCCATGCCCCAGCGCGGGGTTCCGAAGGTCATCGTCCCGAGCGCTAGAGGGCTGACGAGCAGTCCGGACGATCCGAGCGGGCGAAGGGTCGCGAGGTTCATAGCGTTTCTCCGAATGTTCGAGAAAGATGTGGAGCGAGCGACATCGATTGATTAGGGCGTGAATGCCGCATGGGTTACTGAAGGATATTCACGAATGGATCGTGACGTATGGTCAGGGCTCGCGGTGTTCGCCGAAATCGTCGAGGCAGGAAGCTTCGCCGCAGCGGCCAAACGACTGGGCATATCCTCTTCTGCCCTGAGTCACGCGATGCGAAGTCTCGAGGCGCGCCTCAATGTCCGGCTGCTCAACAGAACCACTCGTTCGCTCGCTCCGACCGATGCCGGGCAGATCCTGCTCGCTAGGTTGCAGCCCGCACTGAGCTCAGTCGCGGATATCCTTGGAGAACTGGACAGCGTCCGTAGCAAGCCGATCGGGCGCGTCCGTGTCAACGCCCACAAACCTGCCGCCTCCTATCTGATCCTGCCGCGACTTCCGAAGTTCTCGCGCGACCATCCGGAAGTTTCGATCGACCTCACCGTGGACGACGGGATGGTGGATATCGTCGCAGAGCGCTTCGACTGCGGAGTGAGGCACGACAAAGCACTGCAGGCGGACATGATTTCCGCGCGGATCAGTGGGCCGCTCGAACTCGTGTTCGTCGCTTCGCCTGCCTACCTCGATCTGAACGGACGTCCTGGAAATCCGGAGGCTCTTGGTAGCCATCGCTGCATCAGCTATCGACACGCGACGTCGGGCGTGATCCACCGCTGGGAATTCGCGTACGGCGGCGAGCGCACGAACCAGGCGGTACCAACCAGCTTCGTTACCAACGACATAGACATCATGCGTGATGCCGCGCTGCGAGGGCTCGGGATTTGTTGCCTACTGGTGGATCAAGCCGCGGTGCATCTTCGGTCTGGCGATCTGGTGGAGGTAATGTCCGGCTGGGCACCGGCTCTCCCCCCATGCCACATCTATTATCCCACCAAACGGCAGCCTACTGCCGCCTTTCAGGCTTTCCTGGCTGCGATGCGGGAATTTTGATCATTTTCACATGCTGATCAGCCATGTGCGTGACCGCCAGTTCTGGGCCGATAGTGGACCGACAACCCTTAGATGCTAGGAACGATAAGCAGACCGTCATTCACGCGGGTCTCAAGCTGCTAGGGCCCGCAAGTTGTCGTTTAGGGTTATCGACAATTCCTCGAAAACCGGCCGCCTGCTTATCTCGGACGATCAGCACGATCTGGCAACTCGATACTAAGGCTGGCCGCAATATCGCTGAGGAGGGTATGCGCCTGCTGCGCGGTGATTGCCGGTAGATCGGTTTCCTGTGCCAGTTCGTCGTTGACCTCCGAAGCCGTGCCGATGATTTCGACCGCATCTTCGCCGCTGATGAGCGAGCGCGCGACTAGCCCGTGGATCAGGCTTTCGATGAGCAAGATCGCAGCATGCCCGTCGGCATCCCGTATAAGGGCAGGTTTTGGTGGGTGGCCAACTCCATCGTCGTGTTCGGTTTGATTTGTCACAGCACGCTCCACAGACAGGCGAGAGCGCGTCGCATCTCTCAGCCGCCGGAGCCTGTACGAATGGCCGACGATCGCTCTGGGATAGTAGATCCACACCAGTACGCCATCATCAAAACCAACTTTGGACTATAACATTGAACAATATCACTTTTAAGTGCGCGTGAGATAGTTGAGCATAATTAATCGCCTCATCGCAAAGCTTGAACGTTTCGTTCATCTCACCAGCGATGATGTCGAGGCGCTGGCGGCCGCCACCGCCCGCCACAGGACGATCGGACCGCGTGTTGATTTGATCCGCGAGGGCGATCAACCCTGACCCGTATTCGTAATGCTCGAGGGTTGGGCCTGCCGTTGCAAGCTACTGCCCAATGGAACACATCAAATCTTTTGAGAACGCCTTCGATTATTATCAGAAGTTATCAACCTCTCCCCGACTGTTACACAATTAACTTGGAATAATAACAGATGTTGATCTTTCTTTTGCAAAGGTCACTAATCTAAACATATGATAATCACCAGGAATTAGTGATTCCGCTGGTACTGACTGCTGCTCTGGCGGTGCATCGTAACGCACCTTTTCATTGGGCGTCGACGATGACAAAGCAATCGGCAGAGCTGGCGCGACTTCAGGCACTCGACAGCTACAGGATCCTCGACACGCCTGCGGAAGCGAGCTTCGACGAGATCACGCGTCTTGCTTCACTTCTCCTCTCGGCGCCAAGCTCCGCGATCAGCCTCGTCGACGCAGACCGCCAATGGTTCAAGGCGCGCGTCGGCATCCCGATGACGCAAACACCTCGTAGCCATGCGCTGTGTTCACAGGCCGTCGCGGCGGCGTCCTTCTTGGAGGTTTCGGACGCTTCGCTTGATCAACGGTTCGCGAGCAGTCCGCTAGTCAACCGCGAGGGCGGTATCCGGTTCTACGCGGGCGCACCATTGATCGTGCCCTCGGGCCACTGGCTCGGGACATTATGCGTGTTTGACACCGTGGCGCGCGAGCCGCTCCGTGCCGAACAGCGCCTTGCGTTGCAGGACCTGGCGAACCTCGCCGTCGATCGGATGGAAAGTCGCAAGGCTCGGCTTCAATCCGAGATCGCCGCGAGCGTTGTTGCCGCCACGTCCGACGCCATCTTAGCCGTAGGATGGGATGGCCTGATCTCCTTTTGGAATCCTGCGTCGGAACGCATGTTCGGCTACGACGCTGCTCGGGCACTGGGTTCCACGCTCGACCTCATCCTCCCCGAGCAGCTGACGAACACCCATTATCGCGGCTTAAGGCTGGCGCGAGCGGGAGGTGAAACGTCGCTGGTCGGCACGACGATGGAGCTCTCTGCACGTCGGGCAACTGGCGAGGAGTTTCCGATCGAGCTGTCGCTCGCGCGGTGGCATGGTGACGGCGAGCGGGACGGCGGCGGCTTCGCCGCGATCGTGCGCGACATATCGGCACGCAGGGCGCTCGAGAGCGACCGGGCGAATGCCCGGCTTTTCCTCGACTCCATTGTCGCCCACCTGCCAGCAATGCTCTTCGTCAAGGACAGCGTCACCGGCAGGTACCTGCTGTTCAACAAAGCCGGGGAGTCGATCGTGGGCCTACCGGAGGCCGCGGTGATCGGTCGCACCGACGAGGAGCTGTTCCCCGATGTAGGCGCGGAATACCGCGAGCGCGACAGGAGCGTGTTACGGTCCACGGGTGTGGAAACTTATGAAAGTGAGTTCACCCGCACAGACGGATGCGCGATCACCCTGCGGACCAAGCGCATCGTCGTCACCGCGCCCGACGACCGCAAATATATACTAGGGCTGAGTGACGATGTAACCGAACTTCGACGAAGCGAGCGGCACGTCCTTCATC
This sequence comes from Sphingomonas japonica, assembly GCF_006346325.1. NCBI lineage: Bacteria > Pseudomonadati > Pseudomonadota > Alphaproteobacteria > Sphingomonadales > Sphingomonadaceae > Sphingomonas > Sphingomonas japonica. Next base: position 1,309,490 of record NZ_VDYR01000001.1, on the reverse strand, counting down.
TCGCTCACCATGACTCGCTTACCGGATTACTTAATCGGGCAAGCCTTGTCGAACGGATGGACCAGCTGACGAGATCGGGCGAGGAATTCGTCGTCCTTACGATTGATCTCGATCGCTTCAAGGCAGTGAACGATCAGTTCGGCCATCCCATCGGCGATCGACTTCTCGTTGAGGCGGGAATCCGGCTTCTACGCTTTGCATCAGACCGCGACATAGTTGCCCGGGTCGGCGGCGATGAATTTGTCATCGTCGCCGTCGGAGCTTGCGAACGTGCGACCACGCTGGCCGATCTCGTGATCGCAGCGCTCAGCGAGCCCTACTCCATCGGCCGTTTCGTCGCCTATGCGGGCGCCAGCATCGGCGTGGTGGTGGCGCCGAGAGACGGCCAGACCGTCGAGACCCTCCGACAGGCGGCCGATCTCGCGCTGTACCGAGCCAAAGCGAGTCGACGGGGGGGCGTTTGCTTCTTCAGCAGCGAACTCGATGACGAGGCGAGCGAGCGTCGGATGCTCGAAGGCGACCTCCGCGAGGCGATCGAAGGAGGAGAGATCGAAGTCGCCTACCAGCCGGTCGTCTCGAGCGTGACCGGGCAAGTGACGAGCTTCGAAGCACTTGCTCGATGGACGCATCCCCAGCGCGGCCCGATCAGTCCGGCTCGCTTCATCGGCATCGCTGAGGAGAGCGGCATGATTGGGTTGCTCGGCACTGGCTTGCTTTTGCGAGCATGCCGGGCGGCCGCGGCGTGGCCATCTGACATCAAGGTCGCCGTCAATCTGTCACCATTACAGTTCGAAAGCAGCGGGCTAGTCAAAACCGTGAAAGCGGCGTTGGCCCTTTCTGGACTTCCGCCTCAACGCCTCCAACTCGAAGTTACCGAAGGGCTGCTGATCCGAAATGTCGATCATACGTTTGCCATTCTCACCGAACTGCGAAACCTCGGCGTGCAGATCCTCCTCGATGACTTTGGCGTCGGCTTCTCGTCGCTCAGCTATTTCGAGCGCTTCCCCTTCGACAAGGTCAAGATCGATCAATCATTCGTCGCCAAAATAGCGACGTCGCCGGCGGCACGCGCTATTATCCAAGCAGTCGTCGGGCTAGGTCGCACCCTGAACATGGGCGTGGTAGCCGAGGGGGTCGAAACTCCGGAACAGATGCAGGCGCTTGTCGAACTTGGCTGTACACACCTCCAGGGTTTTTTATTCAGCGAGCCACAGGCGGAAAGCGCGTTCCGGCACATCCTGCGACCCGATCGCGACGAGGCCGGCGTAATCGCATCCCTGTAGCCATCCTCGGCTCGTCGCGGCGATCAAGCCGACAGGCCAATGGTTAAGCTGGCGCGGCTTGATCAATTGTTATTATTTCAAGTCGGCAGTCTTGCGCCTTGGAGCTGGCTGGCCAAGCGCATCGATCAACGAAGCGGGCGCATCACAAACATGTCCACGACGGACTTCTGGTAGCTATCTCGCCGCACGGTACGACATGTCGGTCGCGCTCGCTTCTCATTCGAGCGGTGTCGCCCCACGGCAGCTTTCAGGGTCTCCTGTCGATGGATCGAACGGCTGACATTGGGGCGCAATGCCGTCCGAATTTCGCGGGCGAACGCGCTTTCGCCCCAACGATTTGCACTGATATTTATGCGCCAGTAGCTGCGTGAGACCGATAATTGGTGCCCCTGCGGGCGAGCCCGCACCACGCTCTATTCCGCAACCCACTGCGTGGCCTCGCTCCACCGAGCCGCCTGCGGCATCACGGACTGTCGGTGACGATCGCTGGGTGCAGAGGGAAGGGCGGCCGAAAAATGAGCGGGATGGTTTAAGGACGCGCGGCCGCTGCTTCATCCTCGCGCCCGCCGTGATCTCCGGCCAGGAGCCGGACCTGCTGACCGATCTCGTCATACTCAAGAGATTCATCAACGTGGTCGACGCGGCCGATGTGGGTCTTAGCGGAAATCGGCAATCCGCGTTCGATCACCGTGCGACCCCGTCGGGCCGCTCCATTACACGTCGGTGCGCGCACGATTAGTTCACCGCGGTGGCAACGTGACACTCAGGACTGCCTCCGCTCCAGGGCCAGCGTTGCTAGCGGTATACTCTGGGCCGGGGCACTCTCAGATCGTTGTCTTACTCGCGACGCACGACGATCCGCGCCGCGACGTTGACTTGAGCACGCTCCCCGTGGAGCTTCAGCACGGCGAGGGCTTCGGCAAGGCGATCATCGGCCGCCACACCTTTCACCGCGAGCGCGGCGAAGCGCTGGCGAGGCTCGGCAAACTGACGCGTAGCTCCAAAACAAGAAATAAATCGCCTAGTGGCGGGCGCTCGCGGCTACAGCCCGCCGGAAAATTCGAACACGAAGTGATAATCCTCGCGCTTCGTTGGCTGCGTGCCTGCCATGCGATCTGGCGTGACCGAGACCAACGTCAGCATACCGTCGGCCACCCGCATCGGCTCGCCAAGCATCAGGTCCATCGTTCGCGTTTTAAGTCCCGTGACCACCGCCGCTCGCACGACGACCCGTCCGGCCCAGACGCAGCGCGCGTTCATCGGACAGCGGCTGTCTTCGACTACCCGCAAGGGGTGGACGCGTGGGCCGTCAACATAGGCGGTCTGGCCGATTCCTACCGGACCTTCGACCGCGGGTCGCTCCTGCGTCGTGACGCAGCCGCTGAGCAGAGTAGCGGCGAGCAGGGCAACGGTCGATTTCATCTAGACCCACTGCTGCATCGACGATGACGCGGCAATGAACCGCCAACCGATTTCGGGTCTCTTGCGGCTGCAGAGCGGTCGGGCAGTTCGCGCCGTAATCCCGGTCGTTCGCGGATTTGCCCTCTGATCCTGAAAGCCGGCGTTCGTTCACTCATCAGAAATCGAAAGGACGGGTAGAGAGCTGCCTGTCCGCTTTTGGGCAGCCAGATGGCGTAAGCGGACGTTTATTCATGAAGCTAGCAACGGCAGCTAAGCGCCCTACAATCAGACGTTCGAGCTTCTAGAAAATGCCCCCAAAAGCGGTCGCAAAATCGCGCGCATTTGTGTCGCGACGCATGGTCGATCGGCGACCGCGATTAAGCCGGGTCAATCGATGACCTGTTCGCCTCGGAAGGTGGCGTGCCAGTGACGTCGCAGTCAACGCCCAAACGACTGGCTGGCATTAACCGATACCGGATGCCCACAAAGCTTGGCCTATTGCCCGTTCGGCTCACGATCCTTGGAGAGGCGGGCGATGAGTTGCCCGACGCTGCCGCCCTGTATGACTACCGAGAACAGCACCACTACGTAGGTGACGGCCAGGATGACGTTTCGGGCCGGTCCATCGGGCAACGAGAGGGCCAGGGCGACCGATATCCCGCCCCTCAGCCCGCCCCAGATCAGGGTCGGCAGCGCGAGGCGACCCATGTTCAGCCGCGATCGAAGCACCGCGAGCGGCGTGCCGACCGCAAGCGCCCGGGCGATCAGCACCAGCGGGACCGCAAGCGCACCGGTCAGGAGGATGCGTGGGTCGGGAACGATCGCGATCACTTCCAGCCCGATCAGCAGGAACAGCACCGCGTTAAGCAGTTCGTCGATCAATTCCCAGAACTTGAGCATGTAATCGCGGGTCATGTCGCTCATGGCGAGCTGCACGCCGGCATTGCCGATCAGCAGGCCCGCGACCGCCATGGCGACGGGGCCGCTGACGTGAAGGAATTGCGCCAGACTGTAACCGCCCATGACAACGGCAAGGCTGATCATGAGCTCCACCGTATATTCGTCAATCGACTTCATCGCCTTGAACCCGAGCCAGCCGACCGCGAGCCCGAGTAGCGCCCCACCGCCCGCCTCCACGAAGAACGCCTTCGCGGCGTGTCCGATCGTGAACGGCTCGGTGCCGAGCGCCGCGGCCAGAAGGATCGAGAAGACGACCACGCCGACTCCGTCGTTGAACAGACTCTCGCCCGCCACCGTCGCCTGGAGCGTGGGCGGCACCGCGGCCCGCTTCAGCACACCCATGACGGCGACGGGGTCGGTCGGGCTGATCAGCGCGCCGAACACGAAGCACCAGAGCGGCGGTACGCCAAGCCCAAGCGCCGACGACAGCAGGAGGAAGCCGCCACCGATGATCAGCGTCGACAGGATCACGCCGACCGTGCTCAGCACCATGATCGCCAGGCGTCCGCGTCGCATCTCCGTCCAGTCGACATGGAGCGCGCCTGCGAACAGCAAGAACGACAGCATGCCGTCCATGAGCGTCGTGTGAAAATCGATGTCGGAGACGAACGCCGACACCTGTTCGGCGAGCGTGCTGGCGGGCAGCAGCCGATCGAGGCCGACGACAGCGAGCGACGCGACCGCGCCCATGACGGTCAACCCGACCGACGAGGGCAGGCGAAGAAAACGATGGTTTAGGTAGCCAAGCACGGCCGCGAGCGCGATAAGAATGGCGGCGGCATCGAACGCGCTTAGTGAAGGGCTGATCATCTCGGTAACTTAGGCCCAACCGGTCCCTCGCGCCATCAAAGGAGTTGCGATGTTCTACTTCGTCCTTGACGATATGTGGCGCACCGGCGTCGTGGGGCTGTGCGTCGATGCGGCGCTGGTCTCAGTGTTATGAAGATTAGCGCGCGGACGCTATCTAAAATGCCCATCTTCGACTTGAGTGACGGTTGCGTTAGGGAGCTCCGGTTTCCTTCTAACGGGTCATGGCGCGCGCGGCGTGGCGGGCTGCCGGGGTGAGCTTGTCGGGGTCGGCATTCTCGAGCGCCGCGCCCCGGGCGTAAGACAGAGTTCGGCAGCCAGCGGGCGATGGTCGGAGCCGGCGTCTTCCGGTATGCGCAGAGAGCGAAACGTGAAGCCGGGCGAAACGAACATCTGATCGAGCGGCCAGCCGACCACGCCGAAATCGGCTGGAAAGCTCGGATAGGCGCCCCGGCCGGTGCGGGGATCCAGGAAGCCACCGACCTGCTTGAACAATCGGGTGGTGCGCGACCAGGCAACGTCGTTGAAATCGCCTATCGCCTATCGCCATCGCCGGAACGGTGTCGTCCGCGATCCGAAGCGCTGCTCGCTCGATCTTGCGGTCGCGTAGATCGGTATCCTGCCCGGGCACCGGCGGCCGCGGATGCAGGCCGACATAGTCGAAGGCCTGCCCGTCGCGCGTGGTCATCCGGGCATAGACGGTTGGTGTATCCAAGTCCGTCACGTTCTCGGTATGCGCCGCCGTTACGGGCAGCTTGCTTGCGAAGACCAAGCCGCGATGATCCCGGCGACCAGCATCAACGCGATTGCGGGTAGCCCTGAGCGCCAGGCGATCCATTGCGCGCCGATACCGATCACGCCCACCAGCGCGATGACGATGGCGAGGTGATTCATTGCACTCCAGGGGTTGGACTGCGGTGCCGTTCCCCGCAGCCCAAACATCCGTCATTGGTCGTGCGGCTGTCAACCGCACCGACCCCGCAGGTCTCTGTCCAACGTTCGCAGGGCGTGGCGGCGGCGATGGCGCGGCCAGATTAACCGTGTGGCCTTTGCCCTCTGATCGTCGATGTCAGCTTTCGGTGGTTGCGCCCACCGCCGCGTAAAGGTCGATAATGGCGAAGGCGATCTGCGCGTCGCTGTCGATCAACGACTGGCGGCTGCCGATAAGCTGGCGTTGGGCGTCGAGAACGTCGAACAGCGATGTCAGGCCTTCGCGATAGAGCGCGTTGGACTGGTTGAAGGCCGATTCGCTCTGCTCGATCGCATCACGCAGACTGGCCGAGCGGCCCGAGAAACTGTCGATCCCCACCAGCGCGTTTTCGACTTCGCGCAGCGCATCTAGCAGCGTCTGGCGATAATCGGCGAATCGCGCATCGGCTTCGGCACGCGCTACAGCGATCTCGGCACGGCGGCGGCCGCCATCGAATAGCGGCACGTCGAGGATCGCGCCGACGGTGCCCAGCACGCGATCGATCAAACCCAACCCGAACGTATCGCCAATCGACAGCCGCCCCGACAGCGCAAGCGCAGGGAGCAGGTCTGCCTGCTCGACCCCGACATTGGCAGCGGCCTCGGCAAGATTGGCCTCAGCAACCAGCAGATCGGGCCGCCGGCGCAGCAGATCGGCGGGCACGCCGGCGGGTGGCCCACCGGCGAAGGTTGGGATCGACGGTTCGGCAGCGGCGGGTGGGAGCGGTTGAGGCACTTCACCCGACAGCACCGACAAGGCGCGTGCGGCCTGCGAACGCTGGAGCAGCAGGATGCCACGCTGCGCCTCGGTCTGCGCCAGATCGGCGGCGGCGCGGCGGACATCAAGATTGGCCGACAGGCCCGCGCCGAAGCGGAGTTCGACGATGCGCAGCGTCTGCTGCTGCAGGTCGGTCGATTCCTCAAGCAGTGTCAGCTGCGCTTCGGATCGGCGCAGATCGACATATTGCTGCACCGTCGCTGCGGCCACCAGCCGCCGCGCATCTACGAGAAGATAGGCCGAAGCTTTCGCGCGCGCGGCGGCAGCTTCGATCTCGCGCGACAGGCGACCGTTCAGATCGGGATTGAACAACACCCCTGTCCCGCCTGCCGGACGAACCGATAGTCGATCCGTAATGCCGCCAATGCCATCGACCCCGACATCGCCGTCGATTGACGGCAGCCGATCCGATCGCTCGGCCAGCACCGCCGCGCGCGCGCCGCGCAACCGGTCACGCGCCGCCGCGATCGTCAGATTGCCACTCAGCGCGCGCTCGACGATCGCGTCCAGGCGCGGATCGCCGAACCCCTTCCACCAAAGCGCGTCGGCTTGGGCGTCGGCGGGGAGCCGATTGTCTGTAAGGTACGCTGGCGGCAGTGCCGCGCGATCAACTACCGGCGTGCGGTCGCGCGGCGCGGCGCAGGCGGCGAGCAGGGCGGATGCCGCGATAGCGATAGCTGCGCGCATCAGGTAGCGGTCGCAGGTGTCGGATCGCCATCGGCGGCTTCGTCGAGCTCGCGATTGAGGCGGGTCAGGTCGGCTTTGCGCGGCTTGCCCCAACCCGCGATCACGACATACAGCACGGGAGTCAGGAAGAGGGTGAACACGCCGGCCAGCCCAAGGCCGCCGAAGATTACCCAGCCGATCGAGGTTCGCGCTTCTGCCCCTGCGCCGGTAGCAATTATAAGCGGCACCGCGCCGATGACGGTGGAGATCAGCGTCATCATGATCGGTCGCAGGCGAAGCGTGGCGGCTTCCTCGGCTGCCTCGCGCACCGACTTGCCCTCGAGCCGCAACTGGTCGGCGAACTCGACGATCAAAATGCCGTTCTTCGCCATCAACCCGATCAGCATTACCAGCCCGATCTGCGAATAGATGTTGAGCGAAGTCCCAGACAGGAACAGGGCCAACACCGCCGCGGCGAGCGCGAAGGGCACGGTCAGCAAGATCACCAAGGCGCTGGTAAGGCTTTCGAACTGTGCCACCAGCACGAGAAAGACGATGACCAGCGCAAAACCATAGGTCAGCAGCAGCGCGTTCGAAGTTTCCGCGAGCGTCTCGGCTTCGCCCTGCAGAATTAGATCGGCTTCCTGATTGCCGGTTTCGTCGGCCAGGCGGCGGATTTCGGTAACGGCGTCTGCGATCGTGCCGCTGGTGATGTCGGCGGTGACTTCGATCGCGCGGCGCTGCGCGACCCGGTCGAGCTGCGCGGCAACGCCTTCCTCCTCGATCGTCACGATCGTCGACAGCGGGGTCAGCCCGCCGGCGGTGGTGCGGACATACAGGTTGTTCAGATCGGACGGATTGGTGATCGCGGTCGTCTCCGACGTCAGCAGGATCGGCAGCGCCTGATCCCCCAAATTCAGGTCGACGACTTCATCACCCCCCACCATCGCGCGCAGCGTTACCGAGAGTTGATCGAGATCGACCCCCAGTTCGGCGGCACGGCGGCGATCAACTTGCAATGCGATCTGCGGCTGGGTCGGGCGGTACGAGATGTCGGCGTTCGCCAGCATGTCCGATCGCGTGTCGATCGCCTCGCCCAGCGCGCGGGCGCGGCGGTAGATTTCTTCATAGTCGGTGCCGGTCAACGCCACCTCGATCTGGTCGCTTCCGCCGCCGCCAATGTCGAGCGTGCCACGCCCGCGCGGGCTCACCCGCGATCCCGGAATGCGTTCGAGCGGCGCGCGTAAGCTGTCGACCAGTTCGCTCTGGCTTTGATCGCGGTCGCCCCAGTCAGCGAGCTGGGCGGTGACCTGGATACGGTTGGGATCATATCGGCCGACGATCGAGAAGGTTGACTGGATCACCCCCGATCGCTCAAGCGGCTCTAGAACGCGCTCGATCGCATCGAGCTGGCCGTCCATATAGGCGATGCCCACGCCGTCCGGCCCGCCGGCATAGACTTCGAGCACGCCGCGATCGCCCTCGGGCACCACTTCGTTGCGCAGCGTCGGGTACAGCAAGCCCGCCGCCGCCGCCGCGCCGACTGCGATTAGGATCACCAATATCGGCCGGGCGAGCGACCAGCGTACCATGCGGCCATAGCGATCGTTGAGTGACCCGCCCAAGCGCGCGAGCCGACCGTCGCTCGAGTCATTGGTCGAAAGGTTCATTTTCGCAGCCAGCGCAGGCACCAGTGACAGCGCGACGAATGACGAGATCAACACCGCCAACGCCAGCACGAAGCCGAATTCGCGGAACAGCCGCCCCGCATCCGATGGCAAGAACGAGATCGGCACGAATACCGAAATCAACACCGCGGTCGTTGCGATCACCGCGAAGAACACTTGGCGGGTGCCGAGCACCGCCGCCGCCTTGCGCCCAAGCCCTTCATTCTGCAGCCGCTGGGCGTTTTCGAGCACCACGATGGCATCGTCGACGATCAACCCGGTGGCGAGCACCAAGGCGAGCAAGGTCAGCAAGTTGATCGAGAATCCCGCCAGCCAGATGCCGCCGAGCACACCGATTAGCGCGATCGGGATCGTCGTCGCGGGGATTAGCGTCGCCTTGAACGACCGGAAGAACAGCAGGATCGTCGCGATAACCACCACCACGGTGAACAACAGCGTGATCAGCACTTCCTCCACCGACACACGGATGAAATCAGCATCGTCCGAAATGACCGCGACCGTGATATCGGGAAAGCGCTCGCTCACGCGTTCGACCGCCGCCTGGACTTCGTTCGATATCTCGATCGTGTTCGATCCCGCCTGTCGGATCACCCCCAGGCCGATAATCGGCACCCCGTCGAGCCGGACGAAGCTGGTCGCATCGGCGGGGGCCAGGAAGACCTCGGCGACGTCGCCAACGCGCGTAGTGCCCCGTACGGTGACATCGCGCACCAGTTCGGGGGTGGCGGCAGTCGCCTGCGCGCGCACCAGCAGTTCCTGCGTTTCAGAACGGAGGCTGCCAGCCGGCACATCATAGGGTGCGCGTTGCAGTGCGGTTGCGACATCGCCAACAGTCAGACCGAAGCGATTGAGCCGCACCGGATCGATCGCCACACGCATCTGCTGCACGCGTGCGCCGAACTGGCTGATGCTGGCGACGCCTTGCGCGCTCAACAATTCGGGCAGGATATCGTTGTCGATGATCGTGGTGAGCGCGGCTTCGTCGTAACGGCGGCTCGACACCGCAAGTTGCAGGATCGAGCGCGCGTCCTCGTCTGCCTTGACGACGCGGACCTGCTCGACGCGATCAGGCAGGTCGTTGGTGACGCGGCTTACCGCCTCGCGGACGTCCGACGCCGCGGTATCGAGGTCAACGCCGGGGGAGAATTCGACGCGGACCCGGCTGTTATTTTCCTCGCTCGACGAACGGATGCGGCGCACGCCGGTGACGCGCGCGGCGGCGTCCTCGAGCACACTGGTAACTTCGGCGTCGATCGTCTGTGGCGCAGCGCCGGGGAAGGTGGCGTTGACCGAGACGACCGGGCGATCGACGTTGGGAAGCTCGCGGATTTCGACGCCGAACAGCGCCGCCAGCCCCGCGATCACAATCAGCAGGTTGAGCACTGCGATCAGCAGCGGTCGCTTGACCGCCAGCATCGGAAGGTCGTTGCGCTGCTTCACTGCGCTTCCCCCGAAGCCCGGACCACCGCACGTTGCGCCGGCTGTGACGGCCGGGCAACAAGTTCGACGCGCTGGCCCTCGCGCACCTTCTGCACGCCTTCGACGATGATCCGGTCGCCCTGCCGCAGCGTGCCAGTGAACAGCACCAGCCCGTCGCGCCGGGCGGCGATCGTCATCGGCACCCGGCGGGCGACGCCATCCCGCACTGTCCAAAGATAGGATCCGTCGCCACCCCACACGACCGCGCTTTCGGGCACCGCCAGGCGAGTCCGCCCGGGCGATGCGAAGTTGGCGCGAAAGCTCATGCCGGGCCGATACGCGTCGTCGCGATTGGGAATTACGGTGCGGACGGTGAAGCTGCGGGTATCGGCGACGATCGAGCTGTCGACCGCCTCGACCCTCGCGTCGATCGTGCGACCGGGATCCGAATAGGGGACCAGCGTCACCACCGCGCCGGGACGCAGGCGCCCGAACAACGCCTCGGGCGCAGGAAAATCGACGAACAGACGCGTACGATCGTCGATGGTGGCGATCAGCGTCGTCGGCGTCACGCGATCGCCGCGATCGATCTGGGGTATCCCCATATGGCCTGAAAAGGGCGCGCGGACGGTGCGGTCGGCGAGCGCAACCTTGGCCTGTTCAAGCTCGATCTGCGCCGATTGCAACGCGGTCACCCCCGCCTCGATCTGGCTGGCCGACAGCGCGCCGGTATCCTCGATCCTGCGATAGCGACCGAGCAACTGATCGGCCTCGGCGACCGCGACGCCGGCCAAGCGCACCGCGAGCTGTTCGCGCCGGTCATCGAGCTGCACCAGCGGGGCACCGCTTCTCACATAATCGCCCGCGGTGAAACGCACAGCGGTGACGAGCCCCGATGCTTCGGGAAACAAGTCGGCGGCAGTCGCCGCGCGCGCGGTGCCGATCGCCTCTACCTTGGCCTGCTCGGCGACCATTTGCACCGCTTGGGCGACCACGCGGATGGGGACGGTTTCGGATGTCGCTGGTTCATCGGATCCGCACGCACTCAACGCCACGCAGGCAGAAAGGATGGCAATTCTCGGCAACAGCTTGGTCATAGGGCCACCATAGCGGCCGATATACTCAGACCAACCTTGGTATACTGGCGGTAGCGTTGATCGGATGGCATTGCCCTCAGGACGATCCGGGAAACGCACTACGCGACCCCGCCTGCGCACTCGGAATGACGCTGAAGCTTCCGTCGGTTTCTAGAACGACTGCCGCCGCCAGTTCCAGACCGCCCAGGCCACCGCCACGCACCGCAGCCAGCAATTCCTCGTGGGTCACGCGCTCGTCCTTGAGCGCTTGTTTGTCGATAACCCCGTCCTTCAGCAGCATGCGCGCGTTCGATTTGGCAACCGCCTCGGCCGTGCGCGACCGGATCGATGCCCAGGCTATGCCGAACTGCAGGCACGTCAGCAGCATCAGCCCAAGAACGCCTTCGGCCAAGGCAACGTCCTTCGATAGCAGGACCGACGATAGCGTCGAACCCAGTGCGACCGTGACGACCAGGTCGAAGGCGTTCATCTTTGCCAGCGTTCGCTTGCCACTGACCCGCAGGATCGCGATCACCGCCGCATAGGCAATCGTCCCTACGACAAGGACGCGCAGCAAACCTTGCCAATCATCGAAAAACATGGGCGATCTCTTTCTGGTCTGATGTTCGCGCCGACCGCGTCGTCAAGCGGTGCCGCCTAGCCATGCGTTACTATCGCGCAGCCGTCGCTTATAGTCGGGCTCGGCAAGCGCGCGGCTGAGTTCGCTCGAACGCTCGCGCACGCGCGACAGGTTGAAGCCGGTCATGCCCTCCTCCGCCAGCGTGTCGAGCCGGTCGAGATAGGTGCGTAGCGTCTCGATGCGCTTTGGGTCGTCGCAGTCGAGCGATATCTCGCCCAGGGCGCGAATGTAGCGCAGCGACGCGACCATGTCGGTCGCGCAATATTGCACCAGCGCGCCGAACGAACGATCGATGAAATTCGTAAAGGTTAGCGGGTGTGCGATCAGCCGCAACGCGCCCTCGTCATCGAGCCGCAGATGCGACGGCAACTGCCGCTGGGCCAGGCCCGACATGCCAGCGCTCAACCAGTCGAGGCAGGTGACCGCGGTGAAGGGATCGTTCACGCCGGGTGACAGCGCGCGAGCGGCAATCTCGACCAATTCGTCGATCAGGAAGCGCAGATCCTGCAGCGCCGAGCGTCGCGCGCCGAACGCGAACGTTGCGCGGATCGCGGCCACGGTCTTGTCGTCGCAACTGTCCATCGGCCACGCTTCGGCCAATACGCGGCCGGTATGGGCGAAATCGCCGGGCTGATATTGGAGGCGCAGGACCAGATCGTGGCGTTTCGCCAGATCGATGATCGCATCACTCTCGATCAACTGGACGTAGCCAGTGTGCTTGGTGCGGATCAGCTGCCGCTGTTGCCCGTCCTCGGCGGACGCCCCTTCGCGGAAGGTGGCGGGCACGCGAAGCGCTTCGGCTGAGTTTGTACCTTCGGCAGGGCCGCCGCCGATGGTTTTGGGAAAGCGCTCGTCGATTTCCTTCAGCAGACGCCGACCGATATCCTCGATCACGTTGTTGATGTGGATCTTGCTGGGGACATGGTGGATGAAGAAAATCAGTACCGCGATCGAACAGATCGCCAGAAACACCCCGACCAGCAATGCGAGGTTCGGGACGAAGCTGGCACCCGCTGATTCGTCGGCAGACCGCACGGTGCGCAGTACGACTAGGCAATAGAGAAAGGTGGCGATGAATGTGCCCAGCGTCAGCTGGTTGCCGCGATCGCTCATGAAATTGCTGAGCAGGCGCGGACCATATTGGCCCGAAGCATAGACCACCGCCGCGATGGTCACCGAAAAGACGGTGCCCGCGACGGTGATCATCGATCCGCCGATCGACGACAGTACCTGACGCGCGCCGCTTGGACGCGACGCGGTCAGCCAGGCGAAATCGTCCATCCAGTCCGACCCGACATAGGTATCGAGCCAGATCATCCCGCCGGCGAGCAGCACCGCGGCGATCGCCATAATCGTCGGCAGAAACCAGTAGCTTTGCCGCAACTGGTCACCAAGGCGAAGAATTGTCGCCCGCATTACCGGCCAAACGCGTCAATGAGACCGGAAGCAATCATGCGGGCGTCAACGCGCGTCACGTCAGCGGACTGCAGCCGCTTCGTTGGCGACAATCGCATCGCGCTGTTCCTGCGACATGCCTGCGACATTCATGTCGGCGGCCTCGATCGCGTCGGCGCGATATTCGCCGGTATCGCGGATCTGCTCGGCGCGGTTTTCGAGCATGTCGGCCTGCGTGTCGAGATTATCGGCGCGGGTGCCGGCAGCGTTTTCGACGCGGTCGGCCAGGTTTTCGGACGGGCTATCGTTGCACGCGGCCAGCGTGAGGGTCGTCAGCGCGGCAAGGCCGAGGGTAAGCTTGTTCATAAGGATTCCTTTGGAAGGTTGCAGGGTCGATCGGATACGCGCGGCGATCCCGTAGATGGGCAACTCAAGGGCCGACATCGGCACCTTTGGCGTTCGATCGTCTCGTGTTCGATTTCTCGAACCCGAGCGCCTGGGCGATGGGATCGTTCCAGCCATAGGGATCGGTGCGGAACGCCACCGCGCCGGCGTCATCGACGAAAACATTATGGTATAGCAGCCGCACCGGAATATGCTCGGGCAGCGGAACGAAGGTCTCGTTGCCCGAGCCCCGTGCCTTCTCCCATTCGTCGGTGATGCCTTGCTGTTCGGCGAGCATCTGCGCGAAGCCCAGCGCGTCCTCGACGCGAACACAACCATGGCTCAACTGGCGCTGGCTTTGGTCGAACAGCTCGGGGGATGACGTGTCATGCAGATAGATGGCGTGCTGGTTCTGCATGTCGAACTTGACCAGCCCGAGCGCATTGTCGGGGCCGGGTTGCTGCACAATCCAGCCGCCCTGGATCGCCATGTTGCGGCTATCCAGATAGCCTTGGCTTACGCCTGACAGCTCGCCGTTCTGGATCGACTTGGGAACCGTCCAGGTGGGGTTGGCCACCAGCCGGTATATCGGCGACAGCAGCGCGGGCGTTTCATTGCCCGGCTCGCCGACGATGACCTTTCGGCTGTCGGTACGGTTGCCGTCACGAAAATACCGCATTCGGGCGGCAGCGGCGTTGACGTCGATTCGCGTCGCCGCCGGTGACCGCGCCAGCCAGCGCCGCCGCTCCAATGCGACTGCCAGCGCACGGGCACGATCGCGCGGCCCCAGGTTGAGAACGGTCAGCGTATCACGACCAATTACCCCGTCATCGGCAATGCCATATTCGGCCTGCAGGCGACGGATGGCATCGGCCATCTGGTCGTCATAGGTCTGTGCGGCTTCGCCTGACTTTGGCTCCGTCGAAAGATAGCCGTTTGCGCGAAGCTGCTCGAGGATCGCCGGCACGCGCGCGTCAGTATCGCCTATCTCGATCAGCCCAGAATCCGCGATCCGGCTTGCGTC